>MTBT01000257.1 GCA_002282935.1 Microcystis sp. LSC13-02 | reverse complement strand
TTTTTGATCCATATCTCTTTGGAGATTGTCGATTTTCTGATCCACATCTCTTTGGAGACTGTCAAATTTTTGATTAACATCTCTTTGGAGAGAGTCAATTTTCTGATTAACATCTCTTTGGAGACTGTCGATTTTACTCTCGATCCTTGTCAGGACAGATTCGAGAGAATAGGTAACGGTTTCGCTAGTTTGTGTCATAGTTAAAACCCTCTGGTCGATATAGCCAAATATAATTAGGTTATGCTGAAACAGTTTTTCGTGGGGGTGGGGTGTCGGGTGTGGGGTTTTAGCCATTTTCAGGTGGTCAATTGCCTAATTTTCAGGGAAAAAGTCCCGGAATTTTCCCCTCTGATCACTCCAATGGCTGGCACTTTTTGATGGCAAAAAAGCCTAAAGATATTATCCAACAAAGTTTTTAGATTTATTCAGCCAGCCCTAATTATTCCCCTATTGCCTATTGCTAGGAGCCAAGGACGATTTTTTGCTGCCGGAAAATTTTCAATTGTGGCCAGAGATCGATCGTGGTAATTTAAGAAAGCGATCGGGGAACTCTAACAGGGAAGATCCCGACCCTAGCCAGGGAGTGCCTGTTTAACCGTCTGTCCTATGTACAAGTCTATTACTGTTTTAACGCTGCTGACGGGAATTATCGCCGTTGATGTGGTTTTTGCTCAATCCACTGTTAATCTTCCCATCACAGTTAAACGGGGAGAATCCTACGAAGGATTATTGACTAGAGCATCGCAATTAGCAGAGAAAACTATCATCAGTCGTTTTAATCAACAACAGGGTATTAATAAAATTGATTTATTAATAACGGCCGAAAAATCAGGGGCGATCGCACCTCTCCTCTCGGTGAAGGTATCCCGTCAAGATTGGTTTGGCCATCCCAATATTCAACGCTGGGCTAATGTTTTTCCCTTTGGCAAAGATCTCCTCGGTTTTAGCTCTCCCGCACCCGTCGTCACCCCGAACAATCCCCCCGCTGCCGTTAATCCCAGTCCATCTCCAGCACCATCTCCCACCGCTACCACTCCTCCTCCTCCCCCTGCTTTACCCTTCGAGGACGAGCCGAATAATGCTCCCCCAATCCCCATTCCTAACCAAAGATTAACCACTCCAGCTAATCGTTAATCGATAGGAAAAGGAGGGGCTTTCGGCAGATATATTGACTTTTAAGTGGCAAAACGGGGCTGAAACCAGTCTAGGGGAAAAATATCATCTTCTTGGGCGGTTTCTGTCCAACCGGTGACGCTCTCAAAACAAGTCCCCGTCAAGTTAGCACCCCTCAAGTCCGCTCCCTGTAGATTTACCTCTTGTAAACGCGCTCCCGCTAGATTAGCACCCGCTAAATTGGCCCCGCGTAAATCACTACCCGTCAGACGTGCCTCGCTAAAATTAGCCCTTTCTAAATTGGCCCCCTGAAAGTCCACCTCTTTAAGAAAAGAGCCGCTAAAATTGGCTTCCCTAGCGGAAATCTGACGACATTTAGCCCCACTTAACCGCGCTTCCTGCAAATTAGCCCAATTGAGATTGACTTTATCTAGGGTTGCCTCCCGGAGATTAACTAAGTATAAATTCGCCCCGCATAAATTCGCCCCGCATAAATTCGCCCCCCGGAGATTAGCATGGGAAAGATCCGCCCCACTTAATCGCGAGTTACGCAGGTTTGCCTGTACCATAAAGGCCCCGGTGAGATTGGCTTTGGTTAAGTCCGCTTCCACTAATTGCGCTTGACTTAATTTGGCATAGGTTAAATTCGCCCAATTCAAACTCGCTCCCCGCAGATTTGATTTAGTCAGAAAAGAGCGACTCAAATTAGTTCCGCACAAATTGGCCGCAGCAAAATTGACAGCGATTAGAGTCACTTGTTGTAGATCTAGACTCATCAAGTCAATGGCTAAAAAATCCCGCTCTCCTTGTTCGTAGAGTCTTAGTAACTGATTAACTTTCATCTCCCTTCTTCTACTTTAAGATGGTGGTTAAGAAGTAATCAACAAAAGCACCCAAAAACTTCGTCTGATAACTAACTCAGCTTTTAGATGAGTTAGTTATCAGACTCTCTTTTGAGTTTATGTAAAGTTTTTTATCGATTTTTTAAGAGAAGATAACCCGAACAGCAAGTTAATTTTAATCATAGTTAAATAGCTTGGCTAAAACAGTTTGACTGGTTTTTCCAATTCTACCCCAGTCCATCGGGTAATCAGTATCTGAAACTACTCTTGTTAAAAAACTTATCTATTGTTCAAACTCGATTATATTTAACCCAGCCAATTCTCCGTATTTTATCCGATAAGAGCGGTGGAGCCGAGACGACTTTCAGGGTATTTTTACCCAAATCAATAGAGACGTTGCTAGGCAACGTCTCTACAAAAGTGGTATTTAATCAAGCTACTCAGAAACAGACAGAGGGGAAACCTTTTGGGCTTGAGCGAGATAGTACCATCCCGACGGGACAAATACCAGTGCGCTTAGGGTAGTTCCCATCACCCCGATGGAAATACAGAGAGCGAGGGGTTCCCAAAAAGCGCCGCCGTAGAGAAATAATGGCACAAATCCCGTCACCGTGGTTAAGGTAGTGGTGAGAATGTGACGGGTGGAAGCAATGACCACTTCCCGGATTGCCTTTCGTTGGCGTTGAAGATGGGGGGGTAAAGCTTGTAAAGCCGCTACCACGACAATAGAATCATTAACGGAAACCCCAACTAAGCCGATAGTGCCTAAAATCGACATGAATCCTAGGGGATATTCAAATAACCAGAGGGAAAATAAGGCTAGTCCAATCGAACTAATACCGACGACAGTAACTAGAGCAGCAAGACGGAAGGAGTTAAAAGAAAGAACAAGGGTTGATAGCATTAGAATCGTCAAGACTCCCACACTAGCAATTAGATTAGCCACAGCCGTATCTCTTTCTTCTTCCTCTCCGCCAAATTCGAGCCGATACCCTGGCGGAAGGGAAAATTTGCCCGATTCTAAGTTTTGGCGAAATTCGTCTAAAACCGTTGCAGCGATCGCATCAGCTTGAACATAGGCCTTCACCGTATTAATTCGCTTGCCATTTCGTCGAGGAATCGTGGCTAATTCGGGGAGAAAATCAAATTCTGCCACGGAGGAAAGGGAAATATTCGCCCGTTCAGCAGTGGCGGAATTACCGAGAATATTTAAAGAGGCAATTTGTGGCAGTTGCTCGCGATCGCGATTACCGACTCGGACTCGTACGGGTAATTCTTCCGTTGCTTCTAAAATCGAGCCACCCACAGAACCTTCTAAAAGGTTATCCAATTGACTTGCGATCGCCGCATTATCCAAACCAATCAGTCGAGCTTTTTCTTCATTAATTTTTAAGGCTAATTTAGCTTGAATTTCACTTAAATCAGCAACAGAATAGGTTATTTCGGGTATTTTTGCCAGTTCTTCCCGTAAGGACTCGCCAATTTTCCTTAACATCTCCAATTCTGAGCCATAAACCCTAATTTCGATCGGAGCGCCCACCGGTGGACCCTGTTCTAGGGGGCTGACTAATACCCTAGCCATCGGTAGAGCTTGACTTAATTGTTTTTGTAAGGTTTCGATCAATTGGGGATCATCAGAAACTTGCCGAAGTTGAATCAATGCTTGGGCAAAATTAGGAGAGTCTTTGACGCCATCGGAGAGATTATAGTAGAAGGGGGGAGCATTACGCCCTAAAAACCAGTGAACTTCTGCAATTTCTCGATGATCTAGCAGTATTTTTTCAGCTTGAGCCACTTTTACCTGAGTTAGTTCTAGGGTTGTGGTGGGGGCCAGTTCGATTTCTAGGGTTAACTGATCTCGTTCTGCCGGCGGAAAGAATTCTTCCGGGAGAGTGCCGGCGACAACAAAGCCAGCAATTGGAATAATCAAGCCAATAACCAGACCTAATACGGGAAAATAGAGAATTAACTTCAAAATTTGGCGATACAACCCCGTTAGGAGCGGTAAATTAATTCCCGTATCCCACCAATGGGTTTTTGTCTGGTGCGATCGATGAGTCAGTTGATATAAACGTAAACTGAGAATAGGAATAATCGTTAGGGACAAAATTAGAGAACTAACCAAGGCTAAGATCACTGTTTGGGCGATAGTACGCACGAATTCGCCGGTGCCTCCTTGCAAAAGAGCGATCGGCATAAAAGACAAAATCGTGGTTAGGGTAGAAGCTAAGAGGGGAATCCCTAACTGTTTAACGGTTTCAGCAACAATATGTTCGTGAGCTATTCCGGTCCGTAGTCCTTTTTGCAGTTCATCGACAATCACAATAGCGTTATCGATCAAAAGTCCCAAAGCAATAACAATTCCTGTCACCGACATTTGATGTAGGGGAATTTGCCAGAGATTCATACCAGCAAAGACCATCAGGATCGATAAGGGCAAGGATAGACTTACCACCAAGGCGGACTGCCATCCCATCATCACAAAAGCTGTCCCCATGACACAGAGTAGCCCTAGGATTATGTTGCTGAATAATCCATCGATTCGGTTAGCCACATAACGATTTTGGGCAAAAATTATCTTGAGGCTCACACCTTGGGGGAGAGAGGGTCGAAACAGATCTAACTTGGCCTGGGCTGCCGTTGTCCATTCATCTATGCGTTGCCCCGATTCCATCATAGCGGCCACCACAATAGCCGGTTTACCGTTAATAATAGTTAGTTCTGGCGGCGGTTCTTGAATTCCCCTGGTAACTAGGGCGATATCTCCTAAACGGGTAAATTGTCCCTCATTACTGTAACGAATCGGAATTGCTCGAATCCGAGAGAGTGATTCTAAACTGGTATCGACTTCCAATAATAAATTATTGCGATTGCTGCGAAGTTGTCCGGCGGCGACCTTGGCATCACTGGTTTGAATTTGTTGGGCAACTTCGACGGCAGTTAGGCCTAGGGAGGATAATTTCACCGGATCAATTTCGACTAAAATTTCCTCGGCCGGAACCCCGACTAATTCGACCCTTTCGGTTCCCCAAAGGGCTTCTAATTCATCGAACAGTTCTTGGCCAAGTCGGCGTAAAATAGCGTAATTAGGAGCGGTATCTAGATCCCAAAGGATGGCAGTCAATAAACTAAAGGCTTTACTATATCCTTCTTCGTATAAGGGTCTTTGGGCTTCTGGGGGTAGTTCCGGGATGACATCGGTAATCCGATCGCGAATGCGTGACCAGACGGGATCCACATCAGTGACTTCATCTTTAAGTTGAATATTGACCGTGGAACTCCCTAATTCTGAGGAGGACTCAATCAGGTTAATTTCTTTGATGCTAGAGAGAGATTGTTCAATTTTTTCGGTCACTAGGGATTCGACCCGATAAGGACTGGCACCGGGTAAATTGGTGGTAATGGTGGCACCTCGATTAATTGTTTCGGGATCTTCCATGCGCGGCAAAATTTGAAAGGAAGACAATCCCCAGACAATAATCAGAATTAAGGTCAGAATTAGTAATCTAGGTTTACGTTCAAACAAGTTATTCATTGGAGATTATTAGGGATAATAAAGCTGATTAATGACCGCTGACTACCAAATTTCCACCATTTGCCCGGGTACGATGCGGTGAACCCCTTCGACGATCACTCGATCACCGGAGGTTAAAGTCCCGCGCACCAATAAGCGATCGCCTTGAATCGCTAGAACTTCTAAATCTTGGCGTTTGACGGTAAATTGTCGAGGATTATCGGGATTAGCTGCTCCTAGAACATAGGAAGACCATAATCCTCTCGTGCCTTGTACTAAAGCTTCTGTGGGCAACCAATAGCCCGATTGTGGAACTGATTGAGATAATTCTAGGCTGACCACTTGCCCCGGAATCAGGCCTTGAGTCTGATTTAAACTTAAAATAACCGTGGCGGTACGGGTAGTCGGATCAACTTGGGGTAAGGTTGCAGTGACTTGTCCTGTTACTATTTTGTCACCAATTTTTAAACGATGTTTACTCCCAATTGGTAAGTTTTCGGACTGGTCAATGGGAACCCCTATACGCGCTTCCAGTTTATTACTTTCCACTAAACGAACGATCGGATTACTTGCAGAAACAACAGTGCCAATATTGACGTGAAGGAGGGCAATAGTGCCATCGTAGGGTGCTTGAAGTTGGCTTTTCTCAATCTCTAAGTTAATATTCTTCAGTTGGGCATCAAATTGGTCAATAACGGCTTTTTGCAGAGAAATCAATTCGGGACGAGTACCGGCCTTGAGTTCATCTAATTCACTTTGGGCTTGATCAATTCTCGCTTGTTGGGCATTAACATCGGTTTGCACTTCTTCGAGTTGTTCTCTAGTAATTGCCCCTTCTTGATACAATCCTAGCCGTCTTTGGTATTTAGATTCGGCTAAAGCTAATTGTTCCCTGAGATCTCGGACTTTTGCTTGGGCTGCGGCGATACTTTCTTTCCTGGAACCAGCTTGTAATTCTTGCAGTTTAGCCGTAGCTTGCGCTCGCTGGGCGATGAGTTCTTGTTTTTGTGCTTCTAAATTGCCTGTATCTAGAGTAGCAATTAAAGTACCTCGGCGTACCTCTTGACCCTCTTGAACCAATAAACTAATTAATTGTCCCGAACGCTCAAATCCTAGTTCACTTGTCCGTTTAGCCACAATATTACCCGTATAACGGCGCGGTTCTTGATGATGGGTGACAGGAGTTAAAGTTAAGGTTCGCACCGGTAAGGCTGCCGTCTTGCTCTTATCGATTGCTAACGAAGCGCTTTCTTCTGCGGTGGTGGATTCAGAGGTGTCTTCTAAGAGGACATTACGCAGGGTAGGATAGGCAAAAACCGAGGTGGCTGCTAGGATACCAGTAATAATTAATCGCCAGGGCAATCGCCGTTTTTTGATGGCAGTTTCTTGATGTTTGGTGACGGGATTGGGGGAATTCATAATCTAGTTCCAAATGAATAGGGTTTAGTCAAGAGTAATAACAGACTAGCGAGGAAAGAACTATTTTTTTATGGCATAAGACCGGAGGACAAAAGCCGCTGCTAGGGATAATATACCGGCGGACAAAAAGGCAATTTGTACCCCCCAGGGGTTATCAGGAGTTTTCCCGAAAGAAAGGATTAATCCTGTTAGAAAAGACCCCGCACCTTGGCTAAATTGAATTAGAAGACCCCTGGTTCCAAAAAATATTGCTTCTCGGCCCATTCCTTGTTGCTCCGCATCTTGATCGATAATGTCCGATAACATGGCATTCGGCAGACTAAAAAAGCTGGCTAGGGCTAAATTAGCGATGATCGAAAGGATTAACCAAGGAATTAAAGAATCTTGCCACCAAAAGCGACCACAGGCCATAGCAATCATACCAAGGCCAACCCAGATTAAAGAACCTTGAAAAACCAGTTTTTTGCCATATTTTTGCGCTAAGGGTAAAACTAGGGTAAATCCAGCCAAGGCACTACCGACGATAATAGTATTAATCACGGCGGCAAAACTTACCTCTCGTTTGAGGAGAGCAATTACTAAAAAAGTCGGAATCACCGAGATAATACTAATCACCATCCACGCCAAAATCATGGTGATCATATAGATACAAAAAGTCCGATTAGTAAAAGCCGCCGTTAAGGTGGTTTTAAAGCTAGGATATTTGCCCTTAGAAGGAGTATATTCTTCTTTTTCTAGCAAGGGCATGGCTAGAGTAATTACCCCAATAAGACTAATAGCAATCCCCATGCCCTGAAAGCCATAGCTATCAGTTAACCAAGGGGCAATAATCCCACCAATGGTGGCACCAACTAAACCAAAAATTCCGATTTGAGTTGATAATTTAACCCTTCCTTCTGGGCTTTTAGCGAGAGTGGGCAACCAGGCTAAATAGGGAACATGGTAGGATGCCATACCCACATAAAACACCCAAAGCATGGTGACTAAATAAATGAAGTAAGTGGTTTGATTTAAGTTATTAGGGGGATTAAATAACAGGATAAAACCACCAATTAAAGGGAGTAAACTGACCAGTATAAATGGTCTTCTTTTGCCCCAAGGACTCCAAAAGCGATCGGAAAAATAACCGATCACTGGCTGCACAAAAGCCCCAGCAATACGGCTAATCATTATCGCTATCCCCACTAAAGCAGAGGGCAATAAAATGGATAAGTTATAGTCATTAGGAATGCCAGGGTCGTAGCGATAGATTAGCATGGTTAGAAGGGCATTATTAACGATAAAGTTACCAAACCAACCAGTGATATAAGGAAGATAATCTATTCGGAGATGTTGCCATTTCCTAGAAGTGCTAGAAGTCATTAGAATTGGGGGATAGATGGGCAGTTAGCAGTAGATTGTTAGACTTATTTAAAGAAATTCGTAGCGACCGGGTGAGAGAATGTGATTGGGATCCAAGCTGTCTTTAATTTTCTGGATTAAGCAACTATAATCGTCTTTGGCTAGGGGTAAACTATTCATAGAGTGGGTACTAAGACGGTAGGGATAATAGCCTTTATTGATCAATTCTGCCAACATTTCATCGTGACAATTTAAGGCTTTTTGGTCTTCTCCTTCTAGCAATCGATCATAAAAAATGGCAGCATTGATGTTGATATTGCGCTCGGTAATACAGTTAATGCCGATATTAGGTTCATAACCATATTTTTGAGCGATGCTGCTGATAATATTGAGAGCATTTCTGAGATGATTTCCCAGAAAAGGAACGGCGGGAACACACCAAATCATGCCACAGGCATCCAGATCTAAATTCAACTTATCAGTGGGAGGCGTTTTTTTGCGCCAATAGGCCATTTTCAGCACTTTTTCGGTAATCATTCCTCGTTGGGGATTTTTGTGATAAATTAAATCCACCTTGTCCTTAATTTCCACACCGGTAAATACTTTAAAAATGGGACTCATTTTGCTGGCCATTTTGAACTTATTTTCATCAAAAAACATAAGTTTATTGACAATTCCTTTCAAGGCTTTTTCAATTAGTTTTCTTTCGACTTTTCCTTGTTCTGGTGAAGCCGAATATAAAGCTCCTTCTCCTATCCAAACACCGCCGCCCCATTGATGACTTAATTGTTCTAACAAATCGGGGGGTAAAGGGGTTTTTTCTTGGCATTCTTGCCAGGGATATTGTTGTTGAATGGACAACATTCGGTAGTTATTATTAATGTGGAAGGTCGTTTTAATTACCCCTGCCATTTTCAGTTGACGTAGTTTATCGATCAATAACTCTAATTTATTTTCTTGATCGATGCTATAGAAAAAAGCCTGAAAATATTCAGGATAGGGGGTTAACCAAAAAGTCATTTTGGTGACGATTCCTAGGTTAGATTGGGTAAAAATTCCATCAAAATAGGGACCGACTCCCCAACGATTGACCGCCCCTATTTGGGAATTTTCAAAGCGATTAAATCCCGTATGAACACATTCACCGGTGGGCAAAACTACTTCCATTCCACAGACATGATTAAAGCGATCGCCCAAAATTCCTTTGGCTTCACCTCGTTCGAGAACATTGCCAATAATACTAGAATCAGGAGTCGAACCAGTGACACTCATTAATAATTTATTGCCATTTTTTTGCAAAAAATCGTAGAGTTGTCGCTGAGTAACACCCGCTTCAATAGTTACATAAGCTAGGGTTTCATTGTAATCCAAAATCTGATTTAATCGACTCAAATCCATTAAAACCGAACCGGTGCGGCTAGGAACTCGCGAACCATAACCCCAATTTTTACCTGTACTAATAGGATAGACAGGGGTTTGATAGCGATTAGCAATTTTTAGAGATTCTTGGACTTCTTGACGATTACCCGGGCGAATAATTGCCGGGATTTTAGCATGGGTTTCGTAGGTAGCGGTCTCGGCTTCTAGGCGTTTTTTGTTATCGGTGCTGACATATTCGGAGCCTAATAAATTTTCCCATTCTTGTAGAGCGTCAGTTAAATTGTCGCTAATAATATTTTCGGAAACAATTAGAGAGTCCATGGTATTTTCTTTCTCCTTTAAATTCAGGTATGAGGGGTAATTAAAGGGCCCTAGGGAACCGGCCCTGCTATCCGTGGCAATTAACTTTTAAGCGGTTGCTGTTTGCGAGAGAAAATTGCGTTAAAACTAGGAATAAAACGGGGAGTATTGGCGAAAACTGCTTGATAATTGGTGTCTTGACTCAAAGCTTCTTCTTCAGCCGGAATGCGTTGGATTAATAACCAAGCATTCAGGAGACTAAAGACTATAGATGTCAGATAAGCGGTATGAAACAGGGGAACCACCGCTAATTCCGTGATCATGGCGCACCAGTTAGGATGACGGATATATTGATAAATGCCATTGTCGATCACGGGTGTCTGGGGAACCGTGACCACCTTATGAATCCAGCGATCGCCTAAAGCTTCAATGGAGGCATAGCGGAGCTTTTGAGCTAAAAAGGTAGTAATTAGCGAAAATAAAGCCAATGCTGGAATAAAAGGTCTGTTGAGCAGATAAACTTCCCCGATCATGCAAAGCATCCAGCTAGATTGGAAAATCTTGACGAATCCCACATAATTAGAACTATGCAGTTTGCCACCTTCCGCTAAGACTTTGGCCATATTCTGTTTACTCAGACGAGTAACGCGCACTCGTTGGACAATAATGTAACTAATCAGGGCAATGAAAACTATTTGGCTTAACATCCTTAAATATCCTTAGAATTGAACTAAAATGGCTTCTTGAGCAAATCCAGGCCCCATGGAAATTATTAATCCGTAGGAACCCGTGGGAGGATGGGGACGGGAGAGGGTTTCATCGAGAATGCAGAGGATAGTAGCAGAGGCAATATTGCCAATTTCTGCCAAAATATCCCAACTAACCTGTAAAACATCCGGTTCTAACTGGAATTCTTCAACTATTGCATCGAGAATCTTTGGACCCCCCGGATGCACCATCCAACAGACAATTTCGTCGAGGGAAACTCCTGTTTTTTCCAGTAAAGATGTCACCGCTTTTCTCACCCCACCCTTGACGTAATCAGAGACTTCTGGGCGAAGAATTTGGCGAAAACCGTAGTCTGTTAAAGGTAATGCCATTAAATGCTCTGTGTGGGGCATTAACAGCGATTGAGTGCCGATAATCTTCAGTTTTGCTTTACCTTGCTTGACTAAGGGATGTTCATCTCCCGCTAAGAGAACAGTGCCGACTCCATCGCCAAATAAAGCCGCTACCACAAGGGTCATAATGATATTGCTATATTGAGACTGATCTTCGGGTAATTGTCCCAATAATTCCGTTAAATCGCTATGAATTGACCCTTGCCAAAGGCCAGAGGAGGGATCGGTGGTAAACAAGATCGCTGCTTCGGTGGGATGTCCTTGCAGATAATCGTTTACTCTGGCTAATCCTTGGGCACCCCCCAAACAGCCGACACCTGATAACGCTTGCCGCTTGATATCGAGGGAAAAATCTAGACGATTGAGGAGTAAACTTTCTAGGGAAGGAACGGAAGGAAGAACAGTAACGGAGGTAACTAGGGAGATTTCTTTAGGAGAAAGAGCGGCTTTTTTCAGCAAATTAGTTACTGTCGATGTTACTAAATCCATAGTTAGATCGACCATTTGACGAAAGGGTTGGGCGATTCCGGGAGGATTATCGGCATCGAATTCATCTAGGGGAATGGTGAAGTATCGCCCTTGAATTTTGACATTACTGAAAAAACGATGAATTTGTTCTAAATCAAAAAAGGTTTGTTCCTGGAAGTCGAGATGATTTCTGAGGCAATAATCTTGAAGAAGATTAGCACAATGATTTCTGATATTGACTTCTAGAACCTCTTGGGGATAGTAATGTTCTGGAAAACCGGTAGCTGTCTCAATAATGTAGGGCATTGGAGTTAAGATAGAGGGATTTCAGGGGGTGAATTATGGTGGGAGATTTAAGCCAGTAATCGGCGAGCTAATCCTTGGGCTTGGCGTATATAACCCAATTTGTCAATCACTAAGGAGTGAGTACCGCTATGGTGTTTATTGTCGGCGCTTAAATTGGAACTAATTTGACGTTTTAGCTTTTCAAATTTATAGACAAACCGGGATTTTTTATCCTGAGCTTGTAGATAAGCTGCCACTAAATTACTTTGTTCTTCAAATACTCGCCAGTGGGTGCCAGTGGGATGAACCATTCCGATGACAAACAGGTTATTTTCCTCTGGGTGAAAAACATTCATATAGAGGTTGGGCTGGGTGGTTCCTTCTTGCCAATTCAAATCCGATTTGTCAATAAAAGAAAATTCAATTTTGTAACCAGTTGCGTAGATAATCAGATCAATTTCTTCTGTACTGCCATCGGCAAAAATAACTTTCTTTCCGTCTAATTCTTGGATATTAGGCTTATGGCTGACATCTCCATGCACATAATAACGATAGATTTGTTGGTCACTGTTGGGAATAATTAGACCGTTACTTTTACAGTCTGTAGGAATATTGAGCTTTTTGAGATTAACTCCTTGTAAAAATAGAGCTATTGGGGATAATAAAGCCATCATTTTCATGTGTTCTTGGGCTGGAATTAGATTCATAATTGGCGTGTTAATCATCACCCATTCTGGGGGCAAACCAAACAAAAATTTCGGCATACAGAGAAAGCCACGACGGGTACTATGGAAAGTTTTACTACCATTGATAGCCGCTTCGACGACTAAATCCATGGCTGATTGTCCCGCTCCAACTACTAGGACTTTTTTAGCATTTAGTTGAGCAGGATTATCATAATCTTTTGCATGGATAATTTCACCGTCAAAATGACCAGTAAATTGAGGAATATTCGGTTTATTGTGATAACCACTAGCGATTAAAACTCCTCGGTATCGTCTGGTTTCTTGGTTGCTAAGGCTGACATCCCAAAAGTTACCCACCTTTTTTACTTTCTCTACGCTGAGATTAAATTCCATGAAATCATAGAGATTGAAATGAGCGGCATAATTGCGAAGATATTCATAGACTAACCGATGATTGGGATAATCTGGGTAATCTTTTGGCATGGGAAAATCGGAAAAAGGTTGTGTGGTTTTATGGCCAATTAGATGCGTATTTTTATACATTGGACTATCGGGACGGTCATAAATCCAAATACCCCCAACATCCTGAGCAGATTCGATAACATTAAAGGGAATTTTGGCTTTGCTTAAGGCTCTAGCCGCCGCTAATCCTGCGGCACCAGCCCCAATAATACAGTATTGCTCTTTGTAATCTAAAGTCATGATTTTTCTCCCTTGAATAATTGGTTAATTAGGCAGTCATTTGTTCAGGAAACTCTCGTAAACTTTGGCAAATTATTTTCATAATTTTCTCCGTATGTTGATTGATAAAGAAATGTCCTCCTGGTAAGGTATGCAGGACAAAATCTTGATTGGTTTGCAGTTGCCATTGTTGTAATTGAGGTGCAGAAACCTTGGCATCGTTGTCGCCTCCAAAAACGGTAATAGGACAATTTAAGGGTTGACCTTGTTGATAAGAATAGGTCTCTAGGAGTTTGAAATCTGCTCGTAAAATTGGTAAAAAAGCCGCCATTAAATCGGGATTTTTGAGGAGAGTTTCCGGAGTTCCTTGAAAATGACCTAAAGCTGCTAAAAATTGCTCATCTCCCAGACGATGAATGGGTAAATCGGGATTGACAATTTGAGGCGCTCGAAATCCAGACATAAATAAATGTTGGGGCAGATTTTGCCGAGTTTTCGCTAATTCTCTGGTTAATTCAAAACTGATTAAAGAACCCATGCTATGACCAAAAAAAGCATAAGGTTGGTCTAAATAGGGAGTCAGAATCGGAATGAGACGATTAATCAGGGATTTTAGCGATGTAATCGCAGTTTCCTGAAGGCGCGTTTCGCGTCCGGGTAGTTGAATCGCCCAAAATTCCACTTGCGTGGGGCAGTAATTCAGCCAATTTTGGAATACGGAGGCACCCCCACCGGCGTAGGGAAAACAAAATAGACGAATGCGGGCGTTAGGATTAGCTTGTTTACGAATTAGCCAAAGTTTCGGATCATTAGAGATATTTTCGGCTTTAGTCGTCCTGATTGGTTTTTTCTGTTTTGAGGGGAGAGGAGTTTTGTTGCTAGTTGCAGGTTGGGAGTTTTGGGTGATTAAGTTGAATATTTGCGGTAAAAACTGCTCAATACTCAATCCCGTTAGGTATTCCACGGGAACAATAATTTTTAAATCCTCCTCTAGTTGACGTCGTAATTGACTGGACATGAGAGAATCTAAGCCTAAACTAGAGAGCGGTTGCTTGGTATGTAGCTTGACCATGGATAAACCGGTAATCTGTTCTAAAACACCGATAATGTAGGTTTCTAGTTGTTTAAGCTGTTGCTCTGCGGGTGTGGCCAAAAGAGAGTCAAGGGTAATTAGATGACCAGAAGATGATGCAGTGGTGGTTTTGACAACTTCTGGCGGTTGAGGAGGTGTTTCTAGGAGATATTTCGACAATTTAGGCAATAATTGCGCTTCTTCTGCGGTCAAGTCGCCTCGGTCCAATAACTGTTCAATTGAGGGGGAAGAATTGGTAATCAGGGTTAAAGGTAAAGTGTTTTCGCCTGTTTTTAGCCAATAACTACTTCTTTCAAAGGTGTAGGTCGGTAAGATACAGGGTTTACTGTCTTGATTGGCCGTTATCTCTTGCCAATTCAGGGCGAATCCCCGCAGATAAAGCTGACTGACACTCTCGAGGATCTGTTGTCGGTCAGAGGTTTGACGACGCAAACTGGGCAACCAAAGACAGGGATGATTTTTATCCACTACGCTGCCCATGGCCGATAAAACGGGATGGGGGCCGCATTCGACAAATACCTCATAACCGTTGTCCAGTAAGGTTTTTATCCCATCGGCAAAGCGAACAGAAGACCGGAGATGACGACACCAATAATCGGCAGTAGTGACCTCAAAATTGACTAAGTTGCCATTAAGGTTAGAAATTAAGGCTCGTTGGGGGGGATGATAGGTGATAGTTTCAGCAATTTGTCGGAACTCGTCTAAAATTTCCTCCATCAGAGGGGAATGAAAAGCTTGAGAGACATTTAACGGGGTAATTTTCAGATTTTTGACCTGAAGCTGTTTTACCAGGGTTTCTATGGTCTCTGCAGCACCGGAGAGGACAATATTATCCTGACCATTAATAGCGGCAATAGCTACCTGAGATTGATAGGGAACAATTAAGGGACTAATTTCAGCTTCACTAGCGGAGATAACGACCATTGAGCCACTTTTTCCCACAGAATCCATCAATTTAGCCCGATAGAAGACTAATTTTAAGGCATCTTCTAAACTAAAGACTCCAGCAACACAGGCGGCCACATATTCCCCTAAACTATGACCCATGACCCCATGGGGGGTAATTCCCCAGGATTCCCAGAGTTTAAAAAGGGCGTATTCGAGAGCAAATAGGGCAGGTTGGGTGTAAAAAGTTTGATTGAGATGATTTTCTTGGTCAATAATCTCCGTTAGGCAATAGTCCCCATATTGACGGAGAATTTGATCACAGCGATCGAGTGTTTGACGAAATAGAGGATAGGATTGGTATAGTTCCCTTCCCATACCCGGGTATTGAGAACCCTGTCCCGGAAAGAGAAAGGCAATTTTTGCCCGATTTTTGCCACTAAATTCACTTTTTTGGCGAAAAGAACTCGGTTCACCCTGAACGAAAGCGGTTAATTTTTCTTGAAGTTGGCAGTGACTAGAGACAATACAGGTGAAACGATGGGGTAATTGGGAGCGACTGCGATTGCTAGTAGCACAAATGGAGCTTAAAGCAATATTGTTAGCATTTTCTAGGTAATTTGCGTATTTTTGGGCTAGTTTGATTAAAGCCGATTCGGTCTTGGCTGAGAGGGTGAACAGATAGGGCGATGAATCAGCTGCCGCAGTCGTTTGAGGTTCGTAAGGGTATTCTTCGAGAATAATATGGGCATTAGTGCCATTTAAGCCAAAAGAACTAACTCCAGCTAAACGAGAAGAATTTTCACTAACCCATTCACGGTTTTTAGTCGGAACTTTCAGCGGCTGATTTTCCCAGTCTAGATGGGGTGTCGGTTGCTGGAAGTGGAGATGGGGGGTAATTTGTCGATGTTGCAAGCATAAAATCACTTTCATCAGTCCGGCAATACCAGCGGCCGCTTCTAGATGGCCGATATTAGTTTTGACGGAACCAACCCAAACCGGTTGGGAATTTTTAGCAAAAACTGTCGATAATGCGCCTAATTCAATGGGATCGCCCAAAGAAGTGCCAGTTCCATGGGCTTCAATATAGCTAATGTCCTCTGGCTTTACCTGAGCATTTTTTAAAGCCTGACGAATCAATTGTTCTTGACTAAGTTGATTGGGAACTGTTAAACCGCTACTCATACCGCCATGGTTAACGGCCGAACCTTTAATTAGTCCTAAAATCAAGTTATTATCCCGAATAGCCGCAGATAAAGACTTTAAAACTATAATACCGCCGCCTTCTCCCCGCACATAGCCATTTGCTGTTTTATCAAAGGTTTTACAACGACCGTCAGGAGACAACATCTGGGCGCGGGATTCCATGATAGTAACGAAGGGAGTTAACATTAGGTTGACTCCCCCGGCTAGGGCAACTTCACACTCGTTATTGCGTAAACTTTGGCAAGCTAAATGAACAGCGACTAAAGAGGAGGCACAAGCAGTATCAACCGTTAAAGTTGGGCCATGAAATCCAAAAAGATAGGATAAACGTCCTGAAGCTACACTTTTAGCATTTCCCGTTCCCGTATAGGCATCAATCAGATCGGGATGATGGCTAAAATGGGAGTAATCTTGAGTCATCATGCCTATAAATACCCCCGTTTGACTTCCTCGCCGATTTAAGGGTGATATTCCCGCATTTTCCAGAGCTTCCCAGGCTAGTTCCAGCAGTAACCGCTGTTGCGGATCCATTTGTGCCACTTCCCGGGGAGAAAGACCAAAAAAATCAGCGTCAAATTGATCTATCGGTTGATTTAAGAAGCCACCGTGACGGGTATAGACTTTTCCCCTCGCATCGGGTTTAGGATCGTAATAATTGTCAATATTCCAGCGTTGCGGCGGAATTTCGCTGATGGCATCGGTTCCTGATTGCAATAATTCCCAAAAAGTTTCCGGGGAATTAGCTCCCTGGGGAAAGCGACAGGACATACCAATAATTGCAATTGGTTCATTCTTGGCTTTTTCTAGGGTATGTAGCTTAGTTTTTAAGACCTTAATTTGATTTAAGGCATCTTTTATTAAGCTCAGTTGATCAGGTTTGGCAGGTATTTGTGTCATGGTAAACAGGTTATTTAGATAGGGTTTGAGGTCTGCTTTTCTAACTCAAGGAATTTAACTCCTGTAGCAGTAAATCGGACAATTCTTCTAGGGATAAATCTTCTTCGTTGAGCAAATCAAGATTACTATCTTGATTTGCTCCTATTGCTAAGGGTTTTAAACTAAAGTCAAGGTCAATAACTTCAGCTACCAGATAATCGACCAAACTGGTCACTGTTGGGTATTTAAAAGTGATAGTTGCCGCCAGAGATTTACCTAAATCCTTGGCTAAACAATTGCGTAATTCCACCGTCATTAAAGAATCCATTCCCAACTCAAAAAAACCTTGGTCAACTTTGGTAAATTCTCTAGCCGGAATACCGAGAATTTCCGCTACAATCCCTTGAACATGAGCAGTCAAAGCCGCAAAACGCTCCTCAATTGGTACTGTCATTAAGACATCAATAAAATTATTGTCTGGGGTTAATTTTGGGGCTGAAAAACTCTGGAAATCTCGTAATAAAGGTGGAATTTTTTGATTCTCGAAACTGTTAAAAAAGCTATTCCAATTGAGAGAAGCGACAGTTACCTGTGTCCGAGAAGTCTTCAGCAATGTTTCGAGGAGATGCAAACATTTTTGGGGATCAAGAGGGGTAAAACCCTGTTTAATTAGCCTTTTTTTCGCTTTTTCGCCTAAATTTTCGGCCATACCACCCTCTGCCCAGGGACCCCAATTAATGGTCAGGGCCGGCAGTCCTTGCGCTTGACGATAATGGGCTAGACTATCTAAAAAGGCATTAGCACTAGCATAATTACTCTGTCCAGAAGACCCTAACACCGAGGCCATCGAGGAAAAACTAATAAACCAGTCTAAATCAACTTCTTGACTGAGGAGATGCAAATTCCAAGCGCCGAGTATTTTGGGGGAAAAGACGCGCTCAAATTTCTCCCAAGTCTGTTTGGATAAGCTGGCATCCTCTAACACCCCGGCCGTGTGAATAATTCCTTTTAAGGGGGGTAACTGTTGCTCGATTATCTCAAAAGCCCGACGCATTTGGCCAAAGTCGCTAACGTCGGCGGCAAAAACTTCTACATTGGTTCCCTCTTGTCGCCATTGGTCTATAATTGGTTGGGTTTCTGGAGTTATTCCCCGGCGACTTAGTAAGACGAGGGATGTTGCTCCTTTTTTCCTTAACCAATTAGCCACTTGCTGCCCTAAAGCGCCTAGACCACCACTAATAAGATAGGTGGCATTTTCGGCAATTTCTCGGTTTTTTAGCGACGATTTCGGGATAAATCGCCCTAAACGAGCTACATAGCTCTGGCCTTGCCGCCAAACGATTTGATTTTCCTCCTCCGAACTTTGTAAAGATTGGAACACCTCTAGGGCTAAGGTGTGGCTATCCTGAAATTTATCTCCATCTAGACACAGACAGCGCAATTCTGGGTGTTCTAGGGCAATAGTCCGTCCTAATCCCCAGAGGGAACTTTGGGCAAGGGCAATCACTGTGGGCTGAGAAGGAATGTATTGAGCCGATTGGGTGACAATATAGAGCCGAGGAGAGTGATTAACCTCTATTTTGCCTAGTTCTTGCACTATTTCCAGCAAAGTTCCACAAATTCGCTCTTGAGTGGCCGCTAGGTTTTGATTATTTTCCAAAGCTTGGTCGTCATCGATTCCCCAGAGATAAATTAGACCTTGATAGGGTTTTTTGAGGAGATATTGCCAAGTCTGGCGATTGTTTTCGGTGATAAGTTGGCATCTATGCCCTTGTTGCGCCAATTTTTCGGCTAATTGTTGCCCTACTCCCTTTTTGTCAGCAAAAATTAACCAATCTCCTGTTTCTGTCCAATCTATTCCCGTCAAGTCCGTGGCTTGCCAAGTAATTTCGTATAAACTATCATTGAGGTGGTTGGTCTGGGAAAAGAGGGTTTCTGGCCGGGCCTGTTGAAAGGTTAATCCGTCAATTTGGCTAATTAATTGACCCGATTCGCTGAAAATAGTCAAATCAGCGATTAAGATGCCGTTTTCCCAATTGCTATGGCTGAAGCGACCATGACAGTATATAGAGGTGTCCTTAACTCCCGAAAAGGTCAATCGATCAATATTAGTGGGAAGATAGGTGGTATTCCCCGCAGGAAATAGTGCCGACATAGCGTGAAAGCAACCATCAAGTAAGACAGGATGTAGCTGGTAATCCACCGCTTGCGAGAGTAGATGGGAAGAAAGTTGAATTTTTGCGACAATTTCGGACTGATTGCGGTAAAGTTCCTGGATAACTCGAAAACTTTCCCCGTAGTTCACTCCTTTACTTGAACAGTCCTGATAATGCTGTGCAATTTCGATTTTTTGGTGACAACGGTTCCGGATATCTGTCCAATTGCAGCTGGGTAAGTCCTGGTTTTCATTGGTTAAATTACCCGATAGATGCAGTAGGGAAACTTCCCCTTCCCCAAGACTGAGAATCTGAAATTGTCCCCCCGCTAGTAAGCTTAACTGTACCTTTTTACTCTGGTTTTCTGAGAAAATTAAGGGTCGATTCAGACTCAATTGACCAATAGTAAACTGCTGATTGGGATATTGTTGACCGGCTGCCACTATAATCATCTCTAGATAGGCCGCAGCCGGGAAAACTACCTGGCCAAAAACTTGATGTTCTTGCAGATAGCTCGGATAGCACGGAGAAAGAGAGGATTGATAGTGAACATCCTTTGACCCCAATAGATGCAGCGGTTGCTGTAGGAGAGGGTGGAAAGCTGCTACTGTCGGGGTTTTTAGCTGAGAATCAATGTAATCTAACCAATAGCGTTTTCTTTGGAAGGGATAGGTCGGTAAGGGGATTTTTTCGCGTAAATAATCCAGGTCGAATCCATTCCAGTCAATTTTGACCCCTTTTACATAAAGGGTCGCTAAACTTTGGAGTAGGGTTTCCCAATTTGACTGTTTTGGCGATAAACTAGCTAACCAGAGACCTCGCTCAGGGAGATTTTGCTGACCTAGGCTAATTAAGGTGGTTTTTGGGCCAATTTCTAGGAATATTTCCGTATTTAACTCTCCTAATCTTTCTATACCCCGGGCAAACTCTACGGGAGAAAGTAGATGATTAACCCAATATTGGGAAGTTGCTATCTCTGCATCGATAACATCCCCAGTCAGATTAGAAATAAGGGGAAGATGCGGAGAATGATAGGTGATAGTTTCGGCAATCTTGGCAAATTCCCCCACCATACCCGTCATTAAGGGAGAATGGAAAGCATGGGAAACCGCTAAAGTCTGACTTTCAATGCCTCTCTGATTAAAGTTAGTGATTAAATGGTTAATAGCCTCAGTTTCACCAGAAATGACCGTATTTTCGCGACTATTGACCGCAGCAATGGTACAGATGCCCCTAATCTTCCTCAGATGATTGGTCACGGTGTCGGAATCGGTAAAAATTGCCGCCATTATGCCGTTTTTCGGTAATGTCTGCATTAAGCGTCCCCGATGGGCAATTAACTTCAAACCGTCTTCTAAGCTAAAGACTCCCGCTAAACAAGCGGCCACATATTCCCCTAAACTATGACCGATGAGAGCATCGGGTTTCACTCCCCAAGATAACCAGAGTTGGGCGAGGGCATATTCCAGAGAAAATAGGGTAATTTGACTGTAAAAAGTCTGATTAATCAACTGACTGGTTTTTTCGTCACCATATAACACTTGCAGTAAGGATTTCACCCCATAGCTCCGTAAAATTTCGTCACATTTCTCTAAAGTTTGGCGAAAAGTCGGTTGCGTTTCGTAGAGTTCCCTGGCCATTCCGGGATATTGTGAACCCTGTCCCGTACACATAAAAGCCAGTTTAGGGGCTTTTTTCGAGGTTAAAAGACTTTTTTGACCTGAAAAGCGATTTTCACCCCTAATAAAGTCTTTTAAAGCTTGCTCAAGCTGTTTTTGAGCCACAAAGGGAATAGCTAAACGATGCTCAAAATGCGATCGCCCAGTATTAGCGGTATAGGCCACATTTGCCATAACCGTCTGGGAATTTTGACCTAAAAAATCGTAGTAGCGTTGAGCTAATTCCCGTAAGGCCGGCTCACTTTTCGCCGAAAGGGTAATTAAATGACAAGGACGTTCTAAATGAGGTTTTTCGTCACCAAGCCGCTCAAAATTGCTTTCCTCAACGATTAAATGGACGTTAGTACCACTCATCCCAAAAGCGCTCACCCCAGCCCGTCGGACTCCTTCTCGGACCAACCAAGGGGTAAGAGTGGTGGGGATTTTGACCGGCAGCTTTTCCCAGGGAATATAGGGATTAGGGTTCTTAAAATGAAGATTAGGGGCGATTTGCTGATTTCGTAACTGTAAAACTGTCTTAATTAACGCCGCAATCCCCGCAGCTCCTTCCAGATGCCCCATATTAGTTTTCACGGTTCCCAAAATCAGGGGGTTATCTTGACTATGACCCTGGCCATAAATTTTCCCTAAGGATAAAACCTCGATGGGATCTCCTAAAGATGTACCTGTACCGTGAACTTCGACGTATTGCAGATCTTTAGGTTCAATTTTGGCTCTTTTGAGGGCTTGCCTCAGTAAAGCTTCCTGTGCCTGACCATTGGGGGCGGTTAAGCCATTACTTTTTCCATCGTGATTGACAGCCGAACCGCGAATTTGGGCGAAAATGAGATTGCCATCTCGGAGAGCATCACTGAGACGTTTTAAGACCACGACACCGCAACCTTCGCCCCGACCATAACCATCGGCCGAAGCATCAAAGGTTTTACTGCGACCCTGGGGAGAAACGGCTTTTAACTTACAATTACTAATCGCAGTGGCCGGGGTTAACATCAGATTTACCCCCCCCGCTAAAGCGAGATTACATTCTTGGCCGCGCAGACTTTGACAGGCCAAATGTACTGCCAAGAGGGAGGAGGAACAGGCCGTATCAATTTGCAGAGTCGGACCGTGAAACCCAAATAGATAAGAGATTCTGCCGACGGCAATAGCGCGACTGGTTCCTAAACTGTTGTAAGCATCAATGTGATTGACTACGCCTTGATGAAAACACAATTGGGCATAATCATCGCGAAAAATGCCCATAAATACGCCAGTTTGACTATTAATCAAACTTTCTGGCGCAATAGCCGCATTTTCTAGGGATTCCCAACAGACTTCTAACATTAACCGTTGTTGCGGATCCATGGCGGCGGCTTCCCGGGGTGAGATGCCGAAGAAAGCTGGGTCAAATTCGTCAACTTTGTCTAAAAATGCCCCTTCCCGACTATACATTTTACCCGGAACATCGGCATCTTGGTGATAATAATCAGCAATATTCCAACGTTCTAGAGGAATTTCCGTTACTGCATCGATGCCATTAACCAATAACTGCCAATAACTCTCGGAATCATTGACTCCTGCGGGAAAACGACAGCCTATCCCCACAATAGCGATGGGTTCGGTTTGCGCTTTGACCATTGCATCGAGGTGTTTGTATTGTTCTAAAAAAGCTTGTTTTTGTTGATTCATATTGCTAACAACTCTTGTTATGTCACTTTCATCTCAGGTTATGCGTGGGAAAAAGTCACGGATAAGCAGGAAAAACCTTGATACTGTCGGGATGGGAAAATTTAGTGGCATAGTCACAATTGTCCCCATGACTCTGAGGTGGGGGATAGGTCAAGGGAAATTAGCTATCCTATCCCCACCAGCGATTAACTAAAGAAGGCAGAGATTTCTTCTTCGGATATTTGGGGTAAAATTGCTAAAATTTCGCTTTTTTCTCGATTATTTGCCGATTCAGCTGCGATGTTGCTTTGATTAATCTGGTTAGCTAAATATTCTGCCAAACTATCAATAGTGGGATAATTCCAAACAATGGTGGCTTCGACGGGAATTCCCGACCAATCGGCCAGATCTTGGGCTAATTCCACGGCAAAAATTGAATCTAAGCCAAAATCAGCAAAAGACTGGCTGGTTTGGATAGTGGCTGGATTGACCTTTAATTTCTGGTGTAACCAATTACCTAACCACATTTCCACCTTTTCGGGAGTTTGTTGGCTAAGAAGGGACTTTTTCGGACTAGAGGGGATATTTACTCGGTCTTGCGGCGGTTGACTAGCAATTTCGACCAGAGAAGTTTCAGCTTGAGGATGAGTCTGTTTAGCTTCTGGTTCCAACATCAATAACTCGTCGAGTTGATAATCGGAACCGTCTAGACGTTGTTCGATATCATCAATAGATTGAGTATAATCGAGGATACGATCGCGGATAGTCGCCACCGAAGAAGCAAAGTTTTCTTCGGGTGTTCCCCGGAGAGCTTTCTGCACACATAAATCAAACTGCAATTGACTCCAAGCTAGGGCATGACTGTACTTTTCCCCGGGGTGAATTTGGGACATTTTCGCCGTTGTTGCTACTAAAGCGGCGTAACAACCCAATTCTCCGATTAAAGAATAAGCCCAAGCTAAGGCGGCAGAACGATCACCCCAGAGATTAGACTGGAGACAACGCTGATTAATAGATTGGGCAGTGCTGTGGAGTTGCAGGGCAATTTCGGGCGCTTCCAGAACTTTTGTCAGAAATTCGCCTAATTTGTCCGTATGGGTGATACTTTTGCCCAAAAAGATTTTCAAACTCTCGTTAGGACCTTCGCCAATTCGTAAAACTCTGGCATCCCGGAGAATTTGCGGGGCAAGATTAGTTTCCATGTAACCTCTACCCCCCAGCATCTGAACAAGACTATCGGCCGCTTCCCAGAGGTAATCAGCCCCCGTAATCTTGGCAATAACGGCCATTTCCCTGGGAACGGCAACTTTTTGGTCTAATGCGGTGGTAATACACTTTAAGAGACTGGACAAGGCCACAGTAGCCCCAGTTAAATGGTCAAAACGGGCTAAAGTAATCGGACTTTCTAGCAATTTACCGGTAGCGATCGAACGACGGCTGGCATAACGTAACATTAATTGTAAACAGCGTTTCATGCCGCCAACTCCCATCATGCCAATGCCTAAACGGGCATAAAGTAAAGCATCGTCGGCGGGTTCAGTGCCATTGCCCAATTCTCCCAGCAATTGCTCTTTAGTGACTAAAACATCCTCAAAATAGATGGCATTTTGCATAATTCCCCGTAATCCCATAGTTAGGGATTCAGGTCCCAAACGCAGACCGGGGGTACCTTGACGGACAAGAAAACCTGTCAAACCGTTATTCCCCGGTTCTTCCGAATCAAGCAAACGGACAAAAACATTAATCATTCCGGCCCAAGCGGAACCATTCCAACGCTTAATGCCGCGAATTCGCCATTTATCTCGACCATCTGGCACCGCAACGGTACTAATTGCCCCGATATTCGCTCCTGCTTCGGGTTCCGTCATGCCAAAGGAGGATAATTGTCTTCCTGTCGCTAAAAGAGGTAATAATTCTTGCTTGAGGGAAATAGTCCCGTAGTTGAGCAGCGGACGGATACCTAAGCTGTTATTGAGACTCACCATCGTCGCCAAGGTTAAATCAATGGCGGCTAATTGTTCCATCACCTGGAGAAAATTGCGATTATTAAGGGCTATTCCCCCGTATTCTTCAGGAATCTGCATTCCCATCAGTCCTTGATTGCCAAAATCCATGACAATATAGGGCGGCACACAACGACGGTCATCAATCAGATGGGAATTAATGCGAGTTTTGGCGTAATCTCGCAACCAAGTCAAGATTTGCTCGGTTTTTTCTTGACTAGCGGTTGTGGGGTCAGCTTGGTGACTGCTGAGGGGGGGGGTTAGCGTCGGCATAGGGGATGAAATTAGTGGAAGTTGCTGGTTTAAATACTGTTGACGGCAAGCGTGGCGTTGAATTTTGCCGCTAGAAGTTTTGGACAGAGATGCGGGTTTGATAAAAGCGATATCGTAAACTTGCAATTCGTGTTCTTGAAAAACGGCTCGACGAACTGCTTCTAGGGCTTTTTGCTGGTTAAAACGGCGAATTGCCGTTCTTTCTACCTCTTGAACTAGGACTAACTTTTCTTCTGCCTCGATTTCTACGGTAAAGGCGGCAGTTCCACTGGGGCAAAAGTCGGGATAGCATTGTTCTACGGTCTGTTCGATATCCTGGGGATAGTAGTTACCGCCGCGAATAATCATCAGGTCTTTCAAGCGTCCGGTGATGTATAGTTGACCCTGATGAATAAAACCTAAATCCCCTGTACGCAAATAAAAACCCTGTCCAGCATCGGCGATAACTGCTTGAAAAGTTTTTTCTGTAGCTTCGGGATGTTGCCAATAGCCTTGGGCAACGGTTTTGCCTTTCACCCAAATTTCTCCCACCTGCTGGGAGGTACAGCGTTGACAGGTTTCAGGATTAACAATGGCAATTTCTGTGTCGATTTCTGTTTGTCCACAACTGACTAAGGGTTGAGAATTTGGGCTTTTTTCCGTAAAAACGATTTGATGACGGTTTAAAGCGGCTTTTTCCACCCAGCAGATTTGAGGAACTTGATTTTTCCTGACAGCAGCAACTTTTAAGGTGGCCTCGGCTAAACCATAACCCGGACAAAAGGCGGCAAACTCAAAACCACAGGGGGCAAATTTACGAGCAAATTCGCTTAAAATTTCCATTCTTACGGTTTCTGCGCCATTTAAAGCCACTTTCCAACTGCTTAAGTCTAAATCCGTTAGCTGCTCCTCTTTAATCTTGTCAAGACAACGTTTATAGGCAAAATTAGGGGCGGCAGTGTGGGTGGCCTTGTATTTGCTGATGGCATTTAACCAACCGAAAGGACGTTGTAAAAAGGAAACCGGAGACATTAGATAACAGGGAAATCCTCGATAAAAAGGCAGTAAAATGCCATAAATTAGCCCCATATCATGAAAAGTTGGCAACCATGTCACCATAACGCTCTTTTCATCGTGTTCCCAGCCTAAATCTAAATCTCGGAGGTTGGTCAAAAGATTCTCGTGATTGACCATCACTCCTTTGGGAGTCCCCGTGGAACCAGAGGTGTATTGTAAAAAGGCTAAGGTATCTGCTTTTATCTGAGTGGGGTGGTCTTCGGCTAAACTTTTGCCGATTAAGCTATCCGTAGCTAGAAAGGGAATATCTCTGTCTAGTTGTGTTTTTAATTGGGCTAATTCCGATTGTGTGCTTAAAAGTAAGCTTGCTTGCGAATTATTAAGAATAGAAGTTAAGCGAGCCATCTTTTGGTTTTTCTTGGGCAAATTAACTGGAATTGCCACTACTCCTGCTAATAAACAGCCGAAAAACCCACTAATAAACTCTAATCCCGAAGGGTATGCTAATAAAACTCGTTCTCCCGGTAATAGAATCGATTGTAGAATATTTGCGATCGCTTGAGCTTCTCGAAATAATTCCCCGTAGGTAAGGCGTTTTTCTTCGGTTTCCCCATCGACTAAAAAGGTATAAGCAGTTTTTTGGGGTTGGTATTGGGCGCGATAACGAATAATTTCGACTAAATTGCTTATTTCTGACAAATTAAGCTTAGTATCTAAACAAAGGGTCATTGTTTCACTCCTCATTATTAAATGGAATCGAAGACAAAGATTTAATCCCCTCGCACCGAGACAAGTTTCTGGTGACGGAGAGCGAATGGAATTCTAGGGGTGATTTGGGCTTAAATTAAAGGTTTCTCCGTAAATTTCGCCATAGCAGAGCTTCTGAGTCCCAAAACGTCCCCCATACTCGCTCAAAGGTTCATCAGCGTATCCCAGGGCCAACAGACAACAGACATCGACCTTATCGGGAATTTGGAAATACTCGCGCAAGGGTTTAGCCACAAATCCTTCTAGGGGACAACTATCCACCCCCAAGCTTTGCGCCGCTATCATGAGATAAGTAACCGCAATCATAACTTGTCGGTTGCTCCAAGCTTCTGGAGACTGATAACAGGGTTTAAATTGGAAAAAAGGCGGAATGGCCATGTGCATGAACTTGGCCCGTTTTTCGGAAATCGTCCCCTCTTGCTTTCCTAACTCAATCACTTGATTAATGTAACCACGATGGTTAACTTGGCGATCGCCACAACAGATTAAAACCACGGGTGCATCGACCAATTTATCTTGTTCAAAGCCGAATTCTCGCAATTTTGCCTTATTTTCTGGTTCTCTAACCACAATAAATCGCCATGGTTGCAAATTATAACTAGAGGGTGCTTGGAATCCTAAACGAAAAATTTCCGCTAAAATTTCTTCGGGAATGGCATCGGTGCGAAATTTACGAGTAGAGCGTCTTTTTTGAAATATTTCAGCAATATTCATCATCTAACCCCTTTTATAAGACGTTTTCAACGGTTTAACCTAAAAAACTTTCGGGAATGGCCGGTCCCCATTGATAGAGAATATCTAACCCACCCGCGTGAAGTTCTGGCTCGGTAGTTTGCTCGAAAAGGTCTCCATCGGTAAAATGTTCAATGAGGCTACCGAAAGGATCTTGCCAATAGTCAAACACTTGACTTCCCAACAAATGGCGACCAATTCCCCACACAGGAGTCCATTCTTTTTCTCGTAACCAATCGTGGCCGATTTTAATAGAGTCAAAATCTTGCACCTCGAAGGCAGTATGATGGACTTTGGGGTGAGAACCTTGCAACATGGCGATGGTGTGATGATCAACCCATTCCTCTCCCCGTTGACAACGAAGAAAACCCCCGACTCGTAAACTGGGATGGCCGTAATAAATTAAATCTGTTGCTTTTAAGCCAAAAGTCTGCTGATACCAGTGATAGCTTTCCTCAAAGTCTTTGACATCAATAGCTAGATGACCTAGACGTAAAATAGGTGCGGGTTCTTTTTTCGGCCTTTGGGTGCGACCTAAACGGGTTTTCTGACTAGCGTGATTCCATTGCAAGGGTTCAGGAATCGGCAAAGGTTCCACTTCCTCGATACCGTAGACCAATTCTAGGTTAAAACCGTTGGGGTCAATAATTTTGATGCGCTGACCCCCACCAGGGGTGAACATCCTTTCCACAGGAGAAGCGGAGGCTAAAGTGGCTAGTTCATGTAAAACGGATTCTGATGTCGCTTCTAGGGCAAAACTGACAAATTTAGCTTCTTTTCCCCATTCTACGACATAGACAAACTGTTTTTTGCCTCTACCTCGCATATACAAGGCTGTATCGGTTTTAACCGCGGTAATCAGGCCAAAATCCGTCAAAAAACGTTCACAGAGGTCTAAATCCGGATGTTGATAGGTAACGTAGGCAATATCAGCAATTTTAGTCATACTCGGTCATCCAGTGGAATTGTCTAATTCGGCACAAAATAGCCAGGCAGATAGCGGTCAAAGTGCTGCCATAGCAAGGGTGAAAAGACTATAAGAAAATCTGAACCTTGTTGTGGTTGATTATTCCATTGTGGGTACACCCACAGTCAACGGCTAATTTTTCTTGCCCTCAATTGCTATCCCAGACTGGAGTTTGAGTAACTTGGGGGTGGAGAAAAACCTTGGGGAACTTCGGGGTTTTGCGGAAAATTTTTTTGAGAGATGTGGTCAAGGTTGTCTACCTCGCATCAATTGGACTTATTGAGAAAATATTCGCACCAATTGAGAATAAACAAAGGTTTCATAAGGGTTTCAGGCGGTGCAATGCTGAAGTAAATCTATTTTTTGAGGTACCCTCTAGAAAAATCCGCTATCGTTCGAGTAAGCAAGTCAGAGAATATTGGGATCAGTGGCAGCGGCAAAGATTATTTCTGTTTCCACTGCCCAAATCTTCCTCCGCAATGAATCTTGTTACACCTGAATGGCATCAATTGAAAACTTGCGAACTGGCAGGTCAAATTTTTCCCGAACGGTTGGATTTAGCATCGCCGTTAAACAAGGGATCGAAGCTTGCACTCAAAAAGGAGGATAGGAAACTCACTGTTTTAAGTTTATTCCCTAACCAAATCATTACTTAAATTTCTCAATTACCAACAAAGTCCTTAATTACTAAACTTGAGATCATGTCTAGAAAAGTTACTTATGGGGATATTCCCAGGCAAAGAACCAAATATCTGCTTAATGCTCTGTTAAAGTTTGCTAACTACGAGGTTGATAATTGTGAAAATCTGGCTATTAAATTTAGCTGGATTAATGAGAAAAAATTGAAAATTCAAGCCGAACTTAATGCTTTAGAAATGCTGACAGAAAAATGTGGTCAAAGGCTGGAGTTATGGCAAATTCGGGATGCTTTGACGGAATATCTTAACGAAAAATTTTTAGGTATTTTGGAAGATCATCGTCTCAATAATCAAGGAAAAATTCGTACTTTTCAAATTACTTTTTGGCAACGGGGTCATGATATTTTAACTAACCTAAGGAGCTTTGATCAAGAGTGGGCAAACAAAAGTAAACATCAATCTCCCGCAATTGCTGCTATTTTCTCCTCTTTAGATGAGGAAAAACAACAGGATTACCAGACCTATATTAAAGATTATGTAAAACGTCCACCTCTGGAGGAAAATTGTCTCAAAGTTCTTCAGCAAGAACAATCGTTGCTAAGAATTCGCGCACCTCATAATAGTGGCAAAACCCGTTTAGTTAATTGGTTAGTCCATCATCTCAAACAAGATAATTATCAACCAGTTATCATTGATTGTGAGGAGGAAAAAGCTACTATTGCCCTTAGTTGTGAAGACTTGCTGCTGTCGATTTGTCGTACCATTACCCAAGAATTAAAGATTAACGAATCTCTTCTCGATAAATTTTGGTCTCGTCCCGGAACTCCTGCCCACAAAACTCGACGATATTTAGAGGAATATGTTCTCCAACCCAGCGCTAATCCGCTGGTTTTTGTCTTTGAAAAATTTGATACAATTTTGGAAACTGAAACCCTCGGTAATGAAATTTGTGGTATTCTCAGAAGTTGGCATGAAAGACGTTCCCCACCTTGGCGGAAACTGCGCTTAATTATTATTCATTCAACGGAATTTTATAGCAACTACGATTTTTATGCCTCTCCCTTAATTGGTGTAGGTTATGTGGCTAGTTTATCGGATTTTAATGCGGAACAAGTTCTCTCTTTCGCTCAAGTTAATGGCATTAATTGGACGTTATCAGATGTTAACAAGGTCATGAACTTAGTGGGAGGTAATCCTTATTTAATTAAGTTAATCTTGGTAAAATTGCAAGAAGGGAATTCTCTAGAAAAGGTTCTAGATGATGCCTTGCAGGGACGAGAGCCATTTCAAAGTCATTTTTTCCTACTGATGAGATATCTGAAAAGTAATGCTAACCTACGGAATACTTTTAGGCAAATTCTTCAGAAAAAAGCTCTGACTCCGGCTCAAATGAAAGGAGAATCTGTCCAATTTTTGGAACGATTGGGACTGATCGACAAAAATTATGATACCCTAGAGGTGCGTTGCAATTTGTATCAAGTATATTTTGACGACTTGCTTGATTAGTCTCGTTGAGATTCCAAGTGAAACTGAATTGAGTTTTCAAGTTTTGCTTCTAACTTACTCTTAACCCTCACAGTAATTGGTTCTCGATTAGATTCGGATTCATTATCTACAAACCTGAGGGAATTCCCTGAGGTGAAACTGGCCGAAAGATTGAGGTTTTCTAAATATTCTTGTATCAACTCTGAAGAAATTTTATTCTGGGATTGCAAGGCTCTAATAGCAGCTATAAATGATTGGGCCGCATCATAACTGGTAGCGGTTCGCCAGCTAATATCTTCTTTCCATAAAGCTTGAGCATCTCTGACAAAATTTTGGGACTTAATTAGATGGGAAAACCAAGGCACAGCCAAAACTAAATTATCAATAAATTTACCGCTATCAACCAACATTTCATGTTCATACATGGAATGACTCCCTAAAAGAACTAGCTTATTTTTCAGATCTAGAGTGGTGCTGGTGTTCAACTGTTCAAGAGTATGGGATAATTCTACTAGCACAGAAGCTGATTCCAAACTGGGAAATAAGACAATTCCTCTAACTTGATCTTGGGAGAATGCTTTTAAAACTTCTGCGTCAATATCTAGGGAAGATGCTAAATCAATTACTTTAGTGATTTTACCGCCTTTTGTTTGGAAAGCTTGACGAAACTCTTGAGTAAGTTCTTGGCTATCAATCTGGTTAGAATTATTAAAAATAATTACCTTATCTAGATCATGTTTGCTGGCGTAATTAGCTAAAGTTTCACCAATTTTTTCATTGGTGATAACGGTTCTAAAAAAGTATTCACTCTCAATTACATTCGAGGAACTTGTAGAAGAAATTAAAGTAATTTTGGCTCTTTCATAGATAGGTAAAGCCGCTAAGGTGGCTTCACTAGAATAATGTCCAATTACTCCAATAACTTTGGGGTCTTTAACGATTTCCTTAGCGACTATCTTAGCAACTTTTTCATCATTATTATCATTGGCAATAACGATATTTAAAAATAAGTTATTCGCATTTGTCGGTAATTGGCTATTAAATAAATATTGTGCTTGAGCAATACCTTTAAGGATTTCTTGGGAAATTTCATTTTTTTTGCCACTGGGAATAACCACCGCCAAAGTCACATAATTATTACTTAAATAAGCGATAGCATTATTATAATAAATCAAGATTTCTGCATCTTCAGGATGAGCAAGATAGGCTTTTTTGAATAACTGTTTAGCTTCCAAATAATTAGCATCTTGAAAAGCCAAAATACCCCGATCTTTATAAAAATTTTCCTGTTTGATAAGTAGCTTTTTTTCGCCTTGGCTAAATAGTTGAGGCTCCTTAGTATAGGGGATTTTATAAAAGTAAGGTAGCAGCCATGACTGGTAAAATCCCAACCCAAGTAAACCTGTAACAATGGTAGTAAATATTCCCGCTGCCACCATAAATAAACGAGATTGTTTTTGACGAGTAATGCTTTCAGATGCGGCTAAAAAACGATAATCGACACTATCTAATTCTTTATCTTCTTGCCATTTTTTAGATTCTTCTAACTTTTTCCCTGTCAGTAAACAACTTGTATCGGTAAAATTTGAGTCTTCCCACTTAGCAATTTCCGATTGATAAGGACGACTAGCTGCTAATACATTATATAACCATTTTTGATTAAAAATTGCCTGATAAATAGCATTAGCTACTCTAAGATAGCCCTGATTATCGACGATAACTAATCCAGATAGTAATAATTCATCATGTTCTGGTGTGTTACTCGCTTTCACCAATTTACCTTTTAAAACATTAGCATAAACCCTTAGTAAATACCCTTGGTCAGGATGATAAATAAGTCGCTCTCTTATACTTGATAAAAAAGCAGGTTCATCTTTTTTTTCCCAGTTATCAATAATGTGTTTATAAACAAAATCTCGCATCCAAGCTGATAAGAGAGACCGAGGTATTTGAACTTTAAACTTGGCCATTAAATAACACAATTTTTGAGTTAGAAAAGGTTGACCATTAGTCCAGCTAAAAATTTCTTGTAGAATTTTTTGAGGGGAAACACTCAACCCTTCTAGTCCTTCCATCAAGGGTTGACAGTTATCTTCTAACGACAGTCCATTTAATTCAATTGCTTTACCAATATTGAAAGGAGTTCTTTGACTATCCTGAATTAATTGATTGGGGGTAGCCGTGCCAATTAAAACAAATGAAATACGATTAAAATCTGAATTAACAACTCGCTTTTCATGACAAGACCTAATGTAAGCAAAAAAGTCATCAGTAGCAAAAGGTAGTTTTCTAACCACATCAATTTCATCAATAAAAATAACAATGCTGGTTGAAATTTTTCTCAATAAAATTTCTTTAATAAATTGTCTAAGTAACCCAACATTAGAAACAGATTGACTGGCGATCCAAGATTCTAAATCCGCCATGTTTAGTTTTAATTGTTCGGCAATTTCAAGAATTAAGGACTGATACCAGCTAGATTGATCTACTGATGTCCCTAATTCATTTAAATCTATACGGGAACAGGCAACTCCTTGGACTTCAATTTGAGTTTGGATGCGTACCGTCAAACTTGACTTGCCCATTTTGCGAGAATTGAAAATATAACAATACTGACTGTTCATCAGAGCTTGGTACAATTCCAGATCAGCCCTTCTATCCACATAGCTGGGATCGGAAGGAGATAGGGTACTAGAAAACTTATAAATAGTCTCTGTGGTTCCGTTTTCTTGCATATTTCGCTATTTTATTGATCAGATAACCAAAACTTGGGTAAGTAATACCAGTTTGAACTACACTAACCCCGGTGATAAATCCAGAAAAAAACCGCGCTCACTCATAGCCAATTATTGGTAAGCTAGTTCTACTCTGAATGAGATTAAAATATTTTCTTAGGGTAAACTCATCTAAGCTGAATTCTCTCAACGAACCCGCGCGAGTCTCCACCCTCAGCAACGAGTTCGGGGGAGACTGAAAAGTCTCCTATCCCCTAATTCCCTACTCTAAAGCGTAGATACGACCATCCATGAGCAGACGGGTGATCCCTTTAGCTTCCAGTTGAGCGTGAGCTTTTTCGATCAGGCGACCGTCGGGAACTTTAATCACTTTTTCCTTGCGCTTGGAGAAACGACGAGCGATGCGATGACTTTCAAAGATGGGGAGGGTGCGCTGCTGGATTTCCTGAGGGGGAACCTTACCCAATTCGGCAAAATCCTTGAGGGGACGGGTGATTAATTCGGCAGCGCGATCAATGACCAAGTAACAGGTTTTGGGAAAAGCCGCCGCCGATAGGGGTAATATCTGTAATTGGGCTGTTTTAACGATAGTCGGGCCTAAATAGCTGCCCGCTAGTTCCTCCTCCTCCTCGTCTTCATCTTCATCTTCATCTTCATCCTCCTCTTCATCCCAATCCTCGTCAAGCTCATCTTCCTCCTCCTCTTCCTCGATAGCTTCGACGAAAAACTCGTTTAAATTAGCGTTTTCTAGAGGCTTATCGCCATTAATTTCTGTATCTTCCGAATTATCTGCTTCTGGCGGGTAAGAGGTATCCATTAACAGGGTTAATTGTTCCACAGAAGCGATCGGTTGCTCAAAATCACACTCATCCTTAGCTTCGATGTGCGCTGCCCGAAAACTAATCACCTCGATCGCTTTTTCCGATAAATCCGCGGCTGCTCCCTCCTCCTCGAAACCACGAGGATTGCGGGCCAAGCGTTTTTTCTGGATTAATTGCTCGTATTCCTCGCTAGAAAAAGAATTTTTGAGAAAACGACTGACCGTAGAACTACTCACGCCATAACGCTCGGCTAAGGTGGAAGTGGTGGCCTCCGTTTCCCGATAAAGCTTAAGAATTTCTTTTTTCGTGGCATCAGTCAGTTTTCTTGGACTCATATTACTTATATAGTTATTTTTTAAGCGATAGGATCTTGCCGATGGCTAGTCAGGGGAAACTGTTGTCCTTGAGCGGATGTACTCTTAATCATAAAACGCTCTAGCCAATTAAAACTAAGCAATTCGTTTTCTAGTCCCTGTTCTAGTCTATCCTTGACTTCTGTTTCTCACCACTACTCAAGATTAAAAAATTGACGATGATATCAAGTGCTGCTAGTCAAAAAGCCTTATTAGTTCTGGCCGATGGTACGGTTTACGAGGGTTATTCCTTCGGGTCCAAGGGAACCACCGTCGGCGAAGTTGTCTTTAACACGGGGATGACTGGTTATCAGGAAGTCCTCACCGATCCCAGTTATGCTGGTCAAATCGTCACTTTTACCTATCCAGAATTGGGAAATACGGGGGTTAACCCCGAGGATGAGGAGTCAATTCGTCCCCAGGTGAAAGGAGCGATCGCCAAAAATATCTGCCACCGGCCCAGTAATTGGCGTTCTACCCAATCCCTACCGGATTATCTGGCCGCTCATCATGTTATTGGCATCTATGGCATCGATACCCGGTCTTTGACCCGCAAAATTCGCTCGGTTGGGGCGATGAATGGGGCAATTTCTACGGAAATACTGGATTATCACGATTTACTGCGGCTGGTGCAGGCAGCCCCCAGTATGGCGGGGTTAAATCTCGTTAAAGAAGTTACCACGAAGGAAGTGTACGAATGGACGACTCCCACCCCGTCCGCCTGGGAATTTGCACCAATTGATAGTGATCAAGAACCGTTAACGGTGGTGGCGATCGATTTTGGCATCAAACGCAATATTCTCCGGCGTTTAGCCAGCTACGGTTGTCGGGTGATCGTGGTTCCCGCCGACACTCCCCCGGAAAAAATCGCCGCATATAATCCCGATGGTATTTTCTTTTCTAACGGACCGGGAGATCCGGCGGCTGTCACCGAAGGTATTGCCCTAGCCAAGCAACTTTTGCAAGGGGAAAAACCCACTTTTGGCATCTGTATGGGTCATCAAATTTTGGGGCTATCCCTAGGGGCAGAAACCTTTAAACTGAAATTTGGCCATCGCGGGTTAAATCAACCCTGTGGACTGCGGCAACAGGTGGAAATTACCAGTCAGAATCACGGTTTTGCGGTGCAGGAAGCCTCTTTAAATCCGCAAGTGGAGATTACCCATCTCAACCTCAATGATCGCACCGTAGCGGGTTTAAAACACAAGTCTCTGCCCTTTTTCTCGGTACAATACCACCCCGAAGCCAGTCCCGGCCCCCACGATGCCGATTATCTGTTCGCCAAATTTGTTGATTTAATGCGGGAAGCAAAAAAGGATCGGTCGTAAATTTTTAGGATATACTAAGGTTTTGATTTTTACGGCTCTAGAGCTAGGAGGCGATTATTCCAGAAGCAATTAACTTGACCGTCAGCTTGCGAGGTACGCGTGAGGTCAGAGATAAGTACCAAATTTTCCGTTTGACGGGTCTTTTAGATGCCTTTTCCGAACCGACTTTTTGTAAGGTGATCGAAGGCTATGTGGAGCAAGGTCCCAAGGATGTGATTATTAGCCTCGCTCAGATTGATTTTATCGATAGCTCCGGTTTAGGGGCTTTAGTAAAATTGGTGAAAAAGGCCAAAACCGAAGGAGGCAGTTTACAAATTGTTACCAATGCGCGGGTAACTCAAACCGTAAAACTGGTGCGATTGGAGCAGTTTTTTTCCCTGCAACCCACCCTAGAAGCTGCGATCGAATATCTGGAAAAAGCGTAAATCGTGGAATCTCCTCTCGAAAAAATTCGCTTACAGCTAAGTGGCGAGGGGTCACAACTCCTAGAGGGTCTTGACCGATTATCGCCCGCTTCCCTGGCCTATCTGGGGGATGCTGTTTATGAATTATACATCCGCACCTATTATTTACTGCCGCCCCAGCGTCTGGGAGACTATCACGCTCAGGTGGTGGGCAAAGTCAGGGCCGAACAACAGGCTTTAGATTTAGAACAACTGCAGCCCTATCTGACAGACCAAGAAAAAGAAATTCTGCGCCGGGGACGCAATGCGGTCACGGGAAAACGCCGTCGTCTGACAGCCCAAGTCTATCAGCAGGCCAGCAGTTTAGAAACCCTGTTCGGCTATCTTTATCTGCAAGACCCCTCCAGATTACATCAACTATTAGAAAAACTAGAATTATAGCCCCGACCCCCTTTTATTAATCCATCCAATCATGAGCGATCGACCATTTCGTGGCAAGTCCGATAATAGTAATTTTCGCCGGCCTTCGCGGCCGAAAACCGGGCCAATTCTGGCTAAATCCCCGGCAGTAACTCCAGAAAACCAAGAAGCTGATGATCTGCTCTACGGTCGCCGGGTGGTTTTAACGGCCATGGAGGAGGAGCGCCAACTGAATCGGATTTGGGTGGTCAATCGACTCCGTTACGATCCCCGTTATCATACCCTCTTAGAAAAAGCGAAAGCCAACGGCACGGTAATTGATGAGGTGGATGATCTGCGTCTCGATCAGATTACCAATAAGGCCAATCATCAGGGGATTGCCGCCCAGATGTCTCCCTATGAGTATATAGAATTAGCCGATCTGATCGAGAAAGCTAAGGGCAAAAGTCGTCACCCCGTCATCGTCATCGCTGAAGGTATTACGGATCCCCATAACCTTGGGGCAATTATTCGCACCGCCGAAGCCATGGGTTGTCAGGGGGTAGTTATTCCCCAACGTCGCGCCGCCGGGGTGACATCGACGGTGATGAAAGTGGCGGCGGGGGCCTTGGAATATTTACCTGTAGCCAGAGTGGTCAATCTCAATCGTGCTTTAGAGGAATTAAAAGCGGCGGGTTTTTGGCTCTACGGCACGGCGGCAAAAAGTGGTAAATCCTTACACACAATTAATTTAACGGGTGCGATAGGATTGGTGGTAGGTTCGGAGGGAGAGGGTTTGAGTCTGTTGACCCAAAAGTCCTGCGATGAGTTGGTATCTATCCCCTTGGCAGGCAAAACCCCCAGTCTCAATGCTTCGGTGGCGGCGGCTATGGCTCTTTACGAGGTTTACCGTCAACGCTGGCAAAATTCCCCCGACTGAAAATCTGTATTTTTCGACACCCCAATAGCCAAAAGGAAAAAGTACAAATAGAATAGGAAGGAAGTTTGCGAAATGTAAACGAACGTAACAAAACCACCAGAGTAGATTGAGACGGGGAACAAAATGAAAGAATTTTTGATTAGCTTACTCGAAAGGTTCGGATTAGCCTACTGGGTCGAGATTAAAACCGACTATCCCAGATGTACTTATTATTTCGGTCCTTTTCTCGCTAAAGACGAGGCTGAAGTCGCTCAAGCTGGTTACGAAGAAGATTTGAAAACAGAAGGAGCGCAGGGAATTAAATTGCATATAAAACGTTGTCAACCCGAAGATTTAACTATTTTTGAGGAAAAAGAAGAAATCAAGCCCCTGAATCCCCTAAAGGTCTTACGCAGTCAAGCTTCTTAACGACTTTCAGTGATCAGTAATCAGTAATCAGTAATCAGTAAACAGTGATCAGTAAACAGTAATCAGTGATCAGTAAACAGTGAAAAGACAGCGGAAAACTGCCATTTAATAATGCACACTTAATACCGATAACTGGTAACTGATAACCGATAACTGATTCAAGGCTGATAGTCAAATATCAATGGGAGCGATTTAAAAAACAGCTATATTGTGCTTCTGTCAGCCTTCCCGCTTCGTAGAGAGTATCGGTAATTTCTGCCAGGGTTAAAACCGAATAAGCTTGATAACCATGGCTACGAAGTTTATCTTTAACAAGTCCACCATGATCGATAAAAACCACGATATCATTAACTAATAATCCCGCCGATTTAATCTTTGCTGCCCCCTCGATCGCACTTTTGCCAGAAATTAAAATATCGTCCACCACTACCACGGTTTCCCCCACTTGAAAATTACCTTCAATTAATCTTCTTGTGCCGTGAGCTTTTACTTCTTTGCGGGGGAAAATCATCGGATGATTTAATAATAAAGATAAACCGGTAGCTGTGGGTAAAGAACCGTAGGGGATACCAGCAATGCGGTCAAATGTCAAGGTTTTTAATATTTCTCCATAGGCTTCAATTACCTGCTGAAAAATATTAGGATTAGAGATAATTTTTCTCAGATCAATATAATAGGAAAAAGTTTCTCCCGATGCTTGCACATAATCGCCAAACATCAAGCAACCAATATCAAATAATTGTAGAATTAAATCCTGATGAGGATGTTGTTTTAAAAGACAAACGTTAGCAGTCCAAATATCATCTTTGCTCGATTCTTGCCTTTGATTTTGTTTAATTCTGTTGACTTCCTCTCGTAAATCCTTGACTTTTGCTCCCAAATCGGGTTGAGATAAAAAGTCTTGGGGGACAGGAATTAATAAACCCTCGCCATGACTATTTAAACCCACAGTAATTAACTCGGAGAATTTGCTTTTGTCTTCCCAAATACTGCGTAATAAAATCAATCTTTCGGGGGCAAAATTGCGAATCTTTTTCAAAATCTCCGGTTGAGTGGTTCCCACTTCTAAAAACACTTGTTCGGGAGTTCCCCAAGTACAAGCTTCTTTGACAACTTGCAGATAAAAAGGATTGTCGCGACTGGGGAATTCTTGCAGATTAATCGCGCCTTGATTGGAAGTATGACAGAGGATAAAAGCGCCATGCTCGGGGTAAACTAAAAAAGGAGCAACGTGATCCTGTCCGGAGTAGGGATTGAGAGTAACCGCGTCCACCTGCCAAGTTTTAAAGATAGTCTCGGCTAAAATACTGCTAGTATTAATATCGCCGTGTTTAGCATCCAAAATTACAGGGATATGATCGGGAATTGCCGTTAAAATTCGCTGTAATAATTCTAACCCGGCTGCTCCCAAAGCTTGATAAAAGCCTAAAGTTGGTTTGTAGGCACAGACAAAAGGGGCAGTTTCATCGATAATAAACTTGAGCCACTGTTCTAAATTAACGATTAATTCTCCCGGGGTGGAGGGCATCATTTCGGGGTTAGCATCTAAACCGAGGACAAGCAGACTCTGGTTTTGACTAATGGCGTGGTTTAACTTTTGAAAAAAATTCATCGGTTCCTAATCTCAGGATTCTGGATTAGCTTCTAATTCTACACTGTTTTGCCAAAAAATAGGCTGTAAAATTGTCTGGTGCAGACTTTTTCTTGTGTCAGCGTCAAGGAATTTCTTTTGTAGCGGTTGCCATTCTTGCCATTTTTGGTGACGGATATTTTGGAAAATTTCTAGTAAGGTGGGCATTTCCTTGGCAAGACAATTGGGGAAAATTTGGCTAAGAAAATCCGAGAGAACACAACAATCCTGCATTTCTCCGAGAATACTTTGAAGGTTTTTAATATCTTCTAGATACTCTTGATATTTGTCGCCATAAAACTGAGTGAATAACTCCATATTATAGCGGGAACGCTTGGCTTCTTTGCGGAGATCGTGCAGTAATAATCCTTCTTTTTCCAATAAGTCATCAATTTCTTGACTAGAAAACTCTCTTACTTTTTGATTTTCCTCTAAATTTACCCCAACTAACCAGCCTTCGTGCAGTAAAAATCGACTCGCTTGGGGTAATAATAAGTCCGGTAAAACCGTGGCAATATCTAATTTTCCAATCGGTTGATAGGTAGGATTATCCAACCAACGGGCAAAATCTGCCTTAAAATTGAGAAATTTATCGGACTTCAACAGCTTTTCTACCTTAGCAAAAGCCTTCTCCCTTCGGTGTTCGAGAACTTGTAAAACTTTCTTCAGTAAATCCTGTTCTTTCGGGGGTAAAATTGGCTGATAATGACCGACAAAAGCCTCTTTTAACACATCTAAATCCCGCAATTCTCCTAAAATTCTGCCCAGATTACCCACCCGTTTTTGATCGGCAGATTTCGGCATGGTTAAAGCGGGGGCAAAACCGGTTAAGGTACTGCGGAGACGGCGCATTCCCACACGAATTTGATGTAATTCTTCCGTATCCTGATCGAGTAAAACCCCAGCTTCGTGTTTAAGAACTTTATGAAAATGTTTATCAATACCGATATAGGCCCAATCGGCAACAGTTTTAGCCCGAGGATTAAATTTGTTAGTCATTTGTCTTTAGGGAGGAAATAATGTCAAGATGATGATAGAATCTTTAAATCAAGACTGGAACTAATAGATACTATTTAGGGTCTGCTGAATAATGGTAAAACCCTTTTAAAATAAAGCTTTTGACCTGTTCTTTCAAAAACCTTGCATTATCCTTCTTGTAGTACATCGCTTGGTACAAAAAACAAGGGCAACAAAGCCTGAAACGACCGGCTACTGACTCGGAGACTCCTGACTCCTACCCCCACCGAAAAACTTTTTCAGCAGACCCTATTTATTCTATACAATAGGATGAAGCGGCAGCTTTAAGAGAAGTTTATGGATAGTTTTTGGCTAGATTATGCGGGGGAAATCGCTTTTCGCACCGGAGAACATCTTTTCTTGACGGGAATAGCCATGGCTATGGGTAGCTTAATCGGGATTCCTCTAGGTATTTTAATTAGTCGTCAAGCTATTCTCGCTCAACCAATTATAGCGATCGTTAACACCCTACAGACTATCCCCAGTTTAGCCCTATTTGGCTTTTTAATTTCTGTGCCTTTTTTGGGAGGAATCGGCAAAATACCCGCTATTGTTGCCCTAACTCTCTATACTTTACTGCCAATTGTTTTAAATACCTATTTGGGCATCACAAAAGTTGATCCCGAATTAAAATTAGCCGGGTTATCCCTAGGTATGACCGACGGGCAAATCCTGCGCTATATCGAATTACCCCTGGCCAGGGCGATGATTTTAGGAGGAGTGAGAATTGCGACGGTGATTGCTATCGGTGTGGCCACGATCGCAGCTGCCATCGGTGGCGGTGGTTTGGGAGTGTTTATTTTTCGCGGTATTGCCACGGTCAACAATCAGTTAATTTTGGCGGGGGCAATTCCTGCCGCTTTTTTAGCCCTTGTGGCCGATTGGAGTCTCGGTTGGCTAGAAAATACCTTTTCCCCTTCGCAACGCCCGCAAAAGCCCTCTAAATGGCAATGGGGATTAGGTTTAATCGGGTTAGCCTTGCTATCTTTCCTGTTGACTCAAATTTTCCATTCATCCCCCGGCACAGTGGTGATCGGTTCCAAAAATTTTACCGAACAGGTGATTTTAGGGGAAATTTTGGCACAGGAGATCGAAAAAGAGACGAATTTACGGGTCGAACGTCAATTTAATCTCGGTGGTACTCTGATCTGTCATGAAGCGGTGAAAGCGGGTAAAATCGATGGTTATGTGGAGTATTCTGGCACGGCTTTCACGGGAATTTTGCGAGAAAAACCCCTGAACGATGCCCGATTAGTCTCTGAAAAGCTGCAAGAGATTTATCCGGAAAAATTTAATCTAGAAGTGTTTCCCAGTTTAGGATTTGAGAATAATTTCGCCATTGTTATCCGGGGAGAAACCGCCAGTCAATACAATCTTAAAACTCTCTCGCAAGCGGCTAAATATACTCCCAATTGGCAAGCGGGTTTTGGTTATGAATTTTTGGAAAGGGAAGACGGTTACAAGGGATTAGCGAAGACCTATGGCCTAACTTTTGCCCAACCCCCGAAAGTGATGGATTTAGGGTTAATGTACCGCGCTTTAGCCGAAAAACAAGTGGATTTAGTGGCGGGAAATTCCACCGATGGCTTAATTCCCGTGCTAGATTTAGTCATCCTAGAAGATGATCGACGCTATTTTCCTCCCTACGAAGCGGTACCGATTTTTAACCGGGATAGTTTGCGAAAATATCCGCAATTGCGACAGGTTTTAGCCAAACTCACCGGCAAAATTACCTCCACAGCTATGCAGAAATTAAACTATCAGGTGGATGGCAGCAATCGCAGGGTGGAGGAAGTGGTCAAAGAATTTCTAGTCTCCCTCTCTTAACCATTTAGTCACTCCCCCGGGTTGATCGATTAAACTAATGCCTTGGGCTTTTAATTGTGCGCGAATGCGATCGCTTTCGGCGTAATTTTTCGCTTTTTTTGCCTCTGTCCGTTGTTGGATCAGATTTTCGATTTCCGCTGCACTAATTCCCTCAGAAACCGGGGTTTCTCCTTGGTCGGCGGCAATTTCTAGGCCCAAAACCCTAGACAATTTCACCAAAGTATGCCATTTTACCGCTAATTGGGCCAGATTGCTGTCTGTCTTACCCGCATGGGTTAAATTATTACCCTCCTTGCGTAATTCCTTAGCGATTTCAAATAACACCGCTAAACCACCGGCAAAGTTAAAATCGTGATTTACCGCCTCTTGAAAGCGATTTTCTAGCTCTTGGTCAGTAATTCCAGGATTATCTTGCTGAAGATGCTTATAACCAAAGGATAAACCCTCTTGTAAAGTATGCCAGCCATTAGTGGCCGCCTGTAATCCCTCATCGGAAAAATCAATCGGTTTGCGGTATTGGGCTCCTAAAATTAATAATCTCACGGCTAAGGGGTCATATTTTGCCAATAACTCGCGAATAGTGATGAAATTACCGAGGGATTTCGACATTTTTTCCCCTGCCACCTTAACCATGCCATTATGTAACCAATAGTGGGCTAGAGGTTTACCCGTAGCCGCTTCACTTTGGGCGATTTCGTTTTCGTGGTGGGGAAAAATTAGATCACTTCCCCCCACATGAATATCGATAGTTTCTCCCAATTGTTCTTTGACCATGGCCGAACATTCAATATGCCACCCCGGACGACCTTGACCCCAGGGAGAATCCCAACTAGGTTCCCCCGGTTTTGCACCCTTCCAGAGGGCAAAATCAAAGGGGTCTTGTTTCTTGATTGCTTCCGGGTCGTCGGTTTCTACCCGGCCGCTGGCCCCCGCTTGCAAATCATCCAGTTTTCGCCCTGATAGTTTGCCATAATCAGAAAAACGACGGACGGAATAGTAAACATCGCCATCGCTGGGGTAAGCATAGCCTTTTTGTTCTAATTCATAGACTAGGCGCTTGATACCGTCGAGGGTATGAGTGGCCCGGGGATAAGCGTCCGCCGGTCTGACTCCTAATTTTGCCATATCTTCAAAGTAGGCCTGGATAAATCTCTCGGCCACGGCTGCCATGGTGGTATGTTCATTTTTAGCCCGATTGAGAATTTTATCGTCAATATCGGTGAAATTCTGAATATAGCGCACTTTATAACCGAGATACTCCAAATAACGCCGCACCACATCCCAAACCACACAGGTACGCGCATGACCCAAGTGGCAATAATCATAGACGGTAATGCCGCAGCAATACATGGAGACAATGCCGGGGATGAGGGGGGTAAAGGGTTCTTCGCAACGACTGAGGGTGTTGTAGAGGATTAAGGTCATGGATGGGGAAATTTTTTTCTGGGGAAAAAGGCTAGTCCAATTTTATAGCAGCTATCAGTGATCAGTGATCAGTTATCAGTTATCAGTTATCAGTGATCAGTTATCACTTTCCCTGATTTACTTACTATATTTTGTGTTTTTTGTCAAGAGGTTTTTAGGGTTTTAGTAAAGATGTGACGGTAAAATTCGAGAAGATAGGACTGTTTTGATGACAGCTATTATTGATAGAATCAATAGAATAACGAGAGGAAAGCTTGATTGTTTGCCTCAACCGACAATTTTTAATTGTTAATAAACTTTGACCAGACCCTAACTATGAATGAACCACCTAATAGCGCTGGCGATGAAATCCAATTACCCCGGGGAGAAAGAGTTGACCAGCTAAGAAATCTCATCGAAACCCTACGCATTGCCGATGAAGTGGCCAATCGAGGTTATTTGATTACCAGCGCCGAAGTGGCCGATTTAATGGATATTAATCCAGGGGCCGTTACCAGTCGAGGCGACCATTGGCCGTGGCGAAATTGGGTAATCTCCCGGGTCAGACGCGAGGGAAACCAAATTCTTTGGCAGTTGGAAAAAGTCGATTAGAATTAATTGCAATCATCAGTTAATTTCTCTCTTGACTTTTGTAAATTAGTAATTAGGGTTTGCTGAATAAATCTAAAAACCTTGTTGGGTAAGACTTTTAGACTTTTTGTCAATCAAAAAGTCCCAGATATGGGAGGGATCGGGGGGAAAATTCAGGGACTTTTTCCCTGAAAATTAGGTAATTTACCAGATGAAAATGGGTAAAAACCTACACCCCACACCCCACACCCCACACCCCACACCCCACGAAAAACTTTTTCAGCAAACCCTAATTATCTCGTCAATTTCCCCCAGCAGATGACGCGCGAAACGTCGGGCCAGGGGCGGAGCCGATACAAGTGTACTGGTGAAGCCAGAAAATACCTGCAATCCCACTTTATCGGCGATCGCTCCCACTAGAGGCCGTCCCGAGGGGGCAAAGGCCACTAGGCAATGATGACAGCTTCCGGGGAGAGAGGCTAAAGAGGGCAGCAATGTCCCCACGGCGGCGCGTATTGCTTTTTCCCCCGCCAGAGGGTTTAAAATCCCGCTAGGATCGGTGATAATGGCGCTAATTTGCCCTAGATAAAGGCTTTGATCCCGGAATTGTACCGCCCCCGTTTCTAAAACACTGGTAATTATTTCTGGGGTTTCTCTCTGCCAAATGCCCTGATTTTCTAGTTGGGTAATTTTTTGCTCTAATACCAATCTAGCAGGAATTGCGGGCATAACTAGGGTGTTTAATTTGATCTCGCTGGGGGGAATTTTGATCACCTGGGCATGGGTAAAATAGACGGAAGCAGTAATACCAGATTTTTGCAGTAAAGACCGGGTTAATCCCCCCGCACAAACGATAGTTTCCCCGGCATAATAATTATTTTTAGGAGTTTTTACGCCGGTAATTCTCGATGCAGTTTCAATTAATTCGATGACAGCTTCCCGAATAATCGTGCCTCCCAGACGCAGAAAAGCTTGTTGATAGGCAAGATTAGTTTTTTCGGCATTGATGTGACCGTGGGGCAGTCGTAAAACTCCCGAAATAGCTGCGGGATTTAATAGAGGTTCTAAAGCGATCGCTGCTTGCGGATCGAGAATTTCGGGAGTAATAGCAAAGATAGCAAATTTTTCGGCCACAGTGGCCGGATCATCTTCGGGGTTGACGGTGAGAATTAGATCTATGTCCCGGTATTCGTTATCTATGCCCAATTCCTGCGATAAATTGCGCTGAATTTCTCGACCTTCTTGATATAATTTTCTCTGGATTTCTGTGGTGGCCGACCAATAGGCTAAACCCCCGTAACTGTAGAAAGTGGCGTTGAGGGGATGGGTTTCTTTTTCTAATAAGAGGACTCGACTGCCTAGGTTAGCTAGTTCATAGCTTAAGGCGGAACCGGTGATACCACCACCGATAATTATATAATCATAAGTTGTGGTCATAATTGGGCTAATTTTTACTTAATTAATCTATTCTATCATTTCCTAGTTTCTGATTTGATCAATAATTGCTATAATTACAGAAAAAGTTCAAAGCGGGATAGGATAACTATGCAACAGCTAGAAACTAGGGGGATAACTGACTCATGGATTAAAGGTAGTTGGGAAGAATACTTAGCAGCAATTAACAACTTCCCAGAAAATAAAGGGAAAAGTTATTATTACAATGGCTATTATCGATTAGAAATGACTCCTATTGGATTTGAACACGCTAGAGATCATCACGTTGTCTTTTTGGGGGTGAGTCTCTACGCTATCCTCAAAGAAATTCCTTTTCAAGGACTCCCTACTTGTTCCTATCGCAAAAGAGGAATTAGAGAAGTGCAGCCAGATATATCTTACTATCTAGGAGAGAAAGCGAATCTGATACCAAATGGGACTTCGATTATTGATTTAAATCAGTATCCCCCACCAGATTTAGTCATTGAAATCTCCAAATCTACCCTCAATGATGACTTAGGTAATAAACGCTTACTCTACGAAGAATTAGGGGTTAGTGAATACTGGAGTGTTAAGGTAGATGATCCTCAAATATTTGCTTTTGAAATAATCGATCGAGGTAGCCAAAGAATTGATATATCAAAGGTTTTACCTAATTTAAAAATTGCGGTTTTAGAGTCAGCTTTACAACAGGCGCGCAGCAAGGATCAAAGTCAGGTGGGACGTTGGTTAATCAGTCAATTTCAAGGTTAAATCTTACTGTTTTTTGGCAGCCGCTTTCTCCAATAAAGACTCGGCAAAAGCGAGGGCATCTGCTGCCGAATTTCCTCCCGTTAATTGTGCCAATTCTTCCCTTCTCGTCTGACGATTATCGAGAGAAGTAACCCGGACAACCGTGCGAATTTCCGAGAGATTAGTGGGATTATCTTCGGCAATCATTTGTTTATAAACTCGAAAATGGTGATCAGCTAAAGCAGCCACTAAGGGTTGATGAGTAACGCACAAAACTTGATATTGTTGACCTAATTGATCTAATTTATCGGCAATTGCCTGGGCAACTTTTCCCGATACTCCCGCATCAATTTCATCAAAAATTAGGGTTGCCGCTGCCGATTGGGATTGGGAAAAACAGGACTTTAACGCTAGGAGAAAACGACTCATTTCTCCTCCAGAAGCAGTACTGGATAAAGGTTGGATTTTTTCCCCCGGATTGGGACTAAAATAAAATACCACTTGATCGACTCCCAGACTGCTAGGATTACCCAGGGCAATCCGACAGACAAAAATCACCTTTTCCATGGCTAAAGGTTTTAATTCCTGTACCAATTGTTTTTCTAGTTGACTAGCGGTTTCTTGTCGCAAAAAGGTCAACTGGGTGCTAGTTTCTCGATAGATTTTTTCCTGTTGCTGACAAATTTTTTCTAATTCTTCAATGGATTGTCCTTCTCCCGTCAACTCCGCTAATTCTTGCTGTAATTTCTGATAATAATCGATCGCTTCGGCTAAACTTGGGCCATACTTGCGACAAATGCGCTTAAGTTGGACAATTCTCTCTTCTATCTCGTTCAATCTCTCGGGATCTGCTTCTAGACTATCCCCATAGACGTTGATTTCCTGTCCCGCTTCCACCACCTGATTTAATGCCGATCGCACCATCTCTAAAATTGGCTCTAAACTTCTATCATAAACCATCATATTTGTCAAGATATTTTCAGCTTTTCCTAACAAATCAGCGACGGCGGGTTGATCGCGATCATTTTGGTAGAGTAGTTGATAGACTTGATAGCTGGAATTTTGCAAATCGACACCGTGGGAGAGTCGGTTTCTTTCCTGTTCCAACTGTTCCAACTCGTCAGCGTCAGTTAAATTGGCTGATTCTAGTTCTTTTAGTTGATATTCTAATAAATCTAATCTTTGTAGGCGATTTTGTTCCGATTGCAATCTATTATTTAAAATATTCTTGCTTTCTTGCCAGTTAAGGTAGGCTGTCGCTACTTTTTCCCGCTGCCGCAGCAGCGATTCACCCCCGTAGAGATCTAATAATTCTCTCTGTCGATTAGCGTCCATTAACTGAACTGTTTGACCTTGAGCGGTGATTTCTACCAAAAAATCTCTTATTTGCGCCATTTGTTGGCGATTAGAGACGACTCCGTTAATCCGAGAACGAGAACGCAAGGAATTATTAGTAATCACTAATTCCCGGCTGATTGTTAGACTATTATCTTCTAATAGGTCAATTTCCTGACTTTCTAGCCAAGCAATTAATTCTGGAGTTAGAGAAAAAGTCGCTTCTAGGGTTGATTGTTGGCTTCCCTGACGGATGACGCGATGATTGACTTTACCACCGAGAACAATATCGATCGCGTCTAATATAATCGATTTTCCTGCCCCCGTCTCACCGGTCAGTACATTTAATCCGCTGCCGAAAGTTAATTCTAAGCGATCGATGAGGGTAAAATTTTCAATTTGTAGGCAGGATAACATATATCAGTAATCAGTAATCAGTTGGTATTCTCATTATCTTTCAGCATTCCCTAATTTTCCCCGAAACGGTAGCCCTTCCCATAGACAGTATTAATGAGAGGTGTTTCTCCGTCCGCTTCGATTTTACGACGCAGTAAGCGCATCAGGGCAGGAACTACGTTACTATTAGGTTGCTCTCCTTCTGACCAGAGATGCTGATAAATTTGTTCATGGGTGAGAAGTTGACCCGGATGGGTCATAAATAAAGTCAACAATTGTACTTCTTTGACTGATAAACTAATCGTGCGACCGTGACGATAGGCCACTTGATTTTCGCTATCGAGTTCCAAATCAGCAGATTTTAATTTACTGCTATTACTAGCTTCAAAATTGGGAGAACGACGCAATAAAGCGCGGACTCTCGCTAATAATTCTCGCAGTTGAAAGGGTTTGACTAAATAATCATCAGCACCGGCATCTAATCCCGCCACTCGATCGTCTATGGTATCCTTAGCGGTTAGAAATAAAACGGGAGTGGTGTCCCCTTGATTGCGTAAATATTGACAGATTTGTAATCCGGATTGCTGGGGTAACATCCAATCGAGAATTAAGAGGTCATAATTATTCTGTTGGGCCAATTCTAACCCCGTCCGACCATTATTAGCAATATCAACGTCATAGCCTTCTTGAGCAAGAATTTGTTCTAAGGGTTCGGTTAATTCTTTTTCATCGTCAACGATAAGTATTTTCATAAAAGTAAAAAAGATGGTGTTGGGTGTTGGGGTGTTGGGGTTTTGGTTTTTTTAGTTGAATCTCCCCATATCCCCATGTCCCCATATCCCCATTTCTCCTAATTATCTATCTTTGGGTAATAAATTGCGCCATTCGAGAGGGATATAACTTTCAATAAATCTAGCCAGGGTTGGGTAATGACGCTGATACAAAACTCCCATATAGATAATACCAAGTCCCAAGACGGTTAGAGCAAAGGGAAAGAAAATTGAATCGGCAAAGAGACGATAGGAGAGATAGGAAAGATACGCAAATACTCCGATACCTCCAAAAACCACAAATAATCTTCTTTTTAGCAGGACGGATAATAACATCAATCCCAAGTTAATTAGACAGTACAAAAATCGTTGTGCTTCATTATCATCGATGAGGAGAGATAGACTAAACCAAAACATAATTAATCCGAATAGGTATAGCCAAAAAGCAAAATCTCCCCGACTGCGACGCTGACGTACATCAATTAAATAGGCAGTTATTAAACAGGCAATTCCAAACCAAAAGGATACCCACATTCGCAGTCTCCATGTGTATTCGTTCTCTCCAAATAGTAAAGGAGTTAAGTCCATTGACATATACCACAGACTAAAAGCGATCGGTGCAGTTAAAAAAGGAAATTTAACAAATCTCAAGGTTATTAATCCTGCGATAATCGTGCCTAATTCCATTAAAAACCAACTACCTTTAATCCATGTATGAAAATCTCGATAGATGCCCGGATAGCCAGCTTGCCAGTATCCTGTCCAGCGTTGTAAACCGTAGATTGCTAAGGGAGTCATTGCCACTGCCATGGTAAATAAAAGGCCGCCGGGGATTTTGAGATTTTGCTGAAAATAGAGATTTTTTCCCGTAAAAATAAAACAAATTGCATAAAACAGGGCGATAAAAAATAGGCCTGCACCGCCGAAACTCTCCCAAGCTTCGTTCATAAACCACCCTAGGGCGGAAATAACAATTAATGCCCCAAAATAATAGGACACATTGGCAAAATTAAAACGAGGGCGATTAACTTCATCTTCTTGGGGATAACGGGATAAAAAAGCCGTCCATAAATTTTCAGCTTGGCTGGCAGTAATTAGGTTTTGTTGTACCGCCCAATCAAAATCTTCTCTTTCTAGTCTCATAATATTCTCTAGTCCTTAAGCTAAGATGTATTTTAACCGCCTATCTCTTTACTGTTGCAAGAGTGCCTCTTACCTGTTAAATGCTTAATTAACAGCTTATCCTAATGATAAGGGAATAGGGAATAGGTGCAAATGTTAAATCCTGTAATAAAACTTAACATTTACCGCTAGAAACATCCGAAATCTGCAAAATAGAGTATAATTCAGTCTAGATTAACTATTATCGAAGCAATTATGATAACTAAATCAGAACTCTATGAACAAGATTTTCAATTATGGCTGATCACAACAATAGGTCAGTTGGAACAAGGAGATTTTCAGGCATTAGATGTATCTCATTTAGTTGAGGAGTTGAAAGAATTGGGTAAATCAGATAAAAATGCCTTGGAAGGAAATTTAATGATTTTGCTGGCTCATTTACTGAAATTACAAGTACAATCCTCCGCTCCTGAAAGCATGAAATCTAGCTGGTATAGCTCCATTGTCGAACATAGGGAACGAGTTATCGCCTTACTAGAAAACACCCCTTCTTTGAAATCTCATGTAGCAATCGCCATCGATAAAACCTATCCTAAAGGTCGTAAAATTGCCATCAAGGAAAGTAAATTGGCTGACTTTGGCATTGCGATTCCTCCAGAGGAAGCATATCCCTTAGACTGCCCTTTTTCCTTAGAACAAATTCTTGACGAAGATTTCTATGGCTGATAATTCAAAATGCTGCTAAAAAGTCTTCAAATCTCAAAAACTGGGAAGCTATACAAGTCACATCTGTCTCCCGATACTAACCGATTCGACTGACCTTAAATAGAGCTTACAAGCTTTTTTGCCCAACCCTAGTTAATCAGCCTTCACGCATAAGTAAAAATTATAAAATTTAAGATAAACAATTAAAATATTTAAATATTTGGGGCGATTAGTTAAATGTAACAAGTAAGTTACAAGGAGAGTGTTTTTCCCGAATTTGCCAAAATTTAGCTGAAAATCGGGGTTGCCTACATTTACTAATATGTTATGATCGTGGTATGCTGTGGGCTTAGTTTAAGCATTAAATCTCAAATCAACGCAAAACCAAGACAATCAGGGTACTGTATCGATCCTCTTGCCCAAAAAAAGCCCCTAATGGTGACATTTCTTTATGTGACAATTTTTTAAGTTTTGTAAAGGCTATTGACTTAGAACCAGAATTGTGTAATGTGGATCGAGAAATAGTCTTGAGTATTGACAAAAAAAACCATTACCTGTAGGTAAGGGGTTGGGGGGACAATGTGGACATCGATCGAAAGACTAAGCTAAACTGGTAATGAGTATGTATTAGGGCGGAGGTCAAGGGAAACAACGATGGACAATGTGGAGGTAAAACAAAAACCGATCCGGTGTTTAGAAGATGCGATCGAAAGGTGTCAAACATTAGGAATGCGGGTTAGTCGTCAGCGTCGCTATATTTTAGAATTGCTATGGCAAGCGCGGGAACACCTATCAGCGCGAGAAATTTACGATCGTCTCAATCTGCAAGGAAAGAACATCGGTCATACCTCAGTGTACCAAAACCTAGAAGCCCTATCCGGTCAGGGCATTATCGAATCTGTGGAACGCTGGGACGGCAGACTCTACGGTAACATCAGCGATTCCCACAGTCACGTCAATTGTCTGGACAGTCAACAAATAATCGATGTGCATATCGAACTTCCCCCGGAATTAATTAAACAGATCGAGGAATCGACAGGGGTAAAAATTACCGATTATCGCATCGATTTTTATGGCTATAAACAAAACAAATGAGCCAGATAACTGTATAATTGCCCCTGTGAATAGTATCCGTTGACAGACGGCAACTCTTGTGATCGATCGCCCTCTCACCCTAATTATCATCGATAATGACCCGATTTTTCGCTTGGGTCTGGTGCAGGCCTTGTCGCAGATAGAAAATATTACTATCGTCACCGAAGGGGATTTAGAAACAATTTTCGCTTTGACTCTTAATCCGGCCCCCGAAATTATCCTTATCGATCCTCTTTTTGATTGGTCTTACTGTGAAATTCTCCACTCTCGCTATCCCGAAAGTAAAATTGTTCTATTAACCTTTCCTCTCGATTCCAGACAGCAACTAATCGCCAGAGAATTAGGCATCGCCGGTTATATTCCCAAAGGCACAAACCTAGAGCAATTTATCACTATTTTAGGGCAAATTTCCCGGGATGAAACCCACGATGTCGCCCCTTCCCCTCTCACCATTGCTACTCGTCCAAGTTTAGCCCCTAGCCATTGGTTAATCACTGCTGGAAAAACGGGATTAAATCGCATCGAAAGTGAATTACATTTAATTGATCTCCACCTCAATCAACAGTCTTTATCCGGCTTTGATCGCTTTTACTGGCAGGGGAGAAAACGAGAACTTTTAGCGGCTCTATGGCTAGTGAGAAAACTAATTCCTCTCGAAGGGAGCTATTACAATTCAGCTTCAGTGACACCCTCGGTAATAATTAACAATATCGATCGGGAATTACCAATTTTAAGCCGCGAGCGTCCCCTCTGTGTTTCGGCAGTTTTTGAATCGACTTTAGCGGTCATTCGATCGCCTTTAATTAATAGAACAAAGATTAGTTTTGAAATTGATGTTTTACAGGATAATCGGCAACGGGAATTATTGTATTTAGTTCTCGATGAAATTCGGAAAAACGTCGATGAAATGAGATATTTACAGATTAGCAGCGGGGAATTAACCAGTCGCTTAAATCTGATTATTTACGATATCTGGGAGAAAGTTACCCGTAAATTTTTAGAAATTAATGCCTCGGTTTCTGACGAAATTAGTAAAAGCAGACTTAACGAAATTATTCTGGAAGAAAGAGAGGCAATTCAAACAGAAATCCTCAATAAAATTCCTTTTACTCTTGACTTATTTTCCTATTTATTGTACGAAAATAGTTTAACTATTGACGGAGTAGAATACCGGGCTAATGCTCCTGAAACCATCGCCAGAGCCGAAATTCTGCTGCAAAATCTCATTCATAATATTGCCAATGCAGTGACAGTAATTATTCTCAATAACTTCTCGGAATCGGAAAGAGTCAAACAAAAACTTTACCGTTCAGAATTTCTCATCGCCAGAAAATTAGCTAAAATCCGCAATGAATTATCTTGGAAATACCGACGGAAAAAATATTGGCAAGAACCCAAAGATATCTTTGAAAGTCAATATCAATTATTTCACTATAGCGAGGGACAAATCAAATCTCTAGCCATTTATTCCCCCCGACAGGAAGAATTAAATAGTTTAACAGGCATACCCTGGTTAGTTTCGATCGCCTTAGAATTAAGAGACTCTTTATCTCCGCGTTTACGCGCTTTTTTTCGGGTGGTGGGTAAGGGAGTAGTCTATATTCTTATCCAAGTTATCGGTCGCGGTATTGGGTTAGTAATTCGCGGGGTTTTACAGGGAGTCGGTAACACTTGGCAGGAAGTCAAAGGTAAAAAGGAATTATGAATTATGACTGATAACTGATAACTGATAACTGAAGTAGTCCTAACTTTTACAATTCCTTATCAAAACTGTATTTATCGCGAATTTGTCCGACAAAAAACTGTCCTTTCGATGGTGCAGACTGAAAATCTTTATATACTGCCAAAGGTAGATCATGATAAAGATAGATACCACCGTGATTAAATTCCACTTTCAGAATTTTTTTTTCCTGATCGTAGTCAAAAGATTTAATCGCTGTACTTTGACTTTTTAATAAGGGGAAAGCAATCACATCGCGAATACTGGCAGAATCGGTTAATAACATGATCAGGCGATCGATGCCAATTCCTAGGCCTCCCGTGGGGGGCATTCCGTATTCTAAAGCGGTTAAAAAGTCCTCATCAACTCCCTGCGCTTCCAAATCTCCAGCCGCTTTTTTGAGTGCCTGTGCTTCTAATCTTTGCCGTTGATCGATGGGATCGGTTAACTCAGAAAAACTATTAGCTAATTCCCGTCCAACCACATATAATTCAAATCTTTCTACGAGGTCAGTTTTTGAGCGATGGGGTTTAGCTAAAGGCGAAATTTCCACGGGAAAATCTAGCACAAAAGTGGGCTGTATTAGGGTTTCTTCGACTTTTTGTTCAAAAGCTTCATTTAGGAGCTTACCGATGGTTTTACAGTCCTCTGGAACGCCAATGCTGGCATTTTCTGCGGCAATACGAGCCGAATCGAAATCATCAAAACTATTAAAGTCAACCCCGGTTATTTCTTGGACTAATTCGTGCATAGTCACTCGTCGCCAAGGGGGAGTTAGGTCAATTTCCGTGTCTTGATAGGTGATTTTCAGCGTACCTAAAACATCTTGTGCGGCCTTAACAATAATGTTTTCGGTTAACTCCATCATGTCATAATAATCGGCGTAGGCCTGATAGATTTCGATGGAAGTAAACTCAGGGTTGTGTTTAGTAGAAACCCCTTCATTGCGAAAAATTCTGCCTAACTCGAAGACTTTTTCAAAACCACCCACTATTAATCTTTTTAGATGTAACTCGGTGGCAATGCGGAGATATAACTCCATCTCCAGCGTATTATGATAGGTGATAAACGGTCTAGCATCGGCTCCTCCCGCTTCACTTTGTAGCACGGGAGTTTCAATTTCAATAAAACCTTCTTGGTCTAAATATCTGCGAATGGCAGCGGTAATTTGGGCGCGACGGCGAAAAGTTTGTCGCACTTCTGGATTAACAATTAAATCCACATATCTTTGTCGATAACGTTTTTCTACATCGGTTAAACCGTGCCATTTATCTGGTAGAGGTAAGAGGGATTTGGTGAGAATTTCGTACTCGTTTACATAGATAGATAATTCCCCGCGTTCTGTGCGTTTAATTGTGCCTTTTGCTCCTAAAATATCGCCCGTATCGGTCAGTTTAATCACCGTGTTAAAGGCATTCGGCACGGCGGCCATGGTTTCACTAATGCGTTTTTTATCGAGGTATAATTGAATCGTTCCCGTTTCATCTTGCAGGTTAAAAAAGGCTAGTTTACCCATAATTCTTCGGGCAATAATCCGACCAGCAATGGCTACTTCGACGCTAATTTCTTCCCCCGGTGCTAAGTCAGCGTACTGCTCTTGTAATTGTTGAGCGTGAGCGGTAGATTTCCACTGGTAAGCGTAGGGATTTACGCCAGCTTTTTGCAATCCTGCCACTTTTTCTAAACGAGCGGCCCGGATTTCTTCGAGGGTAGAGGAGGGTTGATTTTCAGGATTTTGTGCTTGAGATGCCATCATTTTCTAAGAGGAACAATTCTGGGGAATTTTTAGGTGTTGGGTGTTGGGGTTTTAGGGATTTCAGTGATCAGTTATCAGATGTGAGTTATCAGTTTACTGTTTACTGTTCACTGCTCACTGAAAAATTATCGTCCCATTTCTCGCTTTAATTTTTTCAATTCTTCTTCCATTTCCCATTCTTTAAATTTTAGATCGAGATTATCGTAGTTCGAGCGCTGATAGTCCGATTCTTGGGGTTGATCCCAAAAACTGGTTTCCCAGTCACGGGACTGATTTTTAGGGGATTTTTCGGCTTTAATTTGCACTTCTTGACGACGTTGTTGGACTTGTTGCAGTAACTCTTGGGATTGACTCAGACGTTTTTTCACCCCTTCCATCCGTCCCCAAAGTTGATTACCCTGACGAAATAGGGCCGCCTCGCGTTCACTAGCAGCCTGAACCAAGTCCTGCCGTCCAGCGGCCTTAGCCTTATCGATTCTAGCGTGCCAAGTTTGGATATCTTGGGCAGTGGCCAAAATTTGCTGTTCGAGACGTTGACGCTCATTTTCTAGGGCGCTAATCAGTTTAGCAGTATCGCGCTCCTGTTCGCGCAGTTGTTCCACCAGCGCCTGTAATTCTAACTGGGGATGACTTCTGAGAAATTCTTCCAGTTGGGTTTCAAGAAAGCGACTGACATCATCAAATAGATTGCCCATCGGTGCAATATCCTAAATTTTCAATTAAAGTCTAGGAGCGATTGATTTTAATCCCCCTCTTTTTAGCATAGGCTAGATCAACCCTAGGTTTAAATAGGGTTTGCGGCAAAAAGTTTTTCGGTGGGGGTAGGGTGTGGGGTGTGGGGTTTTACCGATTTTGAGGGGCTCAATTACCTAATTTTCAGGGAAAAAGTCCAGGAATTTTCCCCCTGAACACTCCCAGACGAGGCACTTTTGGATTTCAAAAAGGTCTAAAAGTCTTATCCAACAAGGTTTTTAGATTTATTCAGCAAGCTCTAAATATATTTGGGAAAAGTAGTACAAAAATGTTATTCGGCTGCGGGTCAGGGACGGGGAAACCAGTATAATAAAACCAGGGTAATATTTCCTGAAAACCTCTTAATTGTTTGACTTAAGTGACAACTTCACCAGCTTGGACAGAACGCATCGGTTATCAACGGGATTGGGTGTGGCGCGGTTGGCAAATTCGTTATAGTTTTATGCCGGCAAAAAACCCCCAAGATGCCGATAATCCCCCTTTAATTTTACTGCATGGATTTGGAGCGGCGATCGAACATTGGCGCCATAATATTCCTATTCTCAGCCAAAATCATCGAGTTTACGCAGTAGATTTATTAGGTTTTGGTGGTTCGCGCAAAGTACAGGTTCCCTATACCGTTAATCTCTGGGTGGAACAAATACACGATTTCTGGCAAACTGTTATTAACAGACCCGTGGTATTAGTGGGCAATTCGATCGGTTCTTTAGTTAGTATGGCCCTAGCGGGTAAATATCCGGAAATGGTAGCCGGATTAGTTATGCTCAGTTTACCCGATGTCAGCCGTCGGCGGGAAATGATCGCCGATTGGTTATTAAATATCGTCACTCCTATCGAAAAATTTTTCACTTCTCCTTGGCTATTAAAACCGATTTTTTACTATCTGCGTCGTCCGCAAGTCTTGAAAAAATGGGCAGGAATCGCCTACGAAGACAAGAAAGCAGTCAGCGAGGAATTAGTACAAATTATCGCCGCCCCAACCCTAGATGAGGGGGCAGCCGAGGCCTTTATTTCCCTAGCACAAGCTGTCAATCATCCCGAATATTGTCCACCAGCAAAGTTAATTTTACCACGCTTAGAAATCCCGATTTTATTGTGTTGGGGAAAGCAAGATCGGATGGTTCCCGTCCAGTTAGCCCAGGGTTTTGTCTCCCTTAATCCTAGGATTAAATATGTAGAATTTGAACAGGCCGGTCATTGTTTACAGGATGAATGTCCCGACCGTTTTAATCCAATTTTATTAGAGTGGCTAGAATCTGTTCCTGTTCTTTGAGAGAATAGGGAGAGTGATTGTTGGTGATAGTCCTATGCAAACCTTGGAATCGACGCTCAAACCTCCCGCAACTGCCTCCGAATTCGACACCACGATTCACCGACGCAAAACCCGTCCCGTCAAGGTAGGTAGCGTTACCATCGGTGGTGGTCATCCCGTGGTCGTGCAGTCGATGATTAACGAGGATACCCTTGATATAGATGGTTCCGTGGCCGGTATCCGTCGCCTCCATGAAGTCGGTTGTGAAATTGTCCGCGTCACCGTGCCGAGTCTGGCCCACGCCACCGCTTTGGCTAAAATTAGGGAAAAACTGCTGGCCACCTATCAACCCGTGCCGTTAGTAGCCGATGTGCATCACAACGGTATGAAAATCGCCCTAGAAGTGGCCAAGCACGTCGATAAAGTGCGAATTAACCCCGGTTTGTACGTTTTCGAGAAACCGAAAGCCGACCGCGGCGAGTATAGTCAAGCAGAATTTGATGAAATTGGCGAAAAAATTGCCGAAACCCTGAAACCTTTGGTAGTTTCCCTGCGAGATCAAGGTAAAGCGATGCGAATCGGCGTTAACCACGGTTCTCTGGCCGAAAGAATGCTCTTTACCTACGGCGACACCCCCGAAGGAATGGTACAGTCGGCTTTAGAATTTATCCGCATCTGCGAATCCCTCGATTTTCGCAATCTGGTCATTTCCCTAAAAGCTTCCCGCGTGCCAGTTATGGTAGCCGCCTATCGTCTCATGGTTAAGCGCATGGACGAGTTAGGTATGGATTATCCCCTGCATTTGGGGGTTACTGAGGCAGGAGATGGGGAATACGGACGCATTAAATCCACTGCCGGGATTGCCACTCTGTTAGCGGACGGTATTGGTGATACGATTCGCGTTTCTCTGACGGAAGCTCCCGAAAAGGAAATTCCCGTCTGTTACAGCATTCTCCAGGCCCTGGGACTGCGGAAAACCATGGTCGAATACGTTGCCTGTCCTTCCTGTGGTCGCACTCTTTTTAATTTAGAAGATGTCCTGCAGCAAGTGCGCGCAGCGACTCAACACCTCACCGGACTCGATATCGCCGTTATGGGTTGTATTGTCAACGGACCGGGAGAAATGGCCGACGCAGACTATGGTTATGTAGGGAAACAGGCCGGTTATATCTCCCTTTATCGCGGTCGCGAGGAAATTAAACGCGTCCCCGAAAATGAAGGTGTAAGCGAGTTGATTAATTTAATTAAAGCCGATGGCCGTTGGGTAGAACCTTAATTAGTTTTACCGGTAGGGGTTGAACCTATTTCAACCCCTGATAATCAGCTATAATAAAAAGCTTGCTAGAAATTGCCGCCCCAGAGAGTTCATGCTACCTACACGCGATTGTGTTCGTCAAACCCCCGCCTACACTCCGGGAGAACAGCCCCAAACTGCGGGATTTACCAAACTTAACACCAATGAGAATCCCTATCCCCCACTGGCGGAAATTTTTGCCCACCTGCCAGAGCAATTAGAGAAAGTCCGACTCTATCCCGATCCTATCTCCAAAGAGTTACGGCAAACGGCGGCGGAATTATACGGCATAACAGCCGATCAGATAATCGCGGGTAATGGCTCCGATGATATCCTTAATATCGCCCTGCGAACTTTTGTTAACCCTTGCGAAAGCGTCGCTTTTTTAGATTTAACCTATTCCCTTTACGAGACAATTGCCCGGGTACACGGGGCAAATATTATCGAATTTCCCACTAATGATAAATTTGCATTGGAAGGACCGATTATTTGTCCAGAAGCGAAATTAATTTTTCTAGCTTCTCCTAATCCTCCCGTCGGTAAACATCTTGATCGCGACTATTTAGAAGCAACCTGTGCTAATGCCTCGGGATTGGTATTAATTGATGAAGCTTATGTGGATTTTAGTGATGACAATCATCTCGATTTTCTCTCCCGTTACGATAATGTCATTATTAGTCGCACTATGTCGAAAAGTTATAGTTTAGCGGGGTTAAGAGTCGGTTTCGGTTTTGCTTCCAGGGCCATTATCGAACAGATGGATAAGGTGCGTGATTCCTATAATTTAGATCGCATCGCTCAAACTTTAGCCACAGCAGCTTTAAAACACCATAATTATTTTGAGGAAGTTTGGCAAAAAGTCCGTCAAACACGCGGCCGTTTAATTACTTCTCTGCGCGAGTTGGGATTTATTGTTTTTGACTCGGAAGCTAATTTTATCCTCGCTTCTCCCCCCCAGATTAGTGCCAGTGAGTTATATAATCAACTCAAAGAGCGTCAGATATTAGTGCGATACTTTAAACATCCTCGCATTCAGAATTATGTGCGGATTTCGATCGGGACTGATGGGGAGATTGATCGCCTTTTATCCGCTATTCAAGAGATTATGGGAACAAATTAATCTCTATTTCCGTCAAGACTTTATTAGCACTTTAAACCCTAATAACTTATCGAAAAAAAGGCTAGATCGAGCGGAACAAAGCAGCGACAAACAATGGTCTAATAGCCTGTTGTTTCTCCCGATTACTAGCCTTGGCTATCAAGATTATTAGTCCGACAAAAGGACTAAATACTACCGCACAAATTTTTGAACTTATGCAAGTTTATCCCCAAGGAATCACAGTTCAAGAATTGAGCAATCGCTTAAATCGTCCCGTTTCTATGCTCAATCTTTGTCTAAAATCTTTGGTCGCTTCTAAAAAAATCCTGGCCAGAAAAAATCATAATCAGTGGGTTTATACTGTTAATAATACTAAATCCTGTTTAAAAGGTATAGGAGAGTGGGAAGTGGGAAGTGGGAAGTGGGAAGTGGGGGGAAACAATCCATAACTGGGTTTTTAAAGATCGATTGGGAGTTAATCATACTATTAAAAACGGATTTGGTATAAAAAAGCTTAGTTTGTCCAGATAAGCATACTTAATATCTAGAAAAAGTGTTTATTATTAACCCTATTGCTGAATAACTATTTTAGGCTGTAGGTAGTATTCATCTTCTATAACAACTATCTCACCAATGCCGAGAAATTCAGCTTCTAAAGACTCCACAGCAACCAGAGAACCGAGTATAACATTTGTATCGGTGAGATTAATTTTTCTGCCGTGAAACCAATCGATAACTCTCTCTGGTGTGAAAGAAATCCAGTCTAGATGTGCCAAGGCAATGCGAGGCGAAATTAAACCCTCGGAATTAGCCATTAAAGCTTCCAGATTAATACTATCGGCCAACTGAAAACCACAGCTTTCCGTGCGAGTTAGACTGGCTAAAGTGCCACCCACAGCTAACACCTTCCCCAAATCTCTGGCCAGGGAACGAATATAAGTCCCCGATCCACAGTGAATATCTAGCTCTATTTGCGGAAATTCGCCCTCTAACCAGTCTAAAACCGTAATTTGGTCAATTTTGACCTGACGAGGCTCCACTGCGATTATTTCCCCTTTGCGCGCCAATTCGTAGAGACGACGACCATCCTTGTGAATAGCACTATACATTGGCGGAATCTGGGCAATATTGCCGATAAATTCCGCTAAATGGGGCTTAACTGCCTCTAAAGTTAAATCGGCACAGGGACAAGCAGCGATCGCTTTTCCCGTAATATCATCGGTATCGGTGCTGAGTCCTAACTGGATTTTTGCCCGATAAGCCTTATTTTCGGGTAAATAGGCCAGTAATCGGGTGGCAGCCCCGACGGCGATCGGTAAAACTCCCGTAGCCATAGGATCTAAAGTTCCCCCATGGCCGACTCGTTTAGTCTTAAGAATTTTTCGGACTTTGGCTACGCAATCGTGAGAAGTCCAATCGGGGGGTTTATTGAGATTTAAAAAGCCAAACATTTTAAGTAGTCGTGGAAAATTAATTTCCTAGTCGAGACAGGAGACAGGAGACAGGAGACAGGAGACAGGAGATGGGGAGAATAGATAAAAGCAATCTCCTCAATTCTGAATACTGACGGCTGAATCTGACGTATTATATAATTGCATAACTTCGCTTAAAGGTAAACGGGAACGAACACCGAGGGAAAGGTCAGAAAAATGACCAAGATCATAATGATCAACAGCAGCGCGAGCAATCATAGCGGCGTTATCGGTACAGAGTTTAAGCGGCGGAAAATAGACGGTTAAATGATGATTTTTGGCGGCAGTTTCCAGATGATTTCTTAAGGCACTATTGGCCGCCACTCCTCCACCGATTGCGATAGTTTTTAAGCCATAATCTAAGGCACAATTGATTGTCCTACGGGTTAAACTTCTGGCTACCGTATCTTGAAAACTAGCGGCTATATCAGCTACAGGTAAATTATCTGGCTCGAATTTCTCTACTAAGCGCAAAACAGCAGTTTTTAAACCACTAAAACTGGAATCGTAGGCATGAAAACCGCCGGTTGGTAAAGATATTTTACCTTCAGGAAAGGGAAAAGCTTGGGGATTACCATCTTTGGCCATGCGATCGATTATCGGACCACCGGGATAACTTAAGTTTAATAATCGTGCCACTTTATCAAAAGCTTCTCCGGCTGCATCATCTCTAGTGGTTCCTAATTGTTGATATTTTCCGCAGGCCTGCACATGGATTAAACTGGTATGACCCCCAGAGACTAAAAGAGATAAAAAAGGAGGTTTAAGATCAGATTCAGCGAGATAGGAAGCATAGATATGACCTTCGAGATGATGAATGCCGATAAAGGGTTTATCGTGGACAATAGCCAGGGTTTTGGCCGCCGTCATTCCCACCATTAAAGCACCTACTAAACCGGGGGCAACTGTGGCGGCTATTCCATCAATTTCTGACCAATTTAACCCCGTTTCTTGCCAAGCTTTTTCTAGACAAAAATTAATGGTTTCTAGGTGTTGTCGGGAGGCCATTTCCGGCACAACACCGCCATAGAGACGATGGAGATCAATTTGAGAAGAAACCACACTACTCAACACCAGGTTATTGTTAACAATAGCCACAGCCGTTTCATCGCAACTGGTTTCGATCGCTAAGATAATTGTCATGAATTAATAAGTAATAGGACAAAATTAACTTTTTGGTTAGGATAGGCAAAAGGCAATGGGCAAAAGGTAGTTAGATATGTGTAATTAATTTTGCTTAGGTACTTAATTAGGGCTTGCTGAATAATGGTAAAACCCTTTTAAAATAAAGCTTTTGACCTGTTAAAGTCCGATGTTAGTGCTGCGAAAATAGGATNNNNCAAGGGCAACAAAGCCTGAAACGACCGGCTACTGACTCCTGACTCCTGACTCCTACCCCCACCGAAAAACTTTTTCAGCAGACCCTAATTAAAGTTATCGTTCAGCAATTTCCATAGCCACCACCGCCGGGGGTTTCAATAATAAAAATATCACCAAGGTTCATTTCTACAGTCGCAGTACCGGGCAATTCTTCGATAGTTCCATCGTTTCTTTCCACGGCATTACGTCCTATTTTACCAGCTTTTCCTCCCGCCAGTCCAAAGGGGGGAATCAGGCGATTACTCGACAGAATATTGGCGGTCATAGCCTCTTGAAATTTAATTCTTCTAATCACACCATCACCTCCATAATATTGTCCCCTGCCGCCACTATCGGGGCGAATGCTAAAACTTTCTACTAACACAGGATAGCGCATTTCTAATACTTCTGGATCGGTGAGACGGGAATTAGTCATCTGGGTTTGCACGGCAGCGGTTCCCGCAAAATTTGCCCCCGCACCGGAACCGCCACAAATAGTCTCATAATATTGATATTCTTGATTGCCAAAAGTGAAATTATTCATCGTCCCTTGGCTGGCTGCTTGAATGCCTAAAGCACCGTATAAAGCATTAACTATTGCCTGGGAAGTTTCCACATTTCCAGCTACCACGGCCGCCGGATAAACGGGATTAAGAAAACAGCCAGACGGGATAATTAAATGGAGGGGTTTGAAACAGCCAGCATTTAAAGGAATTGCCTCCTCCACAAGGGTACGAAAAACGTATAAAACCGCCGCTCTTGTCACTGCTAGGGGTGCATTAAAGTTATTATTTAACTGGTCAGATGTGCCAGTAAAATCAATAGTTGCTTGACAATTATCAATATCTATGCTAATTCTGACCTTGATGACAGCACCGTTATCCAGATAATAAGTAAATTCACCATCTTTCAGGACAGATATAGCTTTTCTAACCGCTAATTCCGCATTATCTTGAACAAACTGTTGATAGGCTTTAACCATAGCTAATCCGTAGCGATCAACCAGATTATGTAATTCTCTTTCCCCCTTGGCATTAGCGGCTATTTGTGCTTGAAAATCGGCAATATTTTGGGCGATATTGCGTGCTGGAAAAGGACTATTAGTTAAGTGATTAATTAATTCTTGTTCCCGAAACTGTCCCCCCGCTACCAGCAAAAAATTATCGAATAAAATTCCTTCTTCGCTAATATGAACAGAATGGGGAGGCATAGAACCGGGGGTAATTCCACCGATATCAGCTTGATGTCCCCGGGAGGCAAGATAAAATAATATTTCCTGATTTTGGCGGTCAAAAATAGGACTAATTACTGTGACATCTGGCAGGTGAGTACCGCCATTATAAGGATTATTAGCCAGATAAACATTCCCTGGACGAATCGTCTCACCTTTATCCTGAATTAAGCTTTTAACACTATCGGCCATGGAGCCTAAATGGACGGGAATATGAGGAGCATTAGCGATTAAATTTCCCATCTCATCAAAGATAGCACAGGAGAAGTCTAGGCGCTCTTTAATATTGACACTTGCTGCCGTATTTTGGAGAGTAATCCCCATTTCTTCGGCAATAAATTGATAGAGATTTTTAAAGATTTCTAGATAAATAGGATCGGCAATGTGAGAATTGAGAGGGGACATAGGAAAGTCAGTTATCAGTTATCAGTTATCAGTTAGCTGTCTCTTGTCTTTTTTCTCCTCCTGTCTCGGAGTTTACTGTCTGCTCACCCAAGAGAAGATTTTTGATTTTTGCGGGAGCTCTAGTTACCAGTGATCACTGACTGTTCACTGTTCACCGATCACTGTTCACTGATATGGGCTGACTGATATATAATCGCAGTCAGTACCAGAGGGTGAATTATGGATAAAACCAGCTTGATCGATAAAGTGCAACAAATGGCCAATAAACGGGATTATTTACTGCAATTGCGCGATAAACCCGACATTGGGGGTCTGAGATTAGATGTTAATCAAGCTCTTGAGGAGTTGGATGAATTACTCGATGAGTTTCAAGCAACTTTTCCTGAAGAAAAACTTAGTTAACTATCCGACCCGACGGAATTGAGATTTGTCCGATTGTGCTAATTTTCCCAAGTCATCGATCGCTTTGATCAGAGCTTGGGAAGATATATCTTTAGGGTAGTATAGGTCAAAAACTGTAGTTTGATTATTTTTTTTCTATTGGAAGCTTTGCCAAGAAACTATAGGCAATAATGGGGATATGAGGGGCGAACTGTTTGATTTCAATAGCGGCGCTCTGTCCATTTAAGAAAGGCATCCGTACATCTAAAATAACTTCCCAACGTGATATTATTTCACCATATCATATCACTGTACAAACTGTCAAGGGTGGTGGAAACTAATTATTTTAATACTCGCAGGGCTGAGTTTAATCCCGTTGAAAACCAAGACTAAGATTGAATATTAGCCGTGCTTCGCTGTTTATATGCTGGTCAGCTTTTCATCTCCGAGGTGAAACCGAGGGTTCCTTCAAGCTGACATTCAAGGTAAAATTAATAAGGGAGACAAATTTAAGATAGCCAACTTATGGAAGTAACTTTTAGCGCTGCCGAATCCCTAGAAATTGTTGTTGCTGAACAAACAATCCCGATTCAGCATTATCTGCGCCAACCGCAAAGATTAGTACAGGCTATCGTTGAGACTAGCTTAACAGAAAACTTGTCTGAGAATCGGTTTCGACTGAAAATGCGTCCCCTCAACTTCTTGAATTTGTACTATTTTCAGCCCACGGTTATTCTCAATGTCTGGGCCACTTCTGGGGGGACGATATTTTTGCAATCAGAAGACTGTCAGATCAAAGGTATTGATTATATCAACGATCGCTTTAGCCTCAATGTTAAAGGCAAACTCGCTCCTGTGGAAAAAAATAATCAAACCTATCTAGCGGGGAAAGCCAATCTTGAGGTGAAAGTTGCCCTACCACCACCATTATGGTTAACCCCGCGTCCACTGTTAGAAATCGCCGGCAATAGTCTCTTAAAAGGGGTTTTATTGCGGATTAAACAGCGTTTAATGAGTCAATTGTTGCAAGATTACCAACAATGGGCCAAACAGGACATTATTGCCCAAAATTACCCCGAAACAATTCTCGATCTCTCCCTTGGTTAAATAAAAATATGAGTTGGACAAAAGTATTATCTGTAGATTCCCTTGCCCCCGGCGCCCGTCAAGTGGTAAAAGTGGGGGACAGTTCCATTCTCTTGATTAACAATAACGGTCAATTCCACGCCGTTGGCAATCTTTGTCCTCATTTAAAATTATCGATGACGAAAGGCAAAATTACCGAGGACGGCGCGATCGTTTGTCCCTGGCATCGTAGTTCTTTTGATCTCTGTAGTGGTGCTGTCAAAGACTGGATTACCTGGCCTCCTGTGGTTAACAAAGCGATGGCGGCAGTTTCTCAACCCCAAGCTTTACCCGTTTATCCCCTTCGCATCGAAGACGGCAGCATCTGGATAGACGCTTGACATCTTCACCGACGGGGGTTTTGGGCAACCTAAAGAATAGTTCACTCGACAATGGGGTAATCTTGGAGAATGCCAAACCCTACCTCGCTCGTTTCCGTAAAAACCCAGTTATCGAAAATTTGGGTTAAAACCCCGTCGTTTTACGACGGCTTTAAGCTACAATGGAAAAAGCGATAATGGCCGGAGGGCATTCGGACACTCAAAATGGACGGGTCGGAAAGCGTAAGACTTCTGTTAAAGAAGCAGCATCCCGTGAAGCGTCAACCCCGTTGACGCGACCACCCTAAAAAAGTGGCGTGGTGAGGAATCGCCGTCCGTTTTACGGCGGCGAGGATGTCAAGGATTGTTCCCCTACCCCGCTTCTAGGGTTGATTCAAGGTAGGGTTGATTCATGAATCAACCCTACCCCGCTCTGGTGATCCCCACTCTCCTATACTTTTTAAACAGGATTTAGTATAAAATACCGTCATGTCAGCCTAGGATCGGAAGGCTTTGCAGTAGAAATAATAAGCCAGATATTATTTAATACAAGTGTTTGCCTATTTTAGCCAAGAATTATTAAGCCTAATTGGTTCCGTTCAAAAGTTGAGAACGAAGCAAATCGATCGCCTCTAAATAACTTGGCATTGGTTCATCACCTAACAGACAAGCACTACGATCCACGCTAATCATATCATCACCCCAAAACACTTGACCCAGAGGAATAGATTTTCCTCGATCCGGTCGCCAATTGCTACTAAAATATTTGAGATTAGCGTCCACCACTGCCCCATCAAAAAGATGACCGATACAAAAATAGACATCCTGTAAAATTAGCGGTACGGAGGGGCGATGTAATTGCCCCCGCGAGTTAGGACTACGGGCCTGATAATGACTACGGGGAAAGAGTCCATAGAGATTTTTTAAAGAAGCAGAAATCAGGGGTTTATCCTTTAAATGGGTGCGTTTTAAGGTTCCAATCGTGATCCGACAATCCACTTCTTCGATAATTTTAGGAGCAAACATCGAGGGAAAACGGACAGGAAAAGGGGAAAGATTCGGATATTCTTGCTGGGGTAAACTATCAGCATCAAGAATGGTTATTCCGGGAGCGAGAATAGATTTTACTCCCAAAATATCGATAATTTCTCTCAAAGAAATAGCCGAACAAACTCCCTCTACCAAGATAATTTCTGCTCCAGGATTTACCCCTCTCAATCCCCGCAAAACTTGACTTAATACCGGCAGACTAACCGTTACTGGGGGAGGCACAGGATAACCTAAATTAGGTTTAATTAAAATACGTTTAGCTGTGATAGCTGCCGGGGGAGGTTGATAAACAAAATCCACCATAGCTGAATTTTTTACCCCGGCAGTAATTGAGGATTGGGTAATCATAGAAAAGAAAATAAATCAATGGGAAGCTGAAAGATTAGCCAGATCATTGAGGGAATTTACCTGCTGTAAAGCTTGCCAGATTACCCCAGAATCGGCCCCAGTAAAATGGCTATTTTCACTAATATAACGCTTCCAGGCCTTAGTTCCGGGCTGACCGGCAAAAAGCTGTAGAAGATGTTTGCTGATCTGGTGTAGTTTATAACCTTTACTCACCCACTCATCGATGTAGGGAAGCATTTTTTTGATTACTTCTTCCCGGGTAGGAGGAGTAACCGATTCCCCATAAAAATCTCGATCGACTGTGGCAAATAAATAGGGATTATCGTAGGCTGCCCGACCAATCATAACTGCATCTACTAATTGTAAATGTTGTCTAGCCTGTTCTAAATCAATGATACCGCCGTTAATTTCAATAAACAAATGGGGAAAGTGATTTTTTAGTCGATAAACATCATCGTAACGCAAAGGGGGGACGGTGCGATTTTCCTTGGGACTTAATCCCTGTAACCAAGCTTTGCGCGCATGGATGGTAAAACGTTGACAACCCGCATCCGCGACAATACGGACAAAATTCGCCATATTTTCGTAACTATCTTGATGATCAATGCCAATTCTCTGTTTTACAGTCACGGGAATCGATACAGCTTGATTCATTGCCGATATTCCCCTCGCGACTAATTCCGGGTTAGCCATCAAACAAGCGCCGAAATTGCCCTCTTTTACCCTGGAACTAGGACAACCCACATTGAGATTTACCTCGTCATAACCCATATCTTCGGCTATTTTAGCGCATTCTGCCAAGAGATAGGGATTATCACCCCCTAACTGCAAAGCTAGAGGTTTTTCTGCTAGGGAGAACCCCAGCAACTTATAGCGATCGCCGTGTTTAATCGCCATCGTCGTGATCATTTCCGTGTAGAGAAGGGGACGACGGCTAATTTGTCGCCAAAAATAGCGAAAATGGCGATCGGTATAATCCATCATCGGCGCCACACTTAAAATATTGCCCATCTTTCCCTTTAACATTGGTTCTAAACTATCGGGACATTCCCTAGGTAAACCGACAGAAGAACCAGTCTTCCTCCCAAGATATTTTAAAGCCTTTTGGTAAGTTGACTATCTAAATTACTCGTTAAGACTGCACTGGAGAAAAGAGAAGGGAGCTTTTTTGACTTACCTCCGTGGGATATTTGCCCCTTTAATCGTGTCGCGAATGACGATTTTTTGTTCTTTGGAATAACCGGCAAAAGAACGAGTAGCCAGTAACTCGATTTCTACCCCCGTACCCGATCGTAAAGATTCCACAGGTAAGGGTAATTGACCGATATCTAGAATAAATTGATTGCCCTCCTGTCGGACCAAATTAGCAGGCATATCTCCTTCGTAGCGAGTGACAAAATCGGTTCTGGGACTGGTTTGTAGGTCGTCTGCTTGCCAACGAGTGACGCGATAACGCACTTTAAATTTAGTGCCGATTAAATTCGATTGGGAAGCTTTATCTTCGAGAAAAAGCCTTAAATCAGTACCATTTCCTGTAATACCTTTTGCTTCTAATTGGGTGACATCTCGTTCAAAAACAGCATTATAAACGACAAATTCCGTAACATTATTGCGTTTTTGAGTGGTTCCCTCGATCCAGAGTTCACTGGGGATAGTTACCCTCAGTTCCTTTTGATCATCGAGGGTTAAAGTAAAACGCTGATTAGTAAACCGGTTAAACTCTTGGGGCGCATTCCAAATTAAAATAAAAGAACGTTCCGATCGATCTACTAAAATCCGATATTGATCATCGATCAGGGAACCGGGGGCAAATAAAGACATTGCCCCGGTGCGAGTTTCCCAAGTATTTTTAGATAGAATATAACCCCGTTCTTTTAACTCCGAAAGGAGAACAGTTGCGCTCGGTTGATCGGCAGTTAAAGGGCGATCGATTTGAATTAAAGTTAACTGTCCCAAACGCCCTTCGCGACCGTTACGACCACTATTACCCGTCGCCCCATCGAGACCATCCTGACAGCTAAATTCTCTGGTGGTACAGCTATAATTGGCATCACCCGGCCTACCGCTACAGGTTTGAATTGTCCAAAAAGGTTGGGAACAGCGACAACCTTTACCTCCTTGGCCTCCCTGACCCCCAAAACCCCCAGCGCCTCCGGCCGCATTGACCGTTACTTGTCTTAAAAAATCTAAATTAGTGGCATAGAGGGTTAAAGCGCCGCCATTGCCCCCATCACCACCATTACCCCCATTGCCACCGTTGCCACCACCGGCCGCCTGGAGATTTCGTGTTACATTGCCCGGTTGACCGCTACAGTTGCCATCGCTGCCATTGCTGCCATTTTCACCATCGACCCCTTTTTGTCCTGAAATATCGAGTTTTAGGGGAGAACTATCGAGAAAGAGGGTTAAACTATCACTATTTCTGCCTTGGCCGCCGACCTTGCCAGCTTTCCCGCTTTGGCCTTGTTTACCGAAAGTCTGTACATCGGAACCTTGGGCTAACCAAGAACAGCGATCGCCCGTCACCGTGGCGGGCATTAGGTACGGTAAAGGGATAAAAAAGGTGAATATTAATGATTTAGCCCAAAAATTCATGATTTTAGCGAATTTATCCGCAAAGACTCCGATCAATTCCCTCTTGATGACTTTTAGATTGAGATTTTTGTTTCCCCTCTATCAATAAGGTGCGCTATCATCCTACACTTACTTTGAGAAGGAAACAGCCAATCGCGAGGGTTACGCGCGTGAAAAAAGTATTAGCTATTATCTTGGGTGGCGGGGCTGGAACTCGCCTTTATCCGTTAACGAAACTGCGGGCAAAACCTGCCGTCCCCCTAGCGGGAAAATATCGCTTAATCGATATTCCCGTCAGCAATTGTATTAACTCCCAGATTGACAAAATCTATGTGTTGACGCAATTTAATTCCGCTTCCCTCAATCGTCACCTCAATCGTACCTATAATTTTACGGGTTTTAGTGATGGTTTCGTGGAAGTTTTGGCCGCTCAACAAACCATGGAGAATCCTCAATGGTTCCAAGGCACGGCCGACGCAGTACGACAATATATCTGGACGATGAAGGATTGGGATATCGATGAATATCTAATTCTCTCGGGAGATCATCTCTATCGCATGGACTACAGCAAGTTCATCGAACGCCATCGGGAAACCAACGCCGATATCACTTTATCGGTGGTTCCCATCGATGAACGTCGCGCCTCCGCTTTTGGGGTGATGAAAATTAATGATTCGGGGCGAATTGTCGATTTTTATGAGAAACCCAAAGGGGCAGAATTGGAAAGAATGCGGGTAGATACGACGATTTTAGGCTTAAATCCTGACCAAGCCCGTCAAAATCCCTACATCGCCTCCATGGGAATTTATGTCTTTAAAAAGAATGTTTTAATCGATCTGCTCGATGCCAATAAAGAACAGACCGATTTCGGTAAGGAAATTATTCCCTCGGCGGCTAAAGACTACAATCTTCAGGCTTATTTATTTAAAGGTTACTGGGAAGATATCGGCACGATTGAAGCCTTTTATGAGTCTAATCTCGCCTTGACCCAACAACCAAATCCCGCCTTTAGTTTCTACGACGAAAAAGCCCCCATCTATACCCGTTCTCGCTATCTGCCACCGACAAAAATGCTCAATTGTACGGTGACAGAATCGATGATTTCTGAAGGTTGTATTCTCAAAGAATGTCGCATCCATCACTCGATTTTAGGTATTCGTAGTCGAGTCGGCAAAGACTGCTCGATCGAGGATACAATGCTGATGGGATCGGACTTTTATGAGTCTTTCCCCGAACGGGAAAGTCTCGCCCGAAATGGCAAAGTTCCCATGGGTATCGGCCCTGATTCGACTATTCGTCGGGCAATTGTGGACAAAAATGCTCGCATTGGTGCCAATGTTTTAATTGTTAACAAAGATCGTGTGGAAGAAGCTAATCGCGAAGATTTAGGTTTCTATGTTCGCAGCGGTATCGTGGTTATTTTCAAAAATGCCACTATTCCCGACGGGACGGTGATTTAATCTATCAGTTATCAGTTATCAGTTACCAATTTAAATGTTGAACAGGTTTTGACATCCTCACCGCCGTAAACGGACGGTGATTCCCAAACCTCACGATTTAGGTTTCTGCTTCTTTCCCTTGCGGGGTTTCGCACCT
>MTBT01000256.1 GCA_002282935.1 Microcystis sp. LSC13-02 | reverse complement strand
AGTTTACACATATATAGTTTTGTTTTTGACCACGATGACCATTTTTATTGATGTGGTCACTTTTACATTCTGGACATTTCATCGTTTTTTTCCTTCATTGAGTTTCTATCTATTTTGCCTTCTCATCTCTTTATCTGACAACGCCAAAATTGTTGTTAGGGTTAGGAGCCGGTCGTCAGTAGTCAGGAGAATTAAGAATGAATAATAAGCAATTAAATGGTCTATTCACAGATTTTAGGCCATTTAATCCTTATTTTTGCCGTTTTTGACTCCTCAAAAATTAATTATGCGAGAGGTCTAAAGCCAAAAAGTAGCAAGGGGTTTGGCTGTTGCGGGTTGGGGAGAAGGGAGCGGGGGGGATAAATAAAAATAATCTCGGAGTCTCGGAGTCTCGGAGTGTCCTGATTAGGCCGTCTCTTGGGCAGCGGCTAATTCTGCCAGTTTTTCCTGTTGATCCTTGGCGATACAGGATTGGAGCACCTCTTCGATATCGCCGTCTAAAATGCGATCGAGGGAAAAATTCTGATTTAAGCGATGATCGGTGAGACGATTATCCTTATAGTTATAGGTGCGAATTTTTTCCGATCGCGAACCGGTTCCCACCTGAGAGCGTCGCATGGAACTGACTGCTTCCTGTTGTTCCTGTAACTTCATATCGTACAGTTTCGCCCGGAGAATCTGCATGGCCCGTTCCCGGTTTTGCAATTGCGATCGCTCTTCGGTGCAAAAAACCCTGATTCCCGTGGGTTTATGGATTAAATCGACCGCAGTTTCCACTTTATTGACATTTTGACCGCCTGCGCCCCCGGATCTAGCCGTGGTTAACTCAATATCCTTGGGATCGATATGCACTTCCACATCGTCCACTTCTGGCATAATTGCCACGGTAGCGGTGGAAGTGTGGACGCGACCACTCGCTTCCGTCAGAGGAACCCGCTGCACCCGATGGACTCCCGCCTCAAATTTCAGCTTACTATAGACGTTATCGCCTTTAATCTCTAAAATTGCCTCTTTAAATCCTCCCATATCCGCCGGAGATTCACTCAAAAGGCTAACTTTCCAGTTTTGAGTTTCGGCATATTTTGAGTACAAACGCACTAAATCCCCCGCCCAAATACTGGCCTCATCACCTCCGGTCCCAGCGCGAATTTCTAGCATGATATTCTTTTCATCGAGGGGATCCCGGGGCAGCAGCAGAATTGTTAATTGGTCTTCCAAAGTGGCGATTTTTTCCTCCAATTCTGCCACTTCTAGGGCGGCCATTTCCCGTAATTCGGGATCACTGGCGGATTCTTTGAAGATTTGTTTCGCACCGATTAAATCCTCTTGACTTTTTTGCCAAATTTCGTAGGTGTTGACCGTTTCCTCTAGGGAAGCGCGGGATTTGGCCAGACGATGCAATTCACCCGGATTACCGGTGACATCGGGATCCGCTAGACGACGGGTTAATTCTTTGTAGGTCTGTTCTACAGATTGCAGTTTGTCTAGTAAATAACTTTCAGCCATAATCGATAGCCACAAATAGGGTTAAACGGGGTTAATTTGAAGATAACCCGCAAATTCACTGGATTAGAAGCGTCTGACAGATAATAGAGACGCAATCCTTTTAATTGTCTTAATTTTCTTTGTCCGGAGTTCTTCGAGCGAGGAAAAATCCCGCTCAACTGCTGACAGTCAGTCAGTTCTGCTAATACTTAGAAATATTTTTGGGCCAGCAAGCGGCAAGGGAAGACATTTTTTTCTTAACCAGATTATTCCTATATCTAAAACTATCATTTTTTGGCCGGTTTGAGCAAGTAATCTTAAATTCTGTTTAAAAGCAGGGAAGTGGGGATGTGGGGAGTATTTTCAGTTATCAGTGAGCAGTAACCAGTTATCAGTGGGGTAGTTGGGTAGTTGGGTAGTTGGGAGACCACTTCGTGCGCGTTGCGGGGGAGCGGGGAGAAAAAAGCTGATAACTGATCACTGATAACTGATCACTGAATACTAAACCTGGCAGAAAGGGGGACAAAAAATGCTAGGATTGCCACAGCACAGAGAAAAGTGAAAGAAAGGAATATAACTTTACATGGAAGAGTTTGACAAGTCAATATCCTTTGATGGCAGGGATATTCGACTAAAAATAGGGCTTTTAGCCCCCCAAGCTGGCGGTAGTGTTCTGATCCAATCGGGAGAAACGGCGGTTTTAGTGACAGCAACCACAGCCAAAGCCAGAGAAGGAGTAGATTTCCTGCCCTTGACCGTTGACTACGAAGAAAGATTATACGCCGCTGGGCGCATCCCGGGAGGATTTTTGCGTCGTGAAGGTCGTCCCCCGGAAAAAGCGATTCTGACCGGTCGTTTGATCGATCGCCCCCTGCGGCCTCTATTCCCCAGTTGGCTGCGGGATGATATCCAAGTGGTCGCTACGACCCTCTCAATGGACGAGGAAGTCCCCCCGGATGTTTTGGCCGTTACCGGGGCTTCCGTGGCAGTTATGCTGGCGGGGATTCCCTTCCAAGGTCCGATGGCAGCGGTACGCGTCGGTTTACTAGGGGATGAATTTATCATCAATCCCACCTACAAGGAAATCCATAACGGAGAATTGGACCTAGTGGTGGCCGGTAGTCCCGAAGGGGTGGTGATGATCGAAGCGGGAGCCAATCAGTTACCGGAACGGGATATTATTGAGGCGATCGATTTTGGTTATGAAGCAGTGCGCGACCTGATCAGCGCTCAACGGGAATTGATCGATCAGTTGGGTATTCCCCTCGTCACCCGAGAAGCGCCGGCAGTAAACGAAACCGTGCAGAATTTCCTAAAAGAACAAGCTAAAGAGGAAATTAAACAGATTCTCTGTCAGTTTACCCTCAGCAAAACCGAACGGGATGAGAAATTAGCGGCGATCGAAAATCGGCTCAAGGAAACTATAACCGCTCTCCCCGATGAAGATACCTTAAAAGCTCCAACGCTGGAAGAACCGAAGTTAATCGGTAATCTCTTTAAGGATCTGACCAAAAAACTGATGCGCGCCCAAATTATTGAGGATGGGGTGCGGGTTGATGGTCGCCAACTGGACGAAGTACGCCCGATTTCTTGCCGGGTGGGAGTTTTACCCCGTCGGGTTCACGGTAGCGGTCTGTTTAATCGCGGTTTAACCCAAGTGCTTTCGATCGCCACCCTTGGCACCCCCGGTGATGCTCAGGATTTGGGCGACGATCTCCATCCCGAAGACGAAAAACGCTATCTGCATCACTACAATTTCCCCCCCTTTTCCGTAGGTGAAACCCGTCCCATGCGTTCTCCCGGCCGTCGAGAAATTGGTCACGGTGCTTTAGCGGAAAGGGCGATCGTACCTGTCCTTCCCCCCCAAGAGGAATTTCCCTATGTGCTGCGGGTAGTGTCGGAAGTCCTCTCTTCTAATGGTTCCACCTCCATGGGTTCCGTGTGCGGTTCTACCCTGGCGCTGATGGATGCCGGTGTTCCCCTGAAAAAACCCGTTAGCGGTGCGGCCATGGGTTTAATTAAAGAAGGGGAAGAAGTGCGGATTTTGACCGATATCCAGGGTATCGAGGATTTTCTGGGAGATATGGACTTTAAGGTGGCTGGCACTGATTCTGGCATCACCGCTCTCCAGATGGATATGAAAATCCCCGGTTTAAGCCTGGAAGTGGTGGCCAAGGCGATCGAACAAGCTTTACCGGCCCGCAAACATATCCTAGAGAAGATGTTAGCGACCCTAGAAAAACCCCGCACGGAATTATCTCCCCACGCACCCCGGTTATTGACGATCAAGATCGATCCAGATCTGATCGGGTTAGTAATCGGGCCGGGTGGTAAGACGGTTAAAGGGATTACTGAACAGACCGGCACGAAAATCGATATCGATGACGATGGTACTGTCACCATTTCCTCTACCGATGGGGAACAGGCCGAAAAAGCTAAACGACTGATCTACAATATGACCCGCAAACTCAATGAGGGTGAGGTTTATCTCGGTCGCGTGACTCGCATTATCCAAATCGGCGCTTTTGTGGAAGTTTTGCCAGGAAAAGAGGGAATGATCCATATTTCCCAATTGGCCGAGGGACGCGTCGGTAAGGTGGAGGATGAAGTGGCCGTGGGGGATGAGGTGTTAGTCAAGGTACGGGAGATCGATAGTAAAGGTCGTCTCAATCTCACCCGTCTCGGTATTCATCCCGATGAGGCCGCCGCTGCCCGTAAAGCTGCTACTGTAGTCTAGGTAAATTTTCTGTTCACGGTTAACTCTCGATCGCTCGATCGAGGGTTTTTTTATCGCTAAAATTGCCTAATACTAAATCCAGTTATTAAAAACTGATTATTTATTCTCCCCTTTGCCTTTTGCCTGTCTGATATGTAGGGTTTGCTGAAAAAGTTTGTTGGTGGGGTTAGGAGTCGGTCGTCGGTCGTCAGTAGCCGGTCGTTTCAGGCTTTGTTGCCCTCTTTTTTTGTACCAGTTTATGTACTAAAAGAAGGATAATGCAAGGTTTTCTTAATCCTATTTTCGCAGCATGAACATCGGATTTTAACAGGTCAAAAGCCTTATTTTAAAAGGGTTTTACCATTATTCAGCAAGCCCTATGTAACCTATACTCAACGGATTTAGTATAAAAACAGCAATAGAGACGCAAAAACCACGCCTCTATCTCAAGGTCGCGAGAGGACTCCCGTTAAACCGCGTAGCGGTTTAACGGGAGATGAATCGCCACCAGAATAAAACTAACGCGGTAGCGTTTCCACTTTCGGGGAGTTTTGGTTCTCGACATATTTTTTTAGTTGTTCGACGGTAACGCCGCCACAACTGGCCACAAAATAAGCTCCCGTCCAAAAATAGGGTTTGTTGTAGAAATACTTTGCCGCTAAGTACGGAAATTCTTTTCTAATTAGGGTCTGCTGAAAAAGTTTTTCGGTGGGGGTAGGAGTCAGGCAATCCTATTTTCTTGCACTAACATCGGACTTTAACAGGTCAAAAGCTTTATTTTAAAAGGGTTTTACCATTATTCAGCAAACCCTAATTAAGCGACTACTAACTGTTTTAAGGTTAGCGATTAATTTGGATAAAGCGATGTCAGGTTTGTCATCGATAATCAGGTGAACGTAATCCGATTCACCGTTGAAATCAAGTAATGTGCTGTCCCATTTTGTGACGTTGACACAAAAATTTCTTTAAGTCGGGCTAAGATTTCATCGTTAATAGCAATGGCCGGTATTTGATGACGAATACGACCTGAGCGGTAAGTCTATAAACGGAGCGAAATCCATGATTGTAATCGGTTTACATATTAGGCGGCAAGTGTTATAATTTGATTTTACATCACGAAACGAACGACAGTGATAACGCTTACCTACCAGTACAAACTAAAGGTAAACAGACAACAGGAACGGGAGATCATCCACATTCTTGATGTTTGCAAAAGCGTTTACAATTACGCGCTCTCGGAACGGAAAGATTGGTTGAACTCTCGAAAGTGTCTTGCGGATCGCTGTTCGCCCAAAAATCTAACGGAAGCTAAAAAAGTTTACCCGATATTAAAGACGGTTAACGCTCAAGTTTTACAGCAAGTCTTAAAAACTTTAGATAAGGCGTTTGACCAGATGAAGTCGAAAGGCTTCGGCTTTCCTAGATTCAAGAAAAAGATGCGGAGTTTTGTTTTTCCTGCGCTGTCAAAAAACTTCTTAGGTGACGAATACTTAAATTTTCCACAATTGGGAAAAATTCGGATTAGGAAATCTAGGGAGTACCCGTCCGGGTTTGAGCCTAAACAAGCTCGAATTATCCGAAAAGCGTCGGGATTTTACGTTTCGGTTTCCTTCCAATCTACGGAATTAGTTCCCGATATGACAGTTGGGAAGACCTGTTTAGGAATTGACGCGGGAATTGAAAGTTTTGTGGCTACTTCACGGGGAGATTTAATCAAAGCCCCTCGATTTTTGTTGAAAGTACAGAGTAAGCTTAAATTGCTACAAAGACGCTTGAAACATCAAGTCAAAGGCTCGAACAATTGGTTAAAACTCCAAGAGAAGATAGCGAGATTACACGAAAAAGTGTCTAATACTCGTAGAGATTGGCACTTTAAACTAGCTCATTACCTTTGTGATATTGCTGATAATATCTTCGTTGAAGATATTAACTTCGTTTCCTGGTCTAGAGGAATCGTTAGAAAACAATCTCTAGATTCGGGTATCGGTAGTTTTATTAACGAGATATTACCGTTTGTCGTTTGGAAACGGGGAAAATATTATCTTAAGGTTGATAAAAACGGAACTTCGCAAGAGTGTCCGAATTGTGGCGCGATTACCGGCAAAAAGGCGTTATCGGAAAGAGTTCACCGGTGTGATTCTTGCGGCCACATCGAACCAAGAGATACGGCATCAGCGAAGGTAATCGAGAACCGAGGAAAAAACGCGGTCGGACTGACCGTGTTAGAAAACGCTCGCGGAGGCGATTTGACGGGGATCGACCGGGTTAAACCAGGTCGATCTAGTTAAAAGCCTAAGAACCGAGAATCCCCCGCTACAGCGCGCGAGCGGTTAGCGGGGGAGAGTCAACACGGTATTTTCCCTAGATATTGTTTCTGACTACCAGCTAGACTTGACCACACCGGGTAAAAGACCTTGGTGGGCCCATTCGCGTAAAACGTTGCGGGATAAACCAAAATCGCGATAGTATCCTCTCGGTCTGCCGGTCGTTAAACAACGGTTGCGGTGACGACTGGGGGCGCTATTGCGGGGTAATTCCTGTAATTTTTGGTGAATTGCCAGTTTTTCTTCAAAATCTTCGGCGGTACGGAATTGTTCTTTTAGTTCCGTCCGTTTAGCTTCGTATTTTTGTCTGAGACGAGCGCGTTTTTTCTCGCGTTCTACCATCGATTTTTTTGCCATGGGGTTTCTCGAAAAAGATTTAACCTGTAAAGACAGCATTCTCTATTTTGACATCCTCACCGCCGTAAACGGACGCTGATTCCTCACCACGCTACTTTTTTAGGGTAGTCGCCGAATGGGGTTGACGCAGATAGCGAAAAACGCTTAATTGCTTAAGTCTGACACTTTCTCCACGTCCATTTAAAGTCTCCGAATGCCCTCCGGCGACTAATTTAATTTGGGTTTATACATACCGACACAAGGTATGTTTTGCCTCTAGCATGGAGTTCCCAGCGGCCGTCAGCTTCCCCTTACTCATCGTCAACCCGTTGCAGGCATTTCAACCTAGCATATTTATTCGGTCGTATTTATGATAGGGGGGTTTTTTAGACCAGTAAGATTCTAACACAAAGCCGCCCTAAAAGGGGCGGGGTTTTCCAACCCAAATTTTCGATAACCTGAATCTCTCCTTGGCCGTTAGTTGACACTCTCCGCCCTAAAAGTGCGGAGATTCTTGGGCTGAATCCTGCCTCTACTAGCAAAGCTAATTTTGGTCTTACAGCTTCATGTCT
>MTBT01000255.1 GCA_002282935.1 Microcystis sp. LSC13-02 | reverse complement strand
AGGTTCAGTTTTTAGCTTGGTTATCGCTTTTTCCATTGTAGCTTAAAGCCGTCCTCAAAGGACGGGGTTTTAACCCAAATTTTCGATAACTAATCTTTCTCTGTCATCCCTTGCACTTAATTAGATAACCACATCGTTGCTCACCTTGATTGATCCAGTGAGTCCGTTCGATCGTACAATCGGGCAGCAGCAGCGCAAACATTTCTAATTCATGGCCACAGATACTGGGATAAGAACCAGCCACCTCAGCAATAGCGCAATGATGCTCGGCCAGTACATAACTATTTTCTGCTTCCAGTGCCACTAATTCTGCCATATAACCCTCCTCTTGGCGAATTTCCAGCAATTTTCTCATTCTTTCCCCTAAAGACCCCTTGCCGAGGCGCAATTGATATTCTGCCGCTTTGCGTTGCCACTGTTTTTTGAGAATTTCCCCCACCTGTTGCTCTCCCACCGTCTCCACGAGAGTATTGAGGAAAGAAACGGCGAAATTATCGTAATTATGGGGAAAACGGCCCCGACCTTGACGACTGAGACGATAAATGTGCTGAGGCCGTCCTATCTTATTTTGTACCGCAAAATATTCGATCAGTCCTTCCCCCTCCAAATCCTTAAGATGGCGGCGCGTCGCTTGCGGACTAATACTTAACTCTTCAGCCAAGTCTTGGGCGGTAGATTGACCGTTTTTGAGCAAATATTGCAGAATATCGTCTTTAGTCGAGGCGGGTTGAGTCGTGGTCATGATACCAAAAACAGAGGCTTTAGCGTACAATTGCTGAGAGTCAAGGAGCGGCCAATTACCCCTACAGAGTAACTTGAATAACAGAGGTTTACCAGAATCCTCTGAAATTTTCCGTGACTTTGACAACAGCTTTGTTGTTAATCTATTATATAATCAATTTAAACAACAAGAAAGTTGTTTAACTGCCTCCCCTGCCTACCGCGTAGAGAGAACACCAACCCCCATGAGTGCAACCACCGTTAAAAACCTCGTTAACCAACCCTACAAGTACGGTTTCGTCACCGATATCGAATCGGAAACCATCCCCCGCGGTTTGAATGAGGAGATTATTCGCCTAATTTCGGCGAAAAAGAAGGAACCGGAATTCATGCTCGATTTTCGTCTCCGGGCCTACCATCAATGGCAAAAGATGACCGAACCCAGTTGGCCGCACGTTTCCTATCCTGCCATTGATTATCAAAATATTATCTACTACTCTGCACCCAAACAGAAAAAAGCAAAACTCAACAGTCTTGAAGAAGTTGACCCCACTTTAATCGAAACCTTTGAAAAATTAGGCATTCCCCTTTCGGAACAAAAACGCCTTTCTAACGTGGCTGTAGATGCTATCTTTGATAGCGTTTCTATCGCCACAACTTTTAAAGAAAAACTAGCAGAAGAGGGGGTTATTTTCTGTTCTATCTCGGAAGCTTTACAGGAACATCCCGACTTAGTGCAGAAATATCTCGGTACTGTGGTTCCCGTGGGTGATAATTATTTTGCCGCTCTTAATTCGGCCGTTTTTAGCGATGGTTCTTTTGTTTTTATACCCAAAGGTGTCGTCTGTCCTATGGAATTGTCCACCTATTTTCGGATTAATAACGGTGAGACGGGACAATTTGAAAGAACTTTAATTGTCGCTGAAGAAGGGGCATCGGTAAGTTATTTAGAAGGTTGCACCGCTCCGATGTACGATAGTAATCAACTTCATGCCGCCGTCGTGGAATTAGTCGCCCTCGATAATGCGGATATTAAATATTCGACTGTACAAAATTGGTACGCTGGCGATGCCAATGGTAAGGGAGGTATTTATAATTTCGTCACTAAACGGGGTCTGTGTAAAGGAGTTAATTCTAAAATTTCTTGGACGCAAGTAGAAACTGGTTCAGCGATTACTTGGAAGTATCCCAGTTGCGTCTTAGTTGGCGATAATTCCGTCGGGGAATTCTACTCAATTGCCCTAACTAATAACAAACAACAGGCCGATACAGGTACGAAAATGATTCACATTGGCCGCAACACCAAAAGTACCATTATTTCTAAGGGAATTTCTGCGGGTAATTCCCAAAATAGTTATCGCGGGTTAGTGAAAATGGGACCGAAAGCCAAGGGAGCAAGAAATTACTCCCAATGTGATTCTATGCTGATTGGAGATAATGCCGAAGCTAACACTTTTCCCTATATTCAGGTGGATAACAACAGTGCTAAAGTAGAACACGAAGCTTCTACTTCTAAAATCGGTGAAGACCAATTATTCTACTTCGCACAACGGGGCATTTCCGAAGAAGATGCTGTCTCTATGTTAGTCAGTGGTTTCTGTAAGGATGTCCTCAGTAAATTACCGATGGAATTCGCCGCCGAAGCTGATAAACTCCTCAGTCTCAAGCTAGAAGGAACCGTCGGGTAATCAGTAATAAGTAAAGTAGGGTGGGTTAGGCGATAGCCGTAACCCACCAAAAGCTAAGACAATTTATCCATCAATTGATGACTCGCCGTCAACCAAAAAACTAATATTTTTGTTCTAGAAAAACATCTCATGAGTGAAGTAATTTTATCAGTAAAAAATCTGACCGCTAGTATTGATGGAAACCAGATTCTTAAAGGAGTTAACCTCGAAATTAAAGCGGGTGAAACCCACGCAATTATGGGACGCAATGGCTCAGGAAAAAGTACCTTTTCCAAAGTAATCGCTGGACATCCCGATTATGAAGTAACTGGGGGAGAAATAATTTATAAAGGCGAAAACCTTTTAGAAAAAGAACCCGATGAACGAGCGCTTATGGGTATCTTTCTCGCTTTCCAATATCCCCTAGAAATCCCCGGCGTTAGTAACCTCGATTTTCTTCGCGTTGCCTATAATGCCCGACAAAAATATCTAGGCTCGGAAGAATTAGATAGTTTTGACTTTGAGGAATTAGTCGAGAAAAAACTAGAAGTTGTCCAGATGAATCCTAGCTTTCTTGGCAGAAGTTTAAACGAAGGTTTCTCCGGTGGTGAGAAAAAACGTAATGAAATCCTACAAATGGCCTTATTAGAACCTACTTTAGGAATTCTCGATGAAATTGACTCCGGTTTAGACATCGATGCTTTGCGAATTGTTGCCCAGGGAGTCAATCAATTAGCTACTCCCGATAACGCTTTTTTACTTATCACTCACTATCAGCGTCTGCTCAACTACATTGAACCCGATGTTATTCATGTTATGTACGATGGGCGCATTGTCACCAGTGGCGGTAAAGAATTAGCCCTCGAATTAGAAAGAACTGGCTACGATTTCCTCGACGAACAATTATTAGCCGTTAAGTAATCTAGCTATCAACTGAAAAATCCCCCCACCCCTTCCTACCAATGACAGCCATAATCACGAAACCTGAACAATCAGGAGAATTATTGTTAAAATTGTCCCGAGAAACGGTTCCCACTATCGATAACGGTAAAATTCTCGAATTAAGAGAATCGGGAGCCAGTAAAGCTCAAGAATTAGCCATCCCGGGCAAAAAAGATGAAGAATGGCAATTCACCGATTTAAGTCAACTATGGGCGATCGATTTTCGCGTCCCCCAAACCGTTACAATCGATAAAAATGCCCTCGCTGCCTTTTTGCTACCCGAAGCCAAAAACAGCCACCTAGTCTTCGTTAACGGCATTTATCAGCCCGAATTGTCCGATATCACCGCTTTACCCGCCGGTGTCAGCGTCAGCAATCTCGCCAATGCACAAAAAGATGTTCTTGTCAACTATCTAGGGAAAGAAAAAACACCCGAATTTTTTACCGCACTCAACCAAGCTGGCCTAAGGGATGGGGCAGTAATTCACGTCACCGCTAATACCGTCGTCACAACCCCGATACATCTCTTATTTATCACCGTTGTGGAGGAAATTCCCCGCTTTTATCAGCCCCATAGCCTAATCGTGGCCGAAACGGGAGCTAGTGTCAATATTATTGAGAATTACGGGGCTTTAGCCGAACATTGCTCCGATTTACCTCTAAATTACGCTTATTTTACCAACGCTGTCACGGAAATTTATCTCGAAGCCAACGCCGAAGTCATCCATACCAGAGTACAAAGGGAATCAGGAGATGGTTTTCACATCGGACGCACGATAATTGAACAAGGGCGCGATAGCCGTTACACTCTCAACGAGATAAATCTGGGCGCTAAACTCTGCCGTCATAACCTCGATATCCTGCAAAAAGGAGAACAAACCGAGACAAATCTGCACGGATTAGCCATGATTACCGGACAACAAACCGCCGATACCCACAGCGCCATCTATCTCAACCATCCCCATGGCATCACCAAGCAACTGCATAAATGTATCGTTGATGGTAGCGCTCACGCTATCTTTAATGGTAAAGTGTTTGTTCCCAAGCCCGCCCAATTAACCAACGCCTCCCAGTTAAATCGGAATTTGTTAATTTCTAACAAGGCACGAGTCAACACCAAACCCGAATTACAAATTACCGCCGATAACGTCAAATGTTCCCACGGGGCAACCGTTAGCCAACTGGAAGCCGATGATTTATTCTATCTGCAAAGCCGGGGCTTAAGCGCCGACACCGCCCGCAGTTTGTTAATTGATGCTTTCTCGGCCGAGATTTTAGCTAAAATTCCTCTAGAATCCCTCCGCCAAAGATTGGGGCAATGCGTCGCCTGTCGCACCGTGGAATAACTCTACCGGGCTGGGTGCCAACCTGCCCAAAGTACCCCTCTGACTCCTGACTAAAATGACAATTATCCAAGAAAAAACTCTCGCCCAAAAAGTCCGCGCCGATTTCCCTATCCTTCATCAAAACGTACACGATAAACCCCTTATCTATTTCGATAGTGCCGCCACTTCCCAAAAACCGATTCAAGTATTAGAAACCCTGCGAAACTATTACGAAAAAGATAACGCCAATGTGCATCGGGGGGCGCATACTTTAAGTGTCCGGGCAACGGAAGCCTACGAAGGGGCCAGAGATAAGGTCGCTAGGTTTATTAATGCCGCTTCTCGTCGGGAAATTGTCTATACTCGCAACGCCACGGAAGCGATTAATTTAGTCGCCTACAGTTGGGCATTAAATACCCTGAAAGCAGGGGATGAAATTATTCTCTCGGTCATGGAACACCACAGTAATTTAATCCCCTGGCAAATTATCTCCCAAAAGACGGGGGCGGTGATTAAATATGTGCAATTAACCAGCGAAGAAAGCTTTGATTTAGAACAATATAAATCCTTATTATCTGACAAAACTAAATTAGTTGCTGTCCTTCATGTTTCTAACACCTTAGGCTGTATTAATCCCGTTGCCGAAATAGTCAGCCTTGCCCATCAAGTCGGGGCGAAAGTATTAATTGATGCCTGTCAAAGTGTCCCCCATTTAGCCATTGATGTGCAGGCCATAGATTGTGATTGGTTGGTGGCTAGTGGTCATAAAATGTGCGCCCCCACCGGTATTGGATTTTTGTACGGCAAAGAGGCCATTTTAGAGGCAATGCCGCCCTTTTTTGGTGGTGGCGAAATGATTGCGGAAGTCTATTTAGACCATTTTACCTGTGCCGAACTGCCCCACAAATTTGAAGCTGGAACCCCCGCTATCGGCGAAGCGATTGCTCTCGGTGCTGCGGTAGAATATTTAATGGGTTTAGGGATGGATAATATTCATGCCTACGAAGAAGAATTAACCGCCCATTTGTTCAAAAAATTAGGAGAAATTGAGGGTTTAAGAATTTACGGGCCGCCACCTAGTTTAACGGGCCAAGGTCGGGCTAGTTTAGCCGCCTTTAATGTGGAAGGGATTCATGCTAGTGATTTAGCTACTTTATTAGACCAGGAAGGAGTCGCTATTCGTTCCGGTCATCACTGTACCCAACCTCTACACCGCCTTTTTGATGCTTCTGGCAGCGCGCGGGCAAGTCTATATTTTTATAATACCCGAGAAGAAATCGATCGCTTTATTGTCGCTTTACAGGAAACTATTGATTTCTTTGCCAATTGTTTTTCTTAAGAGTGAAGGAAGTTACTTATTATTATCAAGGAATTTGTCCCGAAACGGGCGAGTTATTGCGCTTGCCCCGCACTCTTTTGGCTGAAAAAATTGCCCAAGATTTGATGACAACTATCACCAATCCTCAAGGTAAAATGTATGGAATTTTGTTAGGAGAAAATGCTGCTGGCGAAATAGAAGTTTTAAAAGCTTTTTCTGGACAGGGAGAAGCTGCTGGCTGGGTTCCGTCCCTAGTGGGGAGAGAAAAAATTATTCGGGAAGAAAAGCGAGTTTTGCAACTTTTAGAAATAATTAAACAGGAAATTATTACCCTACAATCAATTCCCGAACATAATTTATATCGACTCAATCAAGCAAATTTTGAACGCAAAATACAAGCTTTACAGCAACAACATCAAAACCATAAACAGGAACGAGATAGGTTAAGAAATTTAGGAAATTTAAACCCAGAAGAATTAGAAAAATTAAATAATATCAGTCGTCAGGAAAAAAGAGCAAGAAAGCAATTAAAACAGAAACAAAAACAAGTTTTAAAACCCTTAATTGATAAAATAAACGTAGCCAATCAGAGAATTATTGAACTTAAGCAACAGCGTAGGAACCTCTCCAAACAGTTACAGGAATTGCTGTATCAATCCTACTGTTTAAACAACTTTTCTGGACAATCTCTCTCCTTAGCTAAATTGATGGGCAGTAATTTGTTACCGACGGGAACAGGGGAATGTTGCGCCCCGAAATTATTAAATTATGCCGCCATGAAAGGATTAAAGCCTGTCGCCATGGCCGAATTTTGGTGGGGAGAATCGAATCGAGATAGAAAACAGGGAGAATTTTATGGCGCTTGTCAAGAAAGATGTCAACCTCTCATGGGTTTTTTACTCTCTGGTTTACGTTCATCCCTAGAAATTATCTACGAAGACGAGGGAATAATTGCTATTAATAAACCCGCGGGATTATTATCGGTAGCAGGACGTTATCAAGATAGTCAAGATGCTGTGGTCAATCGGTTTCGTCGTCAGGGAAAAAATGTCATTCCAGTTCATCGTTTAGACCGAGAAACTTCGGGATTATTATTACTAGCTAAAAGTTTAGATATTTATCGTTGTTTATCCCAACAATTTCAACAGCGAGAAGTGGAAAAAATCTACGAAGCTATATTATCAGAAATTATTGAGCGAGAATCAGGTATAATTGACCTACCTCTCTGGGGAAATCCGCAAAATCGACCCTATCAAACTGTGGACTGGCAAAGGGGAAAAGCTAGTCAAACCTATTTTAAAGTTGTCGGTAAAGAAGGCAATTATTCTCGGCTAGAATTTATTCCCTACACGGGAAGAACCCATCAAATTCGAGTTCATAGTCAACAGGGATTAGGGATAGGAATTTTAGGCGATCACTTGTACAATGGTAAGCAGTCCGACCGTTTATACCTACACGCTAAACAATTATCTTTTCGTCATCCTCAGACCGAAACTGAACTTGATCTCATCATTCCCACCCCCTTTTGAGAGCTATAATTGCTAACAGCAACAAATTAGGTTTTATCTATTGATTCAATGGTTGGCAAATCTTCATATTTTTGACTCCTTTGCTTGAATGAACGAGCATGGTGCGTTCTCAAAAATCTATCGGTGCAGCAGTAGAAGCCACATTAGGGAACGCACCCTACAGCTGTTATCAACCCGGCAGCGCGGGAACTTCAGTCAGTAACCACCTTCTTCGGCCGGATGAATAATAGCTTTGATTTTCATTAGATTCAGAATTCTTGAAAAGTTATCTCTTATTTTAAGATCAATCTGGAAGTTGGGTTTCCTTGCGTCAACCCAACCTACGAGCTCATCATGCCATAGAAAAAGACGCGTTACATTTCATTAACGCACGCTACAAGAGAGGCTTGACAATCAATACAGTCGCTACGGTGATTAGCGCTCGCACTTACACCCAATATCCAAGAGGGTCTAATTTGTTGGGTTTCGTTCCCCAACCCCACCTACGGTGATCGGCGATCGCACTTCAGTTGCTCAACAACTAATACTAAATCCGGTTATTAAAAACTGATTATTTATTCTCAGTTTTGCATGAGTGCCTCTTGCATGAGTGCCTCTCCTGATATGTAGCCTATACTCAACGGATTTAGTATAATAGCTGGTATTCCAAAATCTGGTTGAAAAAGAAATTGATACCAATTTTCAATAGTCGTGATTAACATCTGAAAGTGCAATTCCGCTCTCAGAGAGGAATTGCACTTTGGAATAATCAACTAAGTCTGTCATCACTTTTGAAAAATGATATGAGTCAGCGGTTTAATCACTATCGGTGCAGCAGTAGGAGCCACATTAGGGAACGCACCCTACAGCGATTAAAATGCGTAGATTTCATGATGAGCTAGGCGGATTTGATGGTTTCAAATACTTCTTATTATCTAAGCAATCAATTACAGATAGTCCTAGCTCATACATAGCTTCCAAAGCCGCATTTTCATACTTGTTATACTCAGTCAGATCATGAATTATCTCTTTCTGCCCATGAGCTATATTATTTCTCCTGCTTACTAATGTTTTAAGTAAAAGCTCATGTTGATCCACCATTGAGCATGATAAACCAGCATCTGTAGAGTTCTTTTTAAGCAGCATAGGCTTTAAATTGCTATCTGCTTCTAAGCGAATATTGAATTCAATATTCTCATTAATTAAAGCTGGCAATTCGTTGGAAAAAAAGCTCCAAACTCCATCTGCTGACAAATCACCTCCAAGTTCTTTAAAGCGCTTCCTTAGCGATAGCTTTATAACCTCCTCACGGCATTGATTGCGTTTAATATTTTGCCTTTGAATTGTATCGAGGTATAAATCCCATGCAAATCTACAAAAACCTTCATAGTGAGCATATAGCAAAGTAGTAATAGCTCTCAAGAGAGCTTCATACCTTACAGGATGCTTAACCCTATCAGTCGTTAATATTTGAATTTTAATTGCAGCCAGTTCTCCTTCTCTCCAGTTGAGATCAGCCTCGATCTCATTCGCCCAGTTGCTCATTAAAATTACTCCAGAAGCTGAGTTGATTTAAACCTTCTTGAATACATCCAATTCTATTAGAAAGCTTAGTTCTGGAGTTAGCTCCAGGTCCAATATTATCCTTAAAGCTGTTTGACTGAACAATTTTGATTATTTCATCCCTAACAGAAGAATTATCCAGATTCTCTAATCTTTCTAGTATCCTAAACACGCCAATTGTAACAGCTTCAAAATAAGCTGGAGCTAAAGCACCAATTGGTGATTGATCGCGATATCGAACAAAAGCACCACTGCCGAGAATTTGGCTCAAGTAATCAAATAATCTATTAAAGTCTTGTGTTTCAGTAGAATAATCAAATTGTATTTCTCCAAATAATATATTTTCCATGTATGTGTCTAACCAATCTCTCACACTCCCCCGGAAGAGATCTTGAGCATTTTTTGCGGCAAAAAATCTTAAGACAAGCTCTTCGTCTCCCTTTTGTTCTTTTTCTGATTGAGACAATGTATCTATGCAAGTCTTAAAGTTTGAATAGGAGGATCTTTCTTGGAGAAACCTATAGAACTTTATACCTGGCTCACCAAACATCCTAGAAGAACAGTTGCGAATTTCCTGTGGAGCTAGAATTGATCCCCCAGTATTTAACCTCTTGAACATTTCATAACGCAGAAAAGAATTACTTTGCCTTTTAATAATTACTGTCCTTACAGAGGATCTTTTAATCCTAAGCTTGAGTCTCAATGATAAATCTTCAAAAGTCAGATTATTAAGTTCTGAAATCTGATCACAACCTTCTAACTTTAGAGATTTCAGCTTTTCTCCATCTATATCAGTGAAATCCAGTACATTGGCATCAATGAATTGAATCACAGAGCTAAGGCGTTGTAAGCCATCAATTAACTCCAAAACCCCATCTGAGTTCTCAATAGTAAATATCTGTGGTATTGGCAACTCAAGAAGTATGGATTCTATTAAACGAGACTTTTGTTGATTAGACCATCGGAATAACCTTTGATATTCCGGTTGAATAATGAGTTCATTTTGAGAATATAAACTGATGATTTCTCCAAAGCTGAGATCGATAGATTCAGTACGAACCTCACCAATTTTGGCATCTATCCGTTCATCTATTGATTCCATCATCATATTGCTCCTAGACTTCTAAACCCTATGGCAAGCAAAACTTGTACCTTAAACATTCTAATCGTAATCTGCCAGTTGAATATTACATTCAAGGAAAAAGTATGAACAGGGAACGAGCCGCATAACTATTAATCATACCGCTCCCTGCGGTCGAGTAACCTCCCCCATCCTAATATCCCACTTCCATCGGTCTAACACCGCCTCAATAAAACCTAATACCGCACTGTGCGGTTTAATCACCTCAATTTGGGCATAATTACCGCAGAGGGTAGTCTAGCACCCCACCCCAGTGGGTTCTAGCACATTTAAGGTAAAGGCGAAATTAAAAATTGTTGCCATCCTACAGCCAAAAGTCTAGAATGGTCATTAATTTTTGTGCATGGTCGGGTCTTCTAACCGAAGGCATTGACGAAAAACACATTGTATCTGTCCTAGAGGCACTATGAAAAAGCTTAAGCAATACTGGACTGCTGAAGCACTGGAAAAAGACTTAGGCGATCCTCTCAATCCTGATAACCCTCTATCCTACAAGCGGGTGATCGAAATTGACGAGAGCGAAGAATTTCCCCACGAGGAAATTCGCTGGTTATACGACTGGAAACTCCAACACTACTACATTCCCACGGATTGCGGCGGTGAATTTACCTCTTTTGAGGAATTTGTCGCTTTTGTGCGGGTACTTTCCCGACGGGATCAAACTATCGGCATCGCTTTTACTACCCTATTCTGGTCGTTTTTAAACTGGATGGCGGGAACCCCAGAACAGAAACAGAAGCTCGCCCGTTTTATCATGGATGACTATGGGGCGATGTGTCTGGGTTACTCGGAAAAGGAACACGGTAGCGATCTGATCAATGGTGATCTGACCGCGACGAAGGTGGAAGGAGGTTATATTCTCAATGGGGAGAAATGGCCGATTAACCGGGCGACTATCTCTGGAGTTTCCTTTATTTTGGCGAAAACCGATGCTAACGGCGGGCCGAAGTGTTTAACCCTATTTATGGTAGATAAACGGCAATTAGACCCCGAAAAATACTATAATTTGCCGAAAATATACACCCATGGCGTGCGTGCCTCGGATATGAGTGGCATTGGTTTTAAGGATTGTTTCGTCCCCGATTCCATGCGTTTACGGGAGGAGGGAGACGGTTTAGAATTAGCCCTGAAAGGTTTCCAGATTACCCGAATGTTGTGCGCTGCTTTTTCCCACGGGGCAGCCGATACCGCTTTAAGAACTACCCTCAGTTTTGCCGTTAATCGGGTAATTTATAACAAAACTGTGATGGATTTGCCCCAACCCCGGCGCACTCTCGTCGATGCTTTCCTTGACATCCTTATTTGTGATTGCGAGACGATTCCGGCCGCAAGAGGTTTTCATATTATCCCCGAACAGTTTAGCGTCTGGGCTTCGGTGGTAAAATATTTTGTTACTGTCCGTCTGGAGGAGATGGTTAATAGTGTTTATGTGGTGTTGGGATCGCGTTTTTATATGCGAGAAGAACACGAATTCGGCATCTTCCAGAAGCTACTGCGGGATAATTCGATTATCAGTATGTTTGACGGCAGTTCGATCGTCAATCTTCATGCTTTAATCCTACAATTGCGTCCTTTAACTAAATATCGGGCTAAACGCAACTCGCGCACTATGTCGGCGTTAAAAACCCGTTTAGAGGCGATTTTTAGCCTAGAAAAGTCAGTTCCTCCCTTTGAACCCAATAATTTAGAATTATTTGGCCGGGGAATGGATGATTCCCTGCAAGGTTTAGAGATTGCCCTTGATATGCTCGAGGGATTGAAAAATTCTGACGAAGTGGACGCAGAGATATTAGAAAATCTGTTGATGTTGGGTAATTTAGTTTTAGAGGAACTAAATGCTCACGATGAACAGATTAGTCAATCGAAATTCGAGTATGGTCACGACCAATCACCCGAATTGTTCGAGATTGCCAAGAAATACTGTACTTTACACGCTGCTTCCGCTTGTTTACACACTTGGCTTTATAATCGTTCCATCTTGGGTGAATTTTTTGCCCAGGGGGAATGGTTGGTGTTGAGTTTACACCGATTACTGCGAACTCTCCGGCCGCTGCCTTACACTCTATCTGAGGTGTATATGGAAAATGTTGCCCAAGAATTGCTGAAATTATATCGGGAAAATCAACATTTTTCGATCGTGCCTTTTCAATTAGCCCATTCACAAACTACCGAGGAAAAAACCCATGAACTCCAGCTCCAATCTTAATAATCTCGTACAAAATTGGTTAGTTAAACAGTTAGCCGATCAGTTATCTTTGGATGCAAAAACGATTAATGTGACTGAACCTTTAACTCGTTATGGTTTAGATTCGATCGATGCGGTAACGATGGTGGGTGATCTAGAAGATTGGGTTGGTCAAGAGTTACCTTCTACCCTTTTCTGGGATCATTCTACTATTGAAAAAGCGTCTCTTTTCCTAGTAGAAAACTACGATCTTTCTAATCTTTCTGGTGAGGAAACCCCCGCAGAAGTTGCTCCCGTCGTTGAAAAAGCTGAACCGGCCGTTAGTGGTGGCAAAGGTTGGAGTTTATTCGGTCGTCGTTAATTATCAGTGATCAGTTATCAGTTACTCGGTTATCAGTTAAAGCTTTTCTCATAAAAATAAAGTATAACCTATCAGATAACTTCTGTAAATTGAAATATATAAAAAAGGGCGATCAATTGGTCGCCCTTTTCTCTGAATAAATAACAAAAATTAGCTCAAGATATACACCAGTAAAAACAGGATAATCCAGACCACATCGACGAAATGCCAGTATAATTCTGCCGCTTCCACACCAAAATGAGATTGACTAGAATAGTGGTCTTTTTGACGAGAACGCCAGAGGACAGATAGAATTAGCACTAAACCAAAAGTAACGTGGAGACCGTGGAATCCGGTTAAGGCATAAAAAGCGCTGGTAAAAACATTAGTTTTGAGACCAAATTCAGCGTGACTATATTCGTATCCTTGACCACAAAGGAAGATAATTCCCATCAGGGCAGTAATACCGAACCAAAATTGTAAACCGGCGTTATTGTTTTGTTTAATGGCTTTTTGTCCCATGTGCATAACAAAACTACTGGACACCAGAATAATCGTGTTAATTGTCGGTAGGGTTAATTCTAATTCTGGTGTGCCAGCGGGAGGCCAAACGGGTAACATGGTACGGTAGAGCAAGAAAGCGGTAAATAAGCCTAAAAAGATGGAACTTTCCGCCACTAGAAACAAAACCAAACCGAATAGGCGATGATCTGGGTGGCCATGATGTCCGTGTTCCACCGTTTCTTGATGATAATTGACAGAGAGTTGAGAATCTTTGATCGCTGAACCTTGCATGATTGAATGTCCTTAGTTTACACGGGAGACGGGGAGCTTTTTTTCAGTGATCAGTAAACAGTAAACAGTAATCAGTGAACTGAAAACTCACATCTGATAACTGATAACTGATAACTGATTATTGGGATTCGGAGCCCACTTCGGCGAGGATATCTTGTACTGATTCCGCTGCTTCTGATTCCTCCATATCAATACCGTAATCGTAGGGGCCGGACCAAAGAATCGGCATTTCCTCGAAATTCTCGATAATTGGGGGAGAGGAGGTTTGCCATTCTAGGGTTAAAGCGCGCCAAGGATTACGACCGGCGGGTTGACCTTTAAAGGCACTCCAGACCATATTAATAGCGAAGGGAATACTCGATATACCGAGAATATAAGCTCCTGCGGTACTAAGAACATTTAAACTCTGAAATTGCACATCATACAGGGCAATACGACGGTTCATACCCAATAATCCTAATTCGTGCATCGGCATGAAAGTTAAATTCAAACCGATAAAAGTGAGAACAAAGTGGATACGACCGAGAGTCTCGTTATACATCCGTCCGGTCATTTTCGGGAACCAATGGTAAACGGCAGAAAACAGGGCCATGGCCGTACCACCAAATAGTACATAATGGAAGTGACCGACGACAAAATAGGTATCGTGGACGTGGATATCGAAGGGAACAGAAGCCAACATAACCCCAGTCAAACCACCGATGAGGAAGGAAGACAGGAAACCGACCCCAAATAACAAAGACGTATTGAGACTAAGTTTACCTCCCCAAAGAGTGGCACACCAACTAAAGATTTTAATGCCAGTGGGAACGGCGATTAACATAGTTGCCGCCATGAAAAACATCCGTAACCAGCCGGGGGTGCCGCTGGTGAACATATGGTGGGCCCAAACGATTAAACCCAAGAAACAGATGGTGAGACTGGAATAGGCGATCGCTCGATAACCAAAAATCGGTTTACGCGCATGAACCGGTAATATCTCTGATATCGTGCCGAAAAAGGGCAAAATCATGATATAAACAGCAGGATGGGAGTAAAACCAGAACATATGCTGATAAATCACCGGATCGCCGCCGCCGGCAGGATTAAAAAAGCTCGTGCCGGCGATTAAATCAAAGGACAAGAGAACGAGAGCAGAAGCGAGAACGGGGGTGGAAAGCAGTACCAGAGTCGAGGTGGCCAGCATTGCCCAACAAAATAGCGGCATACTGTACAAATCCATCTCAGGAATCCGCATTTTCAGGATCGTGGTGATAAAATTAATCGAGCCTAAAATCGAAGAAGTCCCGATCAATAAAAGGCTCAAAATCCACAATTCTTCCCCCCATTTGCCGCTAATTAAGCTTAAAGGTGGGTAGGAAGTCCAACCGGACTGGGGAGCGCCGACAAAGAAACTGGATAATAATAGCAGCCCGCCGGGGGGATTAAGCCAGAAAGCCACAGCGTTAAGACGAGGAAAAGCCATATCTTCGGCCCCAATCATCAGGGGAATGAGATAATTGGCAAAACCTGCCCCAACCGGAACGATCCAAAGAAAGATCATGATCGTTCCGTGCATGGTCATAAATTGGTTATATAGTTCTGGGGAGACGAAATCGGGGTCGGGAGTGGCTAATTCTGTCCGCAGCACTTCCGCGAAAGCACCGCCAATAAAGAAGAAAAGAAAAGCAGTCACCAGATATTGAATACCGATAACTTTATGATCGGTGCAGAAAGTAAAGTAATCTGTCCACTTGCGGTGATGGATCACCTCGGGAACTGTTGCTGGGGTGGTTATTTCCGTTGATGCTGTCATAATGCCAAGATTTTAGATGACAAGAAAAATTACATTTGGTGCTGATGGGGAACTTGGGCGAGGATTTCAGCGTCGATGCCCATTTCTTCGGTGTAGGGGGTCAAATATTGACTATCAGAGCGATCTTTAGCGGTCATGGCTACGGTTTGATCGCTGTCAACTTCAGCGATTGTGTTATCCTGCACCCATTGGTCGTAATCTGCTTGGGAGTGAACCACAAAGCTAGATTTCATGCCACCGTGATAGGCCCCGCAAAGTTCCGCACAAATGATCGGATATTGACCAATTTGATTGGATGTGAACGATAACACCGTTTCTTGTCCGGGGATAACGTCCTGTTTTAGACGCAATTGGGGAACCCAGAAAGCATGGATCACATCTCCTGCTTCCATATTCAGTTGCACGGGGCGATTGACGGGAGCGTGCAGTTCCCCGGAAACAATGCCAGTTTCGGGATAGGTGAAGATCCAAGCGTATTGAATACCTTTAACATTGACCACTAGGGGGGGAACTCCTTCACCATCGTAGGAATTGCCGATACCTAGGGCTACTCTGCGATCGCCGCTCAGGGCTATCATCGTGCCGTGGTGATGACCGTGGTGGGCGATTTCTCCTTTGTCACCCTTGGAAATCAGGGGATCGAGACCGCCGATATTGTTATAAATCTCGAAGCTATAGACGGCAAGGATAAAGACGATTACCGTCGGGATGGCTGTCCAGAAGATTTCTAGGGGGACATTGCCCTCCACTGCCGGCCCGTCGGTTTGATCCCCCGGTTGGCGACGAAAGCGAATCACTATATAAACGATCACGCCTTCAACTATTAAAAATAGTCCCGTGGCGATGGTCATCATCAGATTAAAGATACTATCTATTTCCTTGGCATCTTCGGAAGCGGCCACGGGCATTAAGCCATGATTTTGGCCATACCAGAGACTAATTAAGGTCAAGGCGATCCCGAGTACAAGGGTCAGGATACTGCTGGGAATTTTCACGGTCTTTTCAATATTTTCAATAGTGCCTACTTATTCAAGGCTAAAACATGATTCCCCTATAGATGGGAAATTTAACCAGCATCTTCTGAGAATTTTATATTTTCTTTGGGATCGTTTTCAGGGAAAGTATTTAAAATCACTAATTTTTATATTTTATTCTGAGTTTATGTAAACAAATGTAACGGAAATGGCCAGAAATCTAAAGAATATCTAAAAGGTTTTACCGGTCGTAAAAAAACTCATTCACAGTGATAACTAACTGGCAAACAAAGCCATGATCTTTGATGACAGACTCCTTGAGAACAGGCAAACCGATGACCGAATCTGTTTTTAACCCGACACCCCTAAGAGAAACCGGCAATATTCAGGTGTGGATGCGCCGCTTAGTCTGGAAAATTGCGATCGCTACTTTCGCCCTGATGGTGGTGGGTGCTGCCACCAGAGTTATGAACGCCGGTTTAGCTTGTCCCGATTGGCCTCTGTGTTACGGTCAATGGATTCCCAGTCAGCAGATGAATCTACAGGTATTTCTGGAGTGGTTTCATCGTCTCGATGCCTCTTTGATCGGGTTTAGTACGCTCGCTCTCGTCGGTCTGTCTTGGTGGTATCGTCGCCATCTTCCCCCTTGGCTGTTCCCCTCTGCGATCGCCGCTTTAGCTTTAATTCTCCTGCAAGGAGTCCTGGGAGGATTAACCGTGACCCAATTACTGCGATTTGACATCGTAACCGCCCATTTAGGCACAGCTTTGCTCTTTTTTGCTACCCTAATCGTCATTGCTATCTGTCTGACTCCCTACCGTCCCACAGGTACAGTCGGGAAACTAACTTGGCTCGGAATGGTCGCCACCGGTCTAGTTTATCTGCAATGTCTCCTCGGCGGTCTCGTCGGTTCCCGTTGGGCCGCCCATCAGTGTTTAACGGTTTCCCAACTCTGCACCGTGATGAATAGCCACATTATCGGGGTTTTTCCCGCTACTATCTCGGTGTTAACCCTAGTTTTCTTCGCTTGGCGAATTGCCGCTATCCATCCTCTCCTCAAAAAACTAGCTTTTAGCGCCGGGGGATTAGTCGCCCTACAGGTGTTTTTAGGCGTTGCCACCCTGAAACTGCATCTACAGGTGGAACCCTTAACCATTACCCACCACAGCATCGGTGCGCTATTGGTGGGAACCCTCGTCGCTTTTACCACTTTCGCCCTTCGCGATCGTTCTTTCGCTCCTAAGTAACTAGACACAATTAATTGCACATATCTAACCGCCTCTTGCATGAGTGCCTCTTGCCTATTGCCCATTCTAACCAAGAAGTTAATTTTGTCCCATTACTTATAAGCCATCTCTAAGGATTTAATCACGATGACTGGAACTCAAGCCCTTCGCCACCACGATAATTTTTTACAAGTCGCTAAAAGTTATTATCAACTCACTAAACCCCGAATTATTCCTCTACTGCTGATTACCACGGCCGCTTCTATGGAAATCGCCTCTAAAGGTCAGGTTTCCCCTCTCTTACTCTTTCTTACCCTCCTCGGTGGCACTCTCGCCGCCGCCGCCGCTCAAACCTTAAACTGTATCTATGATCGCGACATCGATCACACCATGCTTCGCACCCGCGCCCGTCCCATTCCCTCCGGCCGCGTGCAACCCCTCCACGCCCTCATTTTTGCCTTCGTTTTAGCCTCCCTTTCCCTAGCACTTTTTGTCTTTTTTGTCAATACTTTGAGCGGATTTTTAGCAATGACCGGTATCGCATTTTATATGCTGATTTATACCCATCTGCTCAAGCGTCATAGTATCCAAAATATTGTTATCGGTGGCGCGGCTGGCTCGATTCCTCCCCTAGTGGGTTGGGCGGCAGTAACGGGCGATCTCGGTTGGATTCCTTGGATTTTATTCGCAATTATTTTCCTTTGGACTCCTCCCCATTTTTGGGCTTTGGCTTTAATGATCAAGGATGATTATGCAGAAGTGGATATCCCGATGATGCCCGTAGTTAAAGGGGAAGAAGCCACTAGCGAGCAGATTTGGCTCTATACTTTAATCGTCGTTCCTGTCACTTTCCTCCTGATTTATCCCTTGGCTGCCTGTGGTGTGGTCTATGGTGTAGTGGCTTTAATTTTAGGGTTTGTTTTCCTGAAAAAAGCTTGGCGATTAAAACAGAATCCTTTTGATCGGGACATCGCTCGATCGCTGTTTAAATATTCCATTCTTTACATGATGTTATTATGTACAGCTATGGTGATCGATAGTTTACCCATGACCTCTCGTCTCCTCGCTACAATTGCCAGTTTATTCTCCTGTAGTTAATCTCAGTTATCAGTTATCAGTTATCAGTTATCAGATGTGAGTTTTAGGTGAGCAGTATTAAATAGCAGTTTCCTAGTGTCTTTTCAATGTTTACTGATCACTGATCACTGAAAAACCCCACTTCCCGACTACTGATTGCGACTAAGGGAGTTAATTCGCTCGATTAGTTGGGCTAAGATTTCTTGTAATTGTCGATCTTGATGTTGGGAAAGGTTGATTTTATCACAGCTATAAATAACAGTGGTGTGATCTTTGCCGCCAAATTCTTCGCCAATGCGCGGTAAGCTTAAATCCGTGTGTTGACGCATCAAATACATCCCAATCTGTCGGGCAAAACTAATTTCTCGTCGGCGGGAATTTCCTTTTAGATCGGCGATCGAGAGTTGAAATTTTTCTGCTACTACCGCCATAATAATCTCAGGAGAAGTGGCAATTTTGGCCATTGGTGGATTTAAAACCGGCGCGATATTTTCTACCGTCATCGGCAATCCAGAGATAGAAATATAAGTAGTAGCCCGGATTAATGCCCCCTCTAATTCGCGAATATTAGAAGTATAATTAACGGCAATATATTCGATAACTTCTCTTGGAAGACGCAGATTTTCGTACTCGGCCTTTTTTTGTAAAATTGCCATGCGAGTTTCGATATCCGGTGCTTGGATATCGGCGACTAATCCCATAGAAAAGCGAGAAATTAAACGATCCTGTAAACTGGGAATCTGTTTGGGGAGGCGATCGGAGGCTAAAACCACCTGTTTTCCCGCTTCGTGCAGGGTATTAAAGGTATGAAAAAATTCTTCTTGAGTGTATTCTTTTCCTTCAATAAATTGCAGATCATCCACTAATAATATATCCGCATGGCGATAATGATTACGAAAACTTTCCATACTATCTTGACGGATAGCAGTGATTAAATCATTAGTAAATTGTTCCGTCGATACATAAGAAACCCTGGATTGGGGATATAATTCCAGACGATAATGACCGATCGCTTGCATTAAATGGGTTTTACCTAATCCCACTCCACCACAAAGAAAAAGCGGGTTAAATTCGCGTCCGGGTAATTCCGCTACCGCTAAAGCAGCCGCGTGGGCCATGCGATTAGTTGGCCCGACAACAAAACGGGAAAAATTATATTTAGGGTTAAGTTGATTACCGGGGGATAATTCTGATTCTAAGCTAGTGTCAGGCTGGAAAATAGCGATCGAATCGCCCTGTTGTGCCGTTAGTTGAATCTCGACGGGATAACCGACGATATCCTGTACTACTTCGGCAATTGTTGACAGATAATTTTTCTGAAGATGGTTAAGAATAAAGGGATTGGCAGCCTGAATTACTAAGCGATTGTTTTGCCATTCTTTAACCGTCGCTGTTTGAAACCAAGTCTCGAAAGCGGGACGGGTTAATAGTAATTTTAGACGCTCTAGGAGATTATGCCAAAGTTGTTGGGCGCTGCTATCCACGGTTAATTTTGATTAACAAAGTTGATCTAGTGCTGCTGCAGGGAAGCCTTATCAGTTTAGCGAGATTTTTCCGCTGACGATAAAATGATTTTCAGGGCTAAACAATTAATCTTTAGACAGATGACGCAAGTTTTAACAATCACCCAATTAGGAAATCCAATTCTACAGCAAAAAGCACCAGCGATCGATAATCTTCTCGATTCTGACTGTCAAAATTTGATCGATTCCCTGATTACCACCGTGCAAGCTGCCCACGGGGTGGGAATCGCCGCGCCCCAAGTTGCTCGGTCTCTGCGTCTGTTTATCGTTGCTTCTCACCCCAATCCTCGTTATCCGGACGCTCCGATGATGCCACCCACTGCCGTGATTAATCCTCGCATTTTGCAGGTCAGCGAGGAAATGGTCAAGGGTTGGGAAGGTTGTCTCAGTGTCCCCAATTTACGCGGTTTTGTCCCCCGTCATCAGTGGATCGAGGTGGACTATTGCGATCGCAAGGGTCGCGAAATCCGTCAAGTTTTCAGGGATTTTGTCGCGCGCATCTTTCAACACGAATACGATCATCTCGAAGGAATCCTCTTTCTCGATCGCCTTGCTTCTCCGGCGGATTTATACTCGGAGGAAGAATACCAAAAAATCAGTAATATTGCTGAATATAAGCGATAAAATCGCAAAATCTCTGTATGTCTTCAAAATAAGTTAAACAACTTAACGGGACTATTTTATCTGGCGACAAAATTTTTGTTGGTAAATCTAAATTTTTTGTTAAAATGATAACGATTATCATTCTAGGAAAACCACACTAACAAACAAATGAACTACTTGACAAAATAAATTAATTATGCAGTAGAACTCTGTCCTCAATTAACTAGGGAGATACTCAAGACTTTTTCGGTGACTAGGAAAATCAATTTTTCCAGATTTCCGCACCGGAGATAAACCCAGAGACGAGGAAATAAACCGATAGCTTTCATTAGTTATCGTCTAGATGCCCAGAAAAATAAATACTCTAGCAAAGGGTATTTATTGACAATTGGTAAAATCAGAAAACTTTGCCGATTAATTAACTATTGGAGTCTGTAAAAATATCTATGACCTTAGCTAAGTCCAAAGCAATTTTCCACAATGATGACTACAATCACTTTCCCGAAGTGATTACCGAACCTAAATCGCCGGTATCGGAAGCCGAGATGATGCAAGCGGTACGAACACTGCTGTTAGGATTAGGAGAAGACCCCGATCGCGAAGGTTTACGAGACACTCCTAAACGAGTAGTAAAAGCCCTAAAATTTCTCACTTCTGGTTATCAGCAATCCCTCGATGAATTGCTGAATGGGGCAGTTTTTCACGAGGAGGCTAACGAGATGGTTTTAATCCGAGATATCGATATTTTTAGCTCCTGTGAACACCATATTTTACCGATAATCGGCCGCGCTCATGTTGCCTATATTCCTAACGGGAAAGTGATCGGTTTATCGAAAATTGCCCGCATCTGTGAAATGTACGCCAGACGACTGCAAGTACAGGAACGTTTAACCGCACAAATTGCCGATGCTTTACAAGGATTACTGCAACCTCAAGGGGTGGCTGTGGTGATTGAAGCGACTCATATGTGCATGGTAATGCGCGGGGTTCAAAAACCCGGTTCTTGGACTTCTACGAGTGCCGTGCGCGGTATTTTTGCCGATTCTGCTAAGACTCGTCAAGAGTTTATGAGTTTGATTCGTCATAGTCCCGATTTTCACTAATTAGTCAGGGGGATCAGGATTATTTGATTGTCCTATCCCCGGTTTTTTCCTAAGCAAAAAACTAGAGCAAACCTAGCTATTTACTGTTTACTTTTTATTTTTGACTCGCCGTTATCATGCTGATTCGTCCCCGTCGTCTTCGTTATACTCCAGCGATTCGCCGTCTTGTTCGTGAAACCGAATTAACCGTTAATGACTTGATTTATCCTGTTTTTATCATGGAGGGAGAAAATCAAAAGGTGGCTATTCCTTCTATGCCCGATTGTTATCGTTATTCCCTCGATTTATTGCTAAAAGAAGTGGTTAATGCTTATAATTTAGGCATTAATGCCATCGCTCTTTTCCCTCTGATTGCCGAAGATAAAAAAGATAATTTCGGTACAGAAAGTTATAATCCCGATGGTTTAGTACAAAGGACAGTGAAAGCGATTAAAAAAGAAGTCCCTGAAATAATTATTATTACCGATGTTGCCCTTGATCCTTTTTCAATTTATGGTCATGATGGTATCGTCCAAGACGGTAAAATTCTTAACGATGAAACCGTGCAAGTTTTAGTGAAAATGTCGCTCTCGCAAGCGGCAGCCGGGGCTAATTTCGTCGCCCCTTCCGATATGATGGATGGTAGGGTTGGGGCGATCCGTCGAGCTTTAGACGAAGCGGGTTATCTAGATGTGGGAATTATCGCTTATACGGCTAAATATGCCTCTGCTTATTATGGTCCCTTCCGAGATGCCTTAGAATCAGCCCCGAAATTTGGTGATAAGAAAACCTATCAAATGGATGGGGCTAATAGTCGGGAAGCGTTACGGGAAGCCAGTTTAGACATAACAGAAGGGGCAGATATTATCATGGTTAAGCCCGCTCTCGCCTACCTCGATATTATCCGTCGTCTGCGAGATAGTAGCCATCTGCCCATTGCTGCCTACAATGTTAGTGGTGAATATGCAATGATTAAAGCGGCGGCAAAACAGGGCTGGATTGACGAAAAAAGCCTGATTTTGGAAACTTTAACCAGTATGAAACGAGCGGGGGCCGATTTGATTTTGACCTATTTTGCTCTTGATGTGGCATTAATGAAACAGGAAAGCCGATTTTAGGGTTTTTGCCAGCGAAATTGATAGAAATTATCCCGCGCACCCCACAGCTGCCGTCCAAGGCTATCATAACCTCGATCGCTGGTATCCATGCCCTGGGAATGTAGAATAATTGTATTAGTTATTTTTACCGCACCTCTGGCATTAGTGGGACAACCCTGGGGGGGAGTTTCTCCCCGATAACCCCCCGCTATCGGTTTTAAAAACACAGTACACACCGACTCGGCCAAATCTGATACATTTAAATTTCTTTCTGTCAAGTCTTTGTTACAAAAATTAATAAAGTTAGCGGCATTATTTAACTTATAAGCTTTTGATTCCACAGTGGAATTATCGGAGCTAGGTTGAATGACTAAAATTCTTTGACGATAGGGTTGATTTAACTGATCGATAATCGCCTGTTCTTGATAGAGATAAATATTATCCTGTTTGGGGGAAAAATTCACCGCACAGGTAGTCATCTGCACCTTAGCAATGCGGGGGTTAGTCTGCGCTTGTTCCCTGGTATCCATAACCCCAATTAAATGATTAGCCACCCCCTGCACTTGCGGGTTAAGGGGCCAAGATTGAGTGAGAAAAAATCCTAGGGCGATCGAAGTTTTCAGCATGAGCAGCGGCTTAATTCCGGTTAGTCTCTAATTAGCTTAAACTAATAAGCAGCAAGAGCAAAAAATCCCCTTTTCCCATGGCTAATCATCTGGCTGAATCTGAAAGTCTTTACCTGCGAAAACACGCCGAAAACCCGATCGATTGGTGGTATTGGTGTGACAGCGCCCTAGAAATTGCCAGGAGAGAAGATAAACCGATATTTCTCTCGATCGGTTATTCTAGCTGTCATTGGTGTACGGTTATGGAAGGAGAAGCTTTTTCCGATCAGGCCATTGCCGATTATCTCAATCAGTATTTTTTGCCGATCAAAGTTGATCGCGAGGAAAGACCGGACATCGATAGTATCTATATGCAAGCATTGCAGATAATGGTCGGTCAAGGGGGTTGGCCTCTGAATGTCTTCCTAACACCCGATAGTTTAATTCCCTTCTATGGTGGTACTTATTTTCCCGTGCAACCGCGCTTTAACCGGCCCGGTTTTCTGCAAGTGCTGCAATCGATACGTCGTTATTATGACGAGGAAAAAGACAAATTAAACAAATTTACGGCCGAAATGCTGGGCGCACTGCGTCAATCGGCTATTTTACCCCGAGCAGAGACCAATTTAGCCGCTCCTTCCCTTTTAGCCACAGGAATCGAGAGAAATACGGCAGTGATTCAGGTTAATCCCAATAACTACGGTCGGCCCAGTTTTCCGATGATTCCCTATTCTAATCTGGCTTTGCAGGGCAGTCGCTTTGGTGACGATTTTGAGGATTCCCTCCGGCAAGCGGCCTATCAACGGGGGGAAGATCTGGCCTTGGGGGGAATCTATGACCATGTAGGGGGAGGATTCCATCGTTATACGGTGGATTCGACGTGGACAGTTCCCCATTTTGAAAAAATGCTCTACGATAACGGGCAAATTGTCGAATATTTAGCCAATTTGTGGAGTGCGGGTTATCGAGAAGCGGCCTTTGAGAGAGGGATTAAAGGCACGGTTAACTGGCTAAAACGGGAAATGACCGCCCCAGAAGGCTATTTTTATGCGGCCCAGGATGCCGATAGTTTTCAGAATGCCACGGATAGAGAACCGGAGGAAGGGGCCTTTTATGTCTGGTCGGATTTAGAGTTAAGGGATTATCTCTCGATCGAGGAATTAGGACTGCTGCAAGCTAATTTTACCGTTACTGCCGAAGGGAATTTTGAGGGTCGTAATGTCCTGCAACGTCGGCAAGGGGGAGAATTATGGTCGGAGATAGAAAATATGCTCGATAAGTTATTTATTCGGCGTTATGGCAGTTCTCAGTCCCAATTAGCTCTTTTTCCCCCGGCCAGAGACAATCAAGAGGCGAAAACCGTTTCTTGGCCGGGACGGATTCCGGCGGTAACGGATACGAAAATGATCGTCGCTTGGAATAGTTTGATGATTTCCGGTTTGGCCCGGGCCTTTGCCGTCTTTAGCGAACCTTTGTACTGGCAAATGGCTAGTCAAGCGGCCGAGTTTATTCTCAAGCATCAGTGGTTAGATGGACGTTTTCAGCGCTTGAATTATCAGGGTCAGGCCTCGGTTTTAGCCCAATCGGAGGATTTTGCCTATTTTATTAAGGCTTTACTGGACTTGCAAACGGCTAATCCCCAAGAAACTCGCTGGTTAGAGGCTGCTATCGATCTACAAGGGGAATTCGATCGCTGGTTTTGGTCCAAGGATGAGGGAGGATATTTTAATACCGCTTCTGATCATAGTCTCGATTTGATCGTGCGGGAACGGGGCTATACGGATAATGCCACCCCTTCGGCCAACGGAATTGCGATCGCTAATTTAGTGCGTCTGTCGCGATTGACGGAAAATCTAGAATATCTCGATCGGGCCCAAAAGGCCTTGCAATCTTTTAGTACCATCCTAGAAGAGTCCCCCACCGCTTGCCCCAGTTTATTTGTCGCTCTCGATCACTATCGTCACGGTTTCTGTCTGCGCGCCCCGGAAAGCTCGATCGATCCGCTGTTAAGTCGCTATTTGCCCACTGCGGTGTATCGAGTCGATGCCAGTTTGCCCCTTAGCACATTTGGGTTAATTTGTCAAGGGTTATGCTGCCTTGAACCGGCAGAAAATTTAGAACAGTTGGACCGACAAATTGCCGGGGTGATGGCAGGGGAGTCAATACGGCTCGGTTAACTTAAAGATGGTGCGTTCCCCTTGATCAAACGATGGATTAACACTCCCCGCTCTAAAGAGACGGGGATTCTTGGTTCACAGAGATTACTTGCGAAAGACAGAATTGCTTCTGAAAAAGTAGAGGTATTCTC
>MTBT01000254.1 GCA_002282935.1 Microcystis sp. LSC13-02 | reverse complement strand
CAATCCTATTTTCTTGCACTAACATCGGACTTTAACAGGTCAAAAGCTTTATTTTAAAAGGGTTTTACCATTATTCAGCAGACCCTATTTATTAGCAAAAATATTCATTAACAAAAAAAAATAATTGGTTCAAATCAGTCTTTAAACATCTAGCTTGATGATCAGTTTTCTGATCAATATCTTTTTGTGGTTCGTGTTAGACTTACTCAAATATCAGTCTAACACAGAACAAAATCACCTCTTCGCCTGTATTGCCTTGTCCTAGTGGGGTTCTCACCATACCATCAAGAATGGTTCTATTGATAACGGGAAACCCAAACGTTAATGTTAAGAATGTGGTGGCCAGTTTGTCAGCAATCCGACTACTAAAACTTTATGAACGCACCAGAATTAGCCATTGCTACCGTTGGTTTAACCAAACAATTTGACCGCCATGGGGCTGTTAATCAAGTGGATTTACAGATTGAAGCGGGGGAAGTTTACGGGTTAATCGGTCCAAATGGAGCGGGAAAAACCACTTTAATTAGGATGTTAGCGGCAGCGGAAGAACCGACAACGGGAGAAATATATCTGCACGGAGAACGTCTTTTAAGAGATGAGAGTAATCCCCGTCTCAAAAGAAACTTAGGTTATCTACCCGATAATTTTCCCCTCTACGATGACCTAAATGTCTGGAATTATCTGGATTATTTTGCCCGTCTTTATCATATCCCTCGCTCCCAACGTCATCGCCGCATTTATGAGGTTCTAGAACTGGTACAATTGACAGGTAAAAGCCATAATTTGATCGCTACTTTGTCCCGGGGGATGAAACAACGTTTAAGTTTAGCCCGAACGATTATCCATGAACCTTTAATTTTACTTCTCGATGAACCGGTTTCTGGATTAGACCCGATCGCTCGCCTACAATTTCGTGAGATTATTAAAGTCTTACAATCGGCAGGTATGACTATTTTAATTTCCTCCCATGTCCTTAGTGATTTAGCCGAACTTTGTAGTTCTGTGGGCATCATGGAATTAGGTTATCTAGTGGAAAGTACCTCTTTACAAGAATTAAATCAACGTCTAGCTGGCCAATACTTGCAGATCACGACTCTAGGCAATTTAGAAACCTTAGAAACCGCTCTTAAACAATGTGTTTTTGTGGAAAGTTGGCAAAGAATTATTAATACTAATACTCTCCAGGTTAAATTTACGGGAACCCTAGAAGATAGTGCCGAATTGTTGAAATCTTTAGTCGTTTCTGGCCTGACCTTAAGCGAGTTTTATACTTGCCGCGAAGATTTAGAAACTATTTTCCTAAAACTGGGACATCGACAGGCATCTTAAGAGTAAATAATATTTTTTAAATCTAGGCTCGTAACTTTTCTACTAATTTAATTTGCTCCTGACTAAAACCAGCTTCCTTCAGATGTGCCAGAAACCATTTTTGTCGATAACGACCGTCTAAATCCACAGCCTTTCTATAGGTATCATGAGCTTTTTTACTATCACCTTGCTCTAAATAAATCATTGCCAAAGCCACAAGAGGATGGGGATTATTCGGCTCTAATTTAACTGCTTTTTCAGCGTTAGTAATAGCTGAATTAAAATCTTTTAAACGATGATAGGCGAGGGATAAATTATAGTAGGCAATTTCATTATCAGGTTTTAAATTAGCGGCTTTAGTATGAGTGACTACGGCCTTTTCAAGATGACCACCGACAAGATAAACAATACCCAAAGCATTATAAGCAGCAACATGATCGGGAGCAATTTTAATCGTTTCTTCGAGGGTTATTTGTGCCGCTAAAGGTTGTTTAGCTAGGTGTTGTGTCCATCCTAAAATTACTCTACCGTCTAGATGATTGGGGTTTAACTGTACCGATTTTTTTAAAGCCTCAATACTTTTGATAAAATCTCCCTGTTGACGATACTGTAATCCCAATTGACGATAACGATTAGCAGCTTTAATGTCTGATGCGGAAATAATCGGACTGGGAGAAGGAGAAACGAGCATCTCGGCCGTAGGTTCTTTTTTAAGGGGAGAGGGAGGACGACAGCCCCAAAAAACCGGGGAACTAAACATGATCAAGATAGTCAGGAGCCGATAACTATTCATGGGACAATTAATACCAGTCCAATTGTTAAGGGTGTCATCAAATTATGAATTATTCCCCTGAATCCGTGCAACGGCTGCTTGATTCCGATGATTATGGCCATCGCTTATCGGGAGTTAATCAACTGCGTTATTTAGCCCCAGAAATCGCCTTCGAGATGTTACAGCCTTTAATTAACGATAGTAACGCTAGGGTGCGTTATTCGGCGGTAAGTCAGTTAGATATCCTCGGTCGTCAGAATCTCGATCTGGCCTTAACTATTCTGCGCGATCGCTTGTTGCATGATCCCGAAGCAGACGTGAAAGCGGCCGCGGCCGATGCGATCGGGGGGTTAAAATTAACCGCAGCCTACGATGATCTGGTGGCCGTCTATCAACAATCCTGCGACTGGTTAATTCAATTTAGCATTGTGGCAGCTTTGGGCGAATTGGGGGAACCCCGGGGCTTTGAACTGCTCGAAATCGCCCTTAACTCCGATAATGAATTGGTAAAAACGGCCGCCGTTAGTGCTTTTGGGGAACTAGGCGACCCCCGCGCCGTCTCTTTACTCGTTCCCTTGGCTAATGATGATGACTGGCAACTGCGCTATCGTCTCGCTCAAGCTTTAGGCCGCTTAGGGGGACAGGATGCGATCGCTGTTTTGACCCAGTTAACCAACGACAAAAGCGCCCAAGTCGCCCAAGAAGCCCGCAATAATCTCGTCCAAGGTGATGCAGAATAGTTGATTTTTGTCAATACTATTTAGAATAAAGTTTAATTAAGAATCGTTAACAAAGGTAAAGCGATGAAACAATTTACCCGTCTAATCTTGCTCGTCGGTCTTCTCGCGGGGGGCTGTTTCTCTGCCTCAATTGCGATCGCTGATAATCCCGCAGGGGCAATCGTGAGCAAGGATTCACAGGTTAACGAACTACTGCGTCAAGCGCGGCAATTGGTCAAAAATGGCAATTATGGGGAAGCTATAGCCGTTTACGAGCGGGCTGCCGCCCTTGATGGCAATAATGCCAAAATTTTCTCTGGGATTGGCTTTTTACAAACGCGGCAAGGGGATTATAACGCCGCCGCCCAAGCATACCAAAAAGCTTTAAGTCTCGATCCGAGTAATCCTGACTTTTTCCATGCTCTCGGTTATAGTTTGGCTAATATCGGTGATTATGACAATGCAGCCACCGCTTACTACTACGCTATCCAAATAGAACCGAAAAACGTCCAACACTACCTCGGTTTAGGGGTAGTATTATTACGCCAAAAAAACTATGCTAAAGCGGGCGAAGTTTACCAATGGGTTTTAGCTCTCGACCCCAATAATCAGCAAGCCCACGAAATCATGGGTAAAGCCTTGATTGAACAGAATAAAAGCAGCGAAGCCCTCGATTTTCTCCAAAAATCCCTGCAAAGATTCCCTAACAATACTGAATTAAGATTGCAACTGGCCAGCCTTTTGCTCAAACAGGGCGATTTAAATGGCGGAACCCAGATTTTAAAAGAAATAGAGCGACAAAGTACAAGAAATTTTTTAATTCAGCTAAAAATAGGTATTTTACTCGAAAAACAAGAGCGTTTTGACGAGGCTCTCCCCTTTTATCGTCGGGCTGTTTTCCTACAACCCCAATCTTTGGAAGCACAAGCGGGAATTGGTCGCATCCATCTGGCCAGAAAAGATTATCTTGCAGCAATTATCGCCTATCAAGATTTGGCCGAAATCGCCCCCAATAACGCCGATGTCTATCTTAATCTCGGTCGGGCCTACGCGGGCCGGGGACGAAAAAGAGAAGCGAAAGAAGCTTTTAAGCAAGCGCGAGCGGTTTATGTCCTAAAAAATAATCAATCCGGCTTGGAGGAAGTGGATGCCCTGCTGAAGAAATTACTTGAGTGAACCCATATCAGTTATCAGTTATCAGTTATCAGTTATCGGTTATCAGATTTGAGTTATCAGATTTGAGTTTTCAGTTCACTGATGACTGTTTAGCGATCAAGGAGTAATTTATACTAAATCCGTTGAATATAGGCTACTTATCAGGACAGGCACTCATGCAATAGGCAAGAGGCAAAAGGGGGAATAAATAATCACTCTTTAATAACCAGATTTAGTATTGTAAAGTTTTGTCGAAAATATACGCAAATAATAGCAAAAAACTGCTACTGTGGTTAGTGCAAGTTTACCTTACAGTTCAAATGAAACTATCAGATTATGCCAAGAAAAAGGGGATCAGTTATGACACTGCTTGGAGGATGTGGAATCG
>MTBT01000253.1 GCA_002282935.1 Microcystis sp. LSC13-02 | reverse complement strand
TTCCCTTGTTTCCACCACCTCCAAGCCGTTCGATAACTTATTCTTGTTTTTTTTGCCTAGTCTGATAGTTTCCTGTCTATATATTACCATGCCTGGCTATATATGACTATATTTGCATTGAAACTTTACAATACCATCAGTTTGAGAATTCCCAGAAGGCAACAAAAAAATGACTATTTCCTTGCTATAAGTATTGTAGATGTCAAGAGTGTTAACTGAATGTCTATAGTGGTATCCCCCGAACAAGTCCATCAAATCGTCAACAACCTCCATCACGATCCCTTTGAGGTTTTGGGGGCCCATCCCCTAGAAGAAGAAGGAAAAGTAAATAAATGGGTTGTTAGAGCCTATTTACCGAAAACCACGGCCGCTTGGGTTATTTTACCGTCCCAAAGACAAGAATATCCCATGAAGACCGCTTATCATCCCCATTTTTTCGAGTGCGTCATCGATATCGGTGAACTGAACAATTATCAATTACGCATCCACGAGGGAGAACAGGAACGGGTAATCTATGATTCCTATGCCTTCCGTTCTGCCAAACTCAGCGATTTTGATTTACATCTGTTTGGGGAGGGCAACCATCATCGCATTTATGAAAAATTAGGGGCGCATTTAGCCGAAATCGAGGGTATTAAAGGGGTTTATTTTGCCGTTTGGGCCCCTAATGCCCGTAATGTCTCGATTATTGGTGATTTCAATAACTGGGATGGTCGTGATCACCAAATGCGGAAACGTAATAATATGGTCTGGGAATTGTTTATCCCAGAAATCGGTGTTGGCACTAAATATAAATACGAGATCAAAAATTGGGAAGGTCATATTTACGAAAAATCTGATCCCTACGGTTTTGCCCAAGAAGTACGCCCGAAAACCGCCTCGATCGTGGCAAATTTAGATAGCTATACTTGGGATGATAGCGATTGGATGGAAAAACGCCGCCATAGCGATCCTTTAACTCAACCGGTTTCCGTTTACGAATTACACCTCGGTTCTTGGCTGCACACTTCTAGTGCCGAACCCCCCCGTTTACTTTCTGGGGAAGGGGAACCGGTTCCTGTGTCGGAATGGAACACTGGGGCGCGCTTTTTGAGTTACTACGAGTTGGCCGAAAAACTAATTCCCTACGTTAAAGAATTAGGTTGCACCCATATCGAATTATTACCGATCGCCGAGCATCCTTTTGATGGTTCTTGGGGTTATCAAGTGACGGGTTATTTTGCCCCCACCAGTCGCTACGGCAATCCTGAAGATTTCATGTATTTTGTCGATCAATGTCACCAAAATGGCCTTGGTGTGCTAGTGGATTGGGTCCCCGGTCACTTCCCCAAAGATGGCCACGGGTTAGCTTTCTTTGATGGTACTCATCTTTACGAACACGGCGACCCGCGCAAAGGGGAACACAAGGAATGGGGAACCTTAATTTTTAACTACGGTCGCAACGAAGTCAGAAATTTCCTCGTCGCTAATGCTCTTTTTTGGTTCGATAAGTACCATATTGACGGCATTCGCGTGGATGCGGTGGCTTCCATGCTCTATCTCGATTATTGTCGTAAAGATGGGGAATGGGTGGCTAACGAGTACGGTGGCCGGGAAAATTTAGAGGCCGCTGAATTCCTGCGTCAAGTCAATCATGTGATTTTTAGCTATTTCCCCGGAATTCTCTCTATTGCCGAAGAATCCACCGCTTGGCCGATGGTGTCCTGGCCCACCTATATGGGCGGTTTAGGCTTTAATTTGAAGTGGAATATGGGCTGGATGCACGATATGCTCGATTATTTCGGCATGGATCCTTGGTTCCGTCAATTCCATCAAAATAATGTCACTTTTAGTATGTGGTATAACCACAGCGAGAATTATATGCTGGCTTTGTCCCACGATGAAGTGGTTCACGGCAAAAGTAATATGATTGGCAAAATGCCGGGGGATGAGTGGCAAAAATTCGCCAATGTCCGGGCATTATTTAGCTATATGTTTACCCACCCCGGCAAGAAAACCCTGTTTATGAGCATGGAATTTGGCCAGTGGAGTGAGTGGAATGTTTGGGGTGATTTGGAGTGGGGTCTTTTGCAGTATCAACCCCATCAACAGCTAAAACGCTTTTTCACTGATTTGAACGCCACCTATAAGAGTGAACCTGCTTTATATACCCAGGATTTTGGTCAGGATGGCTTTGAGTGGATCGACTGTAGTGATAATAGTCATAGCGTCGTTTCTTTCCTGCGCTGGAGCAAAAATTGGCAGGAGTTTGTGGTGGTGGTCTGTAATTTTACTCCCCAACCCCACAGCCATTATCGCGTTGGTGTACCTCATCCTGGTTTTTATCAGGAAATCTTTAACAGCGATGCGGGTAAATATGGCGGTAGTAATATGGGCAACCTTGGCGGTAAATGGTCGGAGGAATGGTCCTATCATAGCCGTCCCTACTCGATCGATCTCTGTTTACCACCTTTAGGGGTTTTAGTTCTCAAAATCGATCCTAATGCTTCTGGGGAATAGGGAAGCTTTTTTCAGTGATCAGTAAACAGTAAACAGTTATAACCGCAGAAAGTGGGCATTTTCCTCCGTCGATCATCGAATACATAAACAACCAAAAGTGTCTGTATATTTATTGACTAAATAAGAGGGATTTGCCCTAGATGCGGCCCGGGGAAAAGCCGGTCAAAAACTAACCCATCAGGATCACCGTATCGATGACGTGGATTACACCATTATCCGCCTCGATATTACCTGCGACCACCGTGGCATTTTTCACCTCAAAACCTTCGCTACAATCGATGGGAATCGGTGAACCCTCTAGAGAAGTCACTAGAGCCAATTTTGCCAAATCTTCCTGCATATATTTGCCCGCAACGACGTGATAGGTGAGAATTCGGGCTAATTGGGGGATATTCTGCACTAGGGTGGTAATCGTCCCGGGGGGCAATTTGGCAAAAGCTTCATCGGTGGGGGCAAAAACCGTGAAGGGTCCGGGACTTTTTAGGGCATCCACAAGATTAGCGGCTTGTACCGCCGTTACTAGAGTTTTAAAATTATCGGCACTGACCGCAATATCGACAATATCTGCCATAAACTTGACTCGATCCTGAAAAAAATCATCTATTTCAGATTTTAAACTTAATCTTGTCCGAAAGATCGTTCTAGGGATGGGGTGTGGGGTGTGGGGTGTGGGGTGTAGGGGGGTCACTGCGTGCGCGTTGCGGGGGAAGAATAAATAAAAATAATCTCCTGAATACTGACTCCTAACCCAATGGTAGATGTTGGATTTTTGCAGGAGTTCTATTTTCCCAAAAATATAAGCAAAAATTATTTATTGACTCCAAAAACTTGAGAATATTTAAATTAACATTCCGCAATATTTACAAATTCTTAAGAATTAATTAGTCAATTTCACCCACAACGATGATCTTTTTTTTGTGTAGTTTTATTGCAAAAAAAAAGTTTTTTTGACAAAAAGCACAAAGTATGATAGGAACACTGGTGTATTTCTGGCCGCGAAACTCAAAATCAGGGGATTTCCTGTTTCCAAGTCAAGAAATACAGAAAAGCAGTAATTCGATCGAGAAATCGATAAAAACAGCCTAGACTAGAAAAAGAATCCTCTATCCTGACAGCTATCCTGTGGAGATTACTTTTTTAGGAACCAGTTCTGGGGTTCCCACTCGTTCCCGCAATGTCTCTAGTATCGCCCTTCGTTTGCCGCAACGGGCGGAAATATGGCTGTTTGACTGTGGAGAAGGAACTCAACACCAGTTACTGCGTAGCGACCTGAAAAGTTCCCAAATTCGACGCATTTTTATCACCCATATGCACGGGGATCATATCTTTGGTTTAATGGGACTGTTAGCCAGTATCGGATTAGCCGGTTCTGCTCAGGATATTGATATCTATGGACCCCCCGGACTAGCGGACTATCTGCGCGCTTGTGCTAAGTATTCCTATACTAATTTGGCTAATCGGGTGCGTGTCCATGCCATTTCCCCTGGCATACTCTACGAAGATGAAGAATTTACCGTCTCCTGTCAGCTATTAAAACATCGTATTCCCGCCCACGGTTATCGCATCGCCGAAAAAGACCGTCCAGGACGTTTTGATGTGGAAAAAGCCAACGCTTTGGGTATTCCCCCTGGACCAATTTACGGCAAGCTGAAAAAAGGGGAAACTATCACCCTCGCCGATGGCAGCAAAATTCGCGGTCAGTCCCTCTGCGGAGAAACGGAAATCGGCCGTAAAATTGCCTATTGTACTGATACTATTTTCTGTGAAGGTTCGATCGAATTGGCACAGAATGCAGATGTGCTAATTCATGAGGCAACTTTTGCTCACCAAGATGCCGGGTTAGCCTTTGAAAGTGTTCACTCCACTTCAACGATGGCAGCCCAAGTGGCCTTGGCATCCCGGGTAAAATTGTTATTAATGACCCATTTTAGTCCCCGTTATCTACCGGGTAATTCTCTGGATATTTCCAATTTGTTAGAGGAAGCGCGGGCGATTTTTCCTAACACTAAATTAGCCTACGATTTCCTCACCTATGAAGTCCCCCGCAACCGTCAAGAAATGGTCTTAGGAGTTAAGTAATTATGCCAGCAGCAGTAGAAGAAAAAAGCATGGTTCCCACGGTTTTAGTGGGTATTGGTGGCACGGGTAACGAAATTTTATCGCGATTGCGTCGCTTAATCGAGGAAAGTTATGGCAGTTTGAGTAATTTTCCGATTGTCAGCTTTTTGGTGGTTGACACGGATAAGGATTATAAAATCAGTAATCCTGAAGCTGCCGGCAGTGCTTTTAAAGATAACGAAAAACACTGGTCCCGGGTGAGTGGAAAACAGGTACAGGAGATGGTATCTGACATGGATAGATATCCCTGGATTAATAGTTGGTTTCCCCCGGAATTAGAGAGAAATATTACTTCCCTAGAAGCGGGAGCGGGACAAATTCGCGCCTGTGGACGTTTTGCTTTATTTTGTAATTATCATGAGATCCAAAGGAAATTTCTGGATGCGGTGAGACGGGTAAAAGGACAAGAAAACTTTATGCTCGATCGCTATGGAATTAAAGTTAGTAATAGTGCTATTAATGTCTTTACTACGGGGTCTTTAAACGGTGGTACGGGTAGCGGAATGTTAATCGATATAGGCTACTGTATTCGTAATTGGTTGCGAGGGGAAAGTAGTCCTTTGAGTACGGCAATTGTTCCCACTCCTGAAGCATTTGCGGGGATTAGTGTCGGCGATCGAGTTTTGGCTAATGGTTACGCTGCCCTGATGGAATTAAATTACTTTTCTGACTACAGAACCGAATATCATCAACAGTTTAGCAGTGGTTTGGTCGATGAAGTTGTTAGTAAATTACCCCCCTTTGATTTTACCTATTTAGTAGGAACGAAAAACGGAGAAGGTGATTTTAAACTTGGTCAAATTCGGGAAATGATCGCCCAAAATATTTTCCTAGATATGACCTCTGATTTTGCCCCCCATAAGCGCTCTATTAGAGATAATATTAAGGGTTCTTGGGCGCAAGCTGACCCTGGTGGTCGCGGTTATCCTAAGCAATTTATGAGTTTTGGGCTATCAACTATTGAAATTCCTATTGCCCAAATTCGTGCTTCTTTATCGGAACGTTTAGCCAAAGATTTAATTAATTGGTGGCTGAATGATTCCGTGATTTTACCCGCTCAAATGTTGGAGTTAGTAAGAGGTGATATCCTCAAAAGAATGCGCTTGAGCGAAGGGGAATTAATTATGGATTTATGTGCCGACAAGGATCGCTCTTTAATTGCCATAATCTCCCAATGGACTAACGAAACTCGTCAGGAAATCAATCAAGATAATTGGCTATCTTGTACCAAACAGGGTGTTAATATTTTAGGCAATGAACAGGGAAAAATTCTGCGATTTATTAATGATTATTTAACACCAAGAGTCGAGGAATTTAAACGCAATCATTTACTAGAATTAAGTCCCGATGAGCGGCTGCACGGCGATTACCTGAAAAAGATTTATAATAACCGGGATGAAATTATTCAACGGGGTAAAAAGTCTCTAGAAATGGAGTTTTATAATATCCTTGAGGATCGAAACCGTGGGGTAAAATTTGCTGAGAGTTCTATTGTTTCAGTACGACAAATCTTCACCGACATGGCAGAAAAATTCCGTCGCGATCAAGAACAGGTTTGGAGTCAAAACGAAAGTAAACGTCAACGAGAATATGATACAGCCTTAGCAGAAATTAATGATCTGAAAGATAAACTTCATGTCTCGAAAAAAGATAAGATGGAACAATATTGTGAACAAGCTTTAACGGGATTGGAAGGCTATTTAATGGCCAATATTCAACGAAAAACCAGAGGTGCAGGAGTAGAGGTTATTAATCGTTTACTGGAACATCTTAATCAATTAGAAAGCCGTTTTAATCGCTTTCGTCAGAAATTAATTCAAAGTCGCGATCTATTTAATCTCCAAGCTAATCAACAGATTGATAGTGCCGATGCTTTGTTAATTAATGGGATTAAACTATTTGATAGACAAGAATTAAATGGTCTTTATCAAGACTTTATCGAACAATTTGCTTCGGGGATTGTCGGTAACAAAAATGCCTACGATACAGGTATGGATAACCTTTGTTTACCCCTCTCAGAAGAGATTTTAAAGCAATCTAGCCCCCTCTGGAAAGAAACGCGCCGCTCCGACGAAAATATGCGTTTATTTGACATCACCGAGATTGCCGATATTCGTCAAGGAGATTTTCAACAAGTTATCATAAACCAAGCTAATCAACTACTACAAAATGCCCCGGTTAGTAGTCGCATTCAGCAGGAATTAGCCGCTTGCGATCGCTTGTTAAAAATCTATAACAACGATGCCGATATTATCAATAATCTTCGCATTGCCTACCAAAAATCGCGACCCCTAATTATGCTTAATCCTGCGGTCTTGCGAGGAAAAGATGCGGGTTTTACGCCCCAATTAAATCAAAATGTTGCCCTGATTGGGGGAAGAAATACCAATAACCCGGCAGCCCAAAAAATTATTCCGAAACTGCGGGAATTTATTGCCAACGAAGACGATATTAAACCCTTGGGAGAAGTGGAAAAACATCGTCTTGTCTTCGTGCAGGAAATTGGCGGTTTTTCCCTACGCTGTCTCGATGGAATGCGAGAGCTGCGACAATCCTATCAAGACTGGAAAGGAGAATTTATTCTCGCTAAACGCGCCCAACAAATGGGGGAAAATCGCGATTTACCCATCCCCGTGCATATCCAAAAGGAACCTCCTTTCTGGGATGTTTTTCCCGAAGATCCGAGTATTTATCAATTGGTGGTGACGGCCCGAGCTTTGAAAGTGCTTTTTCCAGAAGTCAATCGAGTCACTAATGAGAAAACAATTCGCTATGAAATTAAAACCGCAACGGGATTAAAAAAAGTCGATATCGCCACCAGTTGGGAAGATGCGGTACAGGTGTTAGAAGTAAAAGCTTGTCGCGAAGATAAGGAAAAAATTCAAAGTCAGGTGACGGCTAAGTTACAGGATTCGGCCACTCCGGAGAAAAAACAAGCTTTGTATCGGACTTTTATCAAATATTTACAACAACGTTCCGAGGAGTTGACAGGAGGAAAAGATAATACAGAATATAAACGGGAAGATGCAATTATTTTGCAGTTAATCGATAACTATAAGTTGGATAGCGGTGGAGAAATACCTCTTTCTTCGGTGACGGAAGTGGCTAACCCAGCTTTAATTATCTGTGGTAATTGTGGACATAAAAATCCCCCCTCGTCTAATTTTTGTTCTAAGTGTGGGGCAAAATTAGTTAAGTAGAAATTGGGCAATTTCTTGTTTTTAGTCCTCGGATAACAGAAAAAGTGGGGGTGTTAGCTGGACTAACATCCCCCACCATGAAAATTTTCGGGAAAAATTGCCTAATAGCGAAAAAACTGGATTATAATAAGGTCTTTACCCAAGATTTTTGCTAATCGCTAACTGCCATAAAAGCCAATCAAGACCCCTGTTTATCGAGAGAAAAACCAATGGTAGCCACTTTAAAAGGACGAGATGTTTTAAGAATAACCGACATGAGTAGCGAAGAAATCAGTGCCCTACTCAATCTATCGGCACAGCTTAAAGCTGGCACTCTTAACCCTAGCTGCAAAAAAGTCTTGGGATTGCTATTTTATAAAGCTTCCACCCGGACGCGGGTTTCCTTTACCGTCGCCATGTACCAGTTAGGGGGACAGGTGATCGATCTTAATCCCAGTGTAACCCAAGTGGGGCGCGGGGAACCCTTAGCAGATACAGCCCGGGTACTCGATCGCTATCTCGATATTCTCGCAGTTCGCACCTTTAAACAAGAGGATTTAGAAGCTTTTGCTAATTACTCGCGCATCCCGATTATCAACGCTTTAACGGATTTAGAACATCCCTGCCAGATATTAGCCGATTTACAGACTATCCAAGAGACTTTTCAGACTTTACGGGGAATTAACCTCACCTATGTCGGGGATGGTAATAATGTCGCTAATTCTCTCCTCTTGGGTGGTGCTTTGATGGGGTTAAATGTGCGGGTTGCCTCCCCCGCAAACTATCAACCCGATGGGGAAATTGTCGCCAGCGCCCAGGCTATTGGCGAGAAAACCGGTAGTAAAATCTTCATTACCGACGATCCCGTTATGGCCGTAAAAGACTCTCAGGTGGTCTATACTGATGTCTGGGCAAGTATGGGACAGGAAAGCCTCGCTGATGCCCGAATTCCCGTTTTTCAGCCCTACCAAGTCAATGAACAGCTAATGAGTCACGCTGACAAAGACGCGATTATTCTCCATTGTTTACCTGCTCACCGCGGCGAAGAAATTACCGACGGGGCGATCGAGGGTGTACAATCAAAAGTCTGGGAACAAGCGGAAAATCGGATGCACGCCCAAAAAGCTTTAATGGTGAGTTTATTGGGATTAATCTAGCTCCAGATGCTCAGTTACCCTAAGACCTGTCCGACACGGGAAGTTAACGCTAGGATTGATGGTAAGAGCAATAATCAGGGCAGCCTCCACACATACTATATGTCAGACACCTCCGCAGTTAAACAATATCTCGCCCATTGGTTTCAATTGGGAAAAAAAGTTATTTGTCCCAAAAACCAAGCTATGCTATTTCCGCTGCCAATTTTCAATGGCGATCGCTATTCAGCGGAGTTTGAAGATTGTTGGCAAAAAATGCTCGCTCCTGAAAGTGGCGATTGTTACCTAGAAGGTACTCAACAAACTATCCAAGACTTACTTTCCCCTCAATGGGAATTTCATCCCTGCGCTCGTTGTACTATACCAGTACCAATTGAGGTGCTAGGCCAATCGGGTTTATCCTGTCCCTGCCATGATTTGAGTAATTGGCCCAATTTAGAATTACCCCTACCCCATTTACCCGTCAATAGTCAAGAAAATCTCGATCGCATCCGGCAAAGATTGCTAAAAAATTCTCGCCAAGATTAACCGGACTAAAAGAGACGTTAGGGGTAACGTCTCGACAAAAGGGTTTAGATTTAACGATTTCTGCCAAAAAGATTGACTAAATCTCGCAATCTGTGGCTATATTCTCCGGTTAAAGCTTCCTGACGATAGCGCCATGACCAATTGCCTTCTGCGACACTGGGAGTATTCATGCGCGCATCCGATCCTAAACCTAACACATCCTGTAACGGTACGATCGCCTGATTAGCCACGGAACTATAGGCAAGTCGAATCAGATCCCAAGCCACTCCCTGACCACTGGGAGCGCCAAGATATTGATAAAGTCGCGCTTTTTCGTAGTCATTGGCGTTATCTTGAAACCAGCCCAGAGTGGTATTATTATCGTGAGTGCCGGTATAAATCACACAGTTGCGTTCGACGTTGAAAGGAAGATAGGGATTACCCGCATCACCCCCAAAAGCAAAGTGGAGAATTTTCATACCGGGGAAAGCAAAGTGATCGCGAAAATCTAGGACTGCCTGGTCAATATCGCCCAAATCTTCGGCAATAATCGGCAATTTACCCAAACGATCCCGGATGGTATTAAAGAGATCATAACCCGGGGCCTTCAGCCAACGACCATTAATGGCGTTTTCCTGGCCAAAAGCCACCGCCCAATAGGCTTCTAATCCGCGAAAATGATCGATACGGATGATATCGACTAGGGAAAGAACCCCTTTTAAACGGCGTACCCACCAGTCAAAGCCCGTATTTTTGAGATAATCCCAGTTATAAAGAGGATTTCCCCATAATTGACCCGTTGCTGAGAAATAATCCGGGGGAACCCCTGCCACTTCCAAGGGATTACCTGTTTGGGGATCTAGTCGGAAAACCTGGGGATTTGCCCAAACATCAGCGCTATTATGGGAGACATAAATGGGGATATCACCGATAATCTCGATACCAAGGGCGTTAGCATAGCGTTTTAGGGCTAACCACTGCTCAAAAAACTCAAATTGCAGGAATTTGTGCAGAAAAATCTCCTCTTGTAACTCCTGTTTCGGTGTTTCCAACGCACCCCAATGACGTTCGCGAATTTCTGTCGGCCATTCCATCCATGCTTTACCCTGGTAAGCGTGGGATAGGGCCATAAATAGGGCGTAATCCTCTAACCAATCAGCATTGCCAGCACAAAAGCCGGCAAACTGTTTGTAAAGAATTGTGTCAGAACCCTTGACAAAATTGCTCGCCGCCTTTCTAAGTAGGGGAATTTTCCAAGCGATCAATTTATCGAAATCCACTTGATCGAGGGGAAAATCGGGAATATCCTCTAAATCTGCATGACTAAGCAGGTTTTTCTCCCGAAGAATATCGAGACTAATCAGGAGATGATTGCCGGCAATGGCACTAAAACTCATGTAGGGAGAGTTGCCGTAGCCTGTGGGGCCTAAAGGGAGAATTTGCCAGAGTTTTTGACCACTTTGAGCCAAAAAATCGATAAATTGATAGGCTTCCCTACCTAGTTCTCCAATCCCGTAACGACCGGGGTGACTGGTGGGATGAAGCAAAATACCGCTAGAACGGCTAAAAGCCATGAAAAAACCCCCTTATCAGTGATTAGGTTAGCAGTTATTATATTGTTTAAAGCTGAATGCTCACTGCTATCTCAAAGCTAACCCGATCTCGATCGATAACGGCAATACTTAACAACTTTATTAGACCTATGGGACAAAATGAGGCATTACAGCCGTACATTAACAGATCGTCTTTCCAGTGAAAAAGATTCCTTGGGATCACGTTCCACGTTACCCCGGAGGAAAAACCGATCGCTTGTCAGTTATTGCGCCAATGGTAGGGGCGCATCGTGGTCAGTGAGTTGATCGATGCGCCCAAAATGTAATATAGATATTTCGACCAAATTGAGATGCAGCCGCCGAAAATTCAAGAGCGATTCACTTACTGTCAGTAAGTCCCACTTCTTGTAACCTCCTCTTCAACCCAGACCTGTTACTGTACTGTTCGTAAATCTGGTTCAGACGCTCTTGGAAAACGGGCAACCGGTTTTGATATTCGGCTAAGTCTCTTAATTTGACTAACAATTTAACAGCCTCATCGTAGGGTTTAGACTGGGCTTTCTGAATTAGGGACTCGACTTGCTGCCAAACTTGCGCTTCCCGTTTAGCTAAAGTTTGTAGTTCCTCAATTCGCTTGGCTTCCGCTTCTTGTTGTCGCCGTTTTTCTGCCTTTTTTCCTTCCTCAGCAGCAGCCTCAAGAAGTTCTTGGATCGTACGTCGAGGCTGGTTAGAAGCGGGAGAAATAGGGATTAATTGAGACAGCTTTTGTTTGAATTTGGCAGATAAATTCGGTTCTCCTTTAGCCAATCTTAATAAGAAATCTTGGCGTTCAGAAGCCGATAATTGGCTAATAGCTTGTTGCCAAGTTTGCTCAGAGATAGTTGTTAGTTTACCACTGGATGCACAAGCAACATTTAATAAGTGTTCGTCCAATTCAACGATTTCTATAAAAGCCTTTTGAGATGCAGAAAGTTGATTTAGTCCGGGGGGTAGAGGAGGTTCTAGTTGGGTGTTATCGATGTCTATATATCCCTCGGATAAGGCAATAGCTTTCAGCCAAGCTAAATATAATCCTCGATAGTCTTGCTGGAGAATTTCTTGGCGTAATCCTATCAATTCCGATAGAATCCCTTCTCCTTCTATCCAGTCATTAAAACCTTCTTCTTGACTAAATTCCCAATCTAAAATTGCCCAATCTCCCACAAAAGATAAGCTGATATAATCATCAATACAGTAAAGTTCAATTGCTTCTCGGTCGATCAGGGATTTGGGAAAACGAAACATTAATTGCTGTGTTCCCCAGTTGGCGATGTAGTACATAATATCGAAATACCGAGCCAGCACTTGTTTGGTATCGCCTCGAAAATCGCCGTAACTATAGGTGAAACTGGCACTCGTTGCCGTCGGTTTGACGCGGCTCGATAGCTGGCCTATGGCAGCCCTTTCCTCTTGGGTGAGGGGGCGATCGATCGCTTGAAATTCGTAATATTGGTATTCGCTCATGGTGTGCAACCTATCTCAAGGTTTATTGATCAATCATAGTCAATGGATTAAAAATGATCCCCTAGAAATTACTTACCGTACCACATAATAGGTCGTTCCTATTCACAGGGTATAAAAATCCAATATTTCTTCCATAAATCTAGTTTCCTCTACCCTTCTTTCAGTCGTTCAGCGATAATTTTTTTCCTTTTGTTTTTGCCGATAAGCTTCAAATTCGGGGTTGGTAGAAAGAATTTGACGGACGCGCTCCCGACTTATGCCGTATTTATCCGCTATTTGCTGATAGCTTAATCCCTGCCTATGGAGTTCTAAAAAATCGTAACTTTTTTTAAGTCTTTCCTTTCTCTGTGCATCCCGTCTTGGGGTTAGACTCTTATTGCTAAGGTGTTTTACTATTTCCCTTCCCAACTCGGTCAAAGAATATTGACGGTTGCGACACCTAACCAATCCTTGTTTTTCCAATTCTTTAAGTATTTTATGTATTCTGGTTATATTATTAGGATTTGTTGCCAATTGCCGAGATGGATCGGAAAGTATCCGAATTGCCGAATCAATTTGAATCGGATAATCTAACATCCCTTTCAGAATCTGTTTCTGTTTTACTTGGAGATTGGCGATCATCTCTTCTAAATGTTGAAAGTCTTCATTTTCATCCATCAGAATTACCATTTTAATAGACCTCTCCTTAGTCTGATAAAATCACAATCAGGGGATATTGTCAACAACTAACCGTAGCTTACCCAGTCGTTTATGCCTTGCTGATGCACTTTTTAAAAAATGGTGATAAACTCAACTGTATTGGGTACACTCTCCCTATCGGAGGGATTTGAGGAAAAATCGGGAGAAAAGGCGATGAAAGAACGGGAAACATCCAACAAAATTGAAGCGGGTGGGGGTTTTCCCCTATTGCAATATTGGGCAGAAAAAACCCTCTCTCCTCAAGGGGTTAAACTCTGGCAAACCTTAAATCATAAAAGTGCCTGTTTAGCTTGCGCTTGGGGAACGGGGGGACAAAAGGGCGGTTTTGTCAACGAAGCGGGGGAAAGTCTGCAACGTTGTCTCAAAAGTGTCGAAGCGATTACTTCCGAATTAATGCCGGGTATTAAAACCGATTTTTTTCAGACCTATCATCTCGCTCAATTACAGTCCTTAACCTCCTTAGAATGCGATCGCCTGGGTCGTTTCAGTTATCCCGTTCTCTTAAAAGCTGGAGAAAGTCACTATCAACGTATTAGCTGGGAAGAAGTTTATCGATTAGCCGAACAAGCTTTTCGTCAACCGTCCGAGACTCTGGCCTCCTATAGTTCGGGACGTTCTTCTAATGAAGCCGCCTATCTCTTACAATTGTTTTTCCGGGCATTAGGAAGTAATAATTTAGCCGATTGTTCCGATCTCTGTCATGCCGCCTCGACCGTAGGATTAAAACAGGTTTTCGGCTCCGGGACTTCGATGGTCAGTCTGGAAAGTTTAAAACAAGCCGATTGTGTGGTATTGATCGGTTCTAACGCCCCCGCTAATCATCCTCGCCTGATGAATGAATTAATTCAAATTCGTGATCGCGGCGGTAAAATTATTATTATTAACCCGCAAATTGAAGTCGGATTGGTCAAATTCTCCTCGCCCGCTTTTCCGATTAAATCCCTATTGCGGGGCGGTTCCGATATTTCTACTCTCTACCTACAGCCGATTCCGGGTAGCGATACCGCCCTATTCGTCGGATTACAAAAATCTTTGATCGAACAAAATTTAGTCCGGTGGGATTATCTCGAATCCCATACAAAAAATTGGCAATCTGTTATAGATTATGCCCGACAAATACCCTGGGAAACCATTACTAAAACCTGCGGTTTATCTAGAGAAGAAATTGAAGCAACCGCCGCCCTTTTCGGCAATTTAGAGCGAGTGGTTTTCGCTTGGGCGATGGGGGTTACACAACAGGAAAATGGTGTCGATAATATTATCAGTATTGCTAATACAGCTTTACTTACAGGTAATGCTGGTAAAATAGGTGCAGGAACCATGCCAATCAGAGGTCATTCTAATGTACAGGGCTTCGGTTCTATGGGCGTTACGGTGAAATTACGTCGGGAAATCGCCGAGGCACTTTCTCAACTTTTAGGAAAGCCATTAAATATAACCGGCGGTTATGATACCAGGGCATTAATTGAAGCTGCCGAACGGGGAAAAATCAACACCCTTTTCTGTTTGGGAGGTAATCTTTATGGGGCAAATCCAGATTTAACTCAAGCCAAAAAAGCCTTAGCACAAATTGATACGATTTTTTATGTGGCTACTAAGCCAAATTTAGGACATTTTCACGGATTAGCCCGACAAAATACGGTAATTTTACCCGTCTTCGCTCGTTTTGAAAATCCTCACCCGACAACAACCGAATCGGGCAATAATTTTGTCCGTTTTAACGAGCGGGGAAGCAGTCATCTACAGGGTTCTGATGTCGATATCATCTCGGAAGTAGAACTATTAACAAATATTGCCGTCAAGGTTTTAGGCACAAACCCGATTGATTGGTCGAGATTACACGACACCGCCTATATTCGTCAGTTAATCGCCAAAACGATTCCGGGTTATCAAAAAATCGGGCAATTAGATCAAACCCAAACAGAGTTTACCATTAGCGGACGGATTTTTACCGAACCCCATTTTCCGACATCGACCGGAAAAGCGCAAATGTCCGTCACCCCTTTACCCACTTTAAAAGCACCGGAAAAGCAAGATTTCAACCAACCGGAAAATGCCCCCGGAATTGCCCTGATTCTCGGAACAGGACGCAGTTATGGACAACATAATACCGTCGTTTATCAAGTGGGCGATAAATATCGGGGAATGCCTCACCGTCATTGTTTATTGATCAACGCCGAAGATGCCAAAAAAGCGGGCTTTCAAGAACATCAACGAGTCACCGTTCAAGGAGATGCCGGCAAATTAGAGAATATCGAACTTATTTTCGGTCCGATTCGCGAAGGTGTTGGCTTTATGTTCTATCCCGAAACCAATGTTTTATTCAAAGCTAAAATCGATCCTCGCTGTGGGACTCCTGCTTATAAACGAGTTCCCGTCTGGGTTTTTTAGTTATCAACTCCTCGGATTTTCTTTTTGGGAAATAATGAAATAGAGTTAAGCAAGCGAATAAATGAACGAAACCGAGTCCAATTCTGGGAAAGCGAAATTAAAGAAGCTCCCTATCGCTTTGATCGCATTTCTGTTATCCTGTTCTTACGATCATAGAATAAATAGCCATGGGTAAGTTTTTACTAACCGTATTAAGCATAGCAAGTTTGTTGGCTGTCGGGATGGCTACCCGTGGCATTGCAAGTCCCACATCTGCAGCGACGAACTTGCAACTAGCTCAACGCCCTAACTGTAACAATCCCCAGACTCAAAGCGAAATGAACATTTGTGCCAGCATAGCTTATCAAAACGCTGATCGCAAGTTAAATCAAGTTTATCGACAACTACTGCCAAAACTGTCAGCTTCTCGCAAACAAAAATTAATTAGCGCCCAACAAGCTTGGATTAAGTTTAGAGACAGCAGTTGCGAATTTGAAACAAGTGCCTATGAGGGAGGCTCTATAGCTCCCATGATTTACAGTAATTGTTTGGCAGATGTCACCGAGCAGCGTACCAAAGATTTGCAGAGATATTTAGAAGATAGCGATCGCTAAGTCAAAATCGCCGTTGATATTACCGATAATTCCTTAGACGTTTACTGCACAACAGCCTAAGCGGGTGAGGGGAATCGAACCCCTATCATTAGCTTGGAAGGCTAGGGTTTTACCACTAAACTACACCCGCATTTTCTTAGCACTTTCGTTAGTATAACACGAATTGCCGATTTTTGCAAGTAGGGCTTTTCAGCTTGTTAATCGCCCCTAAAATCCCGATCGCTCCTTTATTTCCCCGATTTGGCTAAAAGTTTCCTCCACGCGATCGAGATCTAGTTGGGAGAAATTATCGATCGCCCAGTTGGACACTCTCTGCATAAAATGGAAGGGATAGGTATGAGCGATTCCCACCACCTGCATTCCCGCTCTTTTGGCCGCTTCGCAACCGACAAAAGTATCTTCAATCACCAGACATTCCCAGGGTTGCAACTGTAGATTAAAATTCCAACGATTGAATCTTTCTACGGCCAGTAAATAACCATCCGGTTGAGGTTTACTGGTGCTAATCTCATCACCGGTGACAATGACACTAAAGTAATCGCCAAGGGCTGCCTGTTGCAAGATTGATTCCACTTCCGAGCGTATTGCTCCCGTCACCAAACCGATTTGTAAATCCCTGGCCTTAACTCGTTCTAAAAAAGAGTATATCTCCTCATAAATAGGAAGTTTCTCTAATTTTCCTATTCTTTCTCGGTATAAACTGGCTTTTTTGTTAATTAACTTAGTCAGATATTCCTCGGTCACTTGACGACCGCGACGGGTGAGAACATTACGCAAACAGACGCGATCGCTTCTCCCCAGACATAACTCCGCAAATTCCGACCCTAGGGGCAGCAGATTTTCCCCGATCAAGATTTCATTGATTAACTCCTGATGGATCGGTTCATCATTGATGATCACCCCATTAAAATCGAACAGAACAGCCTTTAACATCAATCTTAGACAGAAAAGCTAATAAATACTCACTGTTCTTGATTATACTAAAGTTTTTCGTCGGGGCAGGGCGGGTCTTGCCCCTTACCCCATCTCAACAAACAATTTTAACCGGAAAATTGCCAAGGCCTTGACAAATTCCCAGATTTGTTCTATTATTTTGTTATAGTGGGAATCCGTGCTGCCCTGTAACCCCCCTATTTGGGGTCTGCTGAAAAAGTTTTTCGGTGGGGGTAGGAGTCAGGAGTCAGGAGTCAGGAGTCAGGAGTTTCAGGCTTTGTTGCCCTCCAATCCTATTTTCTTGCACTAACATCGGACTTTAACAGGTCAAAAGCTTTATTTTAAAAGGGTTTTACCATTATTCAGCAAGCCCTATTTGGGACTGAGATATTAGAGAAAAATTTAACCGTAGAAAAATCACTTTTAGCGACCGCACAAGAGACAGTAACCGATAACAAAAGAATTTAGGCCATTTTTGCCGATAGCCAACGACGGAATAATTCCACAGCAATCCGATAACGGGAGTCTTGGCATTCGATGACATGATGATTTTCAAGGGTTTTTAGGGCCAGGTCGAGAGTTGTGGCAGTTAGTCCGGTGCTGGACAGTAAATCTGCCCGGGTTAATCCTTGCAGATGGGAAGAAAGAACTATTAAAATCTCCCCTTGTCCGGCCGCATCTTGTTTAGCCTGTTTCCAGACACCCGTAAAATAATAATTCCCCCTTTGGAAAAACTCAGCATCGATAGCTTTTTCCACATCTTCCACCTGAAAACGAATATCTTGGGGACGTTGCAACTCAAAGACCTGTTTATTATAAAAACGTACCAGATGAAACCCGATAAGTTGCACTAGATAGGGTTGACCGTGGGTAAGTTGATAAATTTTGTCTAAAGCTTCTGGGGTATAGTCTAGGGGAAAATCCTCGTCTTCCCCAACGGGATTAGCGAGGATAACGCGAGTGGACTCCGGAGAGAGGAAACTAACTGGAATCGGGTAAACACTGCCAAAAAAAGGATGAAAATAATCGGCAGTCATCTCCTCTAGGGTGTGTAATCCGGCAAAAACAAAAGCTAGACGCGGACTACTCTGGACAAGGGAACGCAGATAGCCGAGGAAATTCCGGGGGAGGGTATTCGCTTCGATTAAATCCTCAATTATCTCGAACTCATCGAGGGCAATAATTAAACCGGTTTTGGCTTTTTCCGGCAGAATCTGGCTTATCAGACGATCTAAATAACGATTAAAATACATTTCTGGATGTTGGGAGATTTTTTCCTCTTCTGGGGCATCAATTGCTAAAGTTTTGGCGATTTCCTCAGCCATATTCAGGAGGACTTCGGCTAGGCTGGTTACTGTGGCCACGCGCTGTAAATTAATGTAGATAACCGAGACATTTGGTGGAAGATATGCCTCCAGATTGCGTAGAATCGAAGTTTTACCCATGCGACGATGACCATAGAGAACCACGGAGGATAGGTTATCTCCGGACCACATTGACTGAAGTTCCCGCAGGATATCCTCACGACCAACAAAGCGTTTACCCGGATCACCGATAATGTAGGGATTAGGAATCGGTTGGGTAATAGTTACCGTTCCCAACGTTTTCGCGATGGATATGCTAATTTCTGCCCATTTTAGGACGATGGAAAGGATTAATTCTTCTTCTGCTTGGGGTAAATTGGCCGCCTGTTGGTCGGTTATATCCCTTAATTCCTCGATAATCCGATTAAGAGCGAGGGATCTGACCTGTTGGGAGTAACTTCCCTGGACTAAAGCCATTTCTGTGATAACTAGATTTAAACTGCTGATAGCTTGCCAAGTTTGCGGACGTAATGAAGGTTCTGCGGCAATAGGGGCAACTTTCAGGGAAGCGATACTATCGGGAGTTGCTGCTTGACTAAATCGGTGTAAAGTTTGGGCTAGGCTATACATTTCTTCCCCGTAGGCGAGGGAACGTACCACAGCAAAGGCTTTTTCGGCTTTTTCGGTTTCCTGTTGGTGAAGATACCAAAAACCAGCAGCAGCGGCGCGAGCAGGAGTATCTAGACGGATTTGGCCGTCAGGAAGAGAAAACGGTTTCGCAGACGCATATTTTAACAATTGCCAATCGGAGGGATTTTCTGCCAGACGGGAGACGCGATAGATAATTTCTGCCTCTGGGAATTGCGATAAAACGCGGTTAACGGCGACAAGGACAGGAATAAACTGGCAGCTGTACCGAAGGTATTGATTGAGGTTATTAATAGCCGTTTCCCAGTCTTGCTGTAACCATTGTTGTAGAGTCGAGGTTAACCCCGGCAGCGGTAGAAGGGTAATACGGGGAAAAAGTCGCCCTTGGGAGCCAGCCAAAAGCCCGATTAGCCAATTATCAGGACGGAAAAAGGCGAATATAAACACCACGCCTAACACCACGCCCCACACCACGCCCCACACCACGTCGCCCAACGCCACGCTCAACACCACGCCCCACCCCACGCTCGACGCCACGCTCAACACCACGCCCGACACCACGCCCGACAGCACGCCCGACGCCGCGCCCGACACCGCGCCTATCACCGCGCCCGACACCGCGCCCCACACCACGCCTATCACCGCGCCTATCACCGCGCCTATCACCGCGCCCCACAGCACGTACGACCTCATGCCCCACAGCACGCCCCACACCGCGCCCCACACCGCGCCCCACAGCACGTCCGACCTCATGCCCCACAGCACGCCCACCACCACGCCCGGCACCACGCCCTCCACCACGCCCATTACCACTACCAACACCATCTCCCACAGCCTCACCTGCATCCTCAGCTGCCACCCAGATACAGATAACACCAACACGTTCAGCACGCCCGACAGCACGCCCATTACCACGACGCCCCACACCAAGTCCGACACCGACACGACGCCCCACACCAAGTCCGACACCACGCCCGACACCGCGCCCCACAACACGCCCGACACCAGTCCGAACACCACGCCCGACACCACGCCCGACACCACGCTCAACACCACGCCCAACACCACGCCCCACGCCATGCTCAACGCCACACCCCACAGCACGCCCGACACCAGTCCGAACACCACGCCCGAATCCACGCCCGACACCACGCCCCACAACACGCCCGACACCACGCCCCACAACACGCCCGACACCACGCCCCACAGCACGCCGGACATTGCGCCCAACGCCACGAACCACACCACGCCCAACGCCACGCCGGACACCACGCCCCACACCACGCCCCACACCACGCCCCACACCACCACGCCCCACACCACGCCCCACACCACGCCCGACACCACGCGCACCCAATTAACAGAAAGTCCTAAATTTGCCGCTATGCTACAGATAATTAGAGCGGTAATTACAGTTAAGAGAATACCCTGAATCCCTAGACGCAATTGTACGGGATGGTCGCGGAGAAATTGCATTCTATCGCGCCATGTTTCCTGTTCTTGGAATTTATCGCCGCCGCCTCTCGTTTCCACATACCAGCCTATTGCTTGGGGAAAATAAAACACCCAGTACAACAGCAAAAGATAGTCAAAGGGATTCCATAAAGATAAATTGCGTTTGAGTTTAGGGGCGAGATTAATTCTCGGGACGGTGCTTTCCTTCATAATTTTTATCTCTAGCTATTTACCCGGTGATGGTTCATTAAGTAGTTAGGTGTTAACTGTCAGACACCCCCCTTATCAAGGGGGGCAGGGGGGATCAAACCCAAAATTAAATCAACTTATTATTTAGGGTTTGCTGAATAAATCTAAAAACCTTATCCAACAAGGTTTTTAGACTTTGAAAATTAGGTAATTGACCACCTGAAAATGGGTAAAACCCCACACCCCACACCCCAACCCCCACCGAAAAACTTTTTCAGCAGACCCTATTTAGTTATAATCTAAGTTTGGGATGCTGAGTTATTGACTTTGGTTTGATAAAGTTTAAAACAACTTTGCATTACCTCTCGCGGCTTTCCTTGACTTTGCCTAACAAGATAATTTATTTCCTCCTCGGTAAAAGTCACTCCTGTTTGACTTAGACGATGACTAATAAACTCTTGAATTTTAGCTTGATTCCATAATCTAACCGGACATTCTAGACAAATTCCCTCGAAAGGTGAATCACCTCCTTTGTTATCAGGAAATAAAACATTAAGGGGACGATTAGCCGCTACTACTAATCTTAAAGGTGGATCGGGACGATTAGCCAACTCTCTTAATTGACTTCTAAGCTGATAGCTGAAATATTTTTGAGTCATATTATCTACCACATCTAGTAATAACAGGATTTTATGTTTTTCTAATTCCCTAGTTAATCTAGTTCCTTTGAGCGGTTTATCGTAATCTGCAGCTATACCAATCTGATGACATAATTCATAATAAAAATCCTTATCTCCTACTAATCCTTCTAAGTTCAGATACAAGGGTTTTCGAGGACTACGCAGATACTCCCTTGCTTGATGGTAAAGTCCCCAAAGCAGCGTGGTTTTTCCCGTACCGCGTTCCCCGATAATAGCTGCACTACTGCCGGAATTTAAAATCTCAAAAATATCTTTAATTTCTTGTTCTCGTCCAAAAATTTGCTGAATTTCTTTAATACCTCCAGAAGTGGGTATAAAAGGATTATTCGCATTTTTTTGGGGTTGTAATTGCGGAAAATATTTAAAAATAGTCTGAACTGGAATCGCTCTTCCTCCCAAATCACTGTACTCATCTCTGGTTTTATTCACCACTCCGCACACTTTCCCCGTGCGTAAATTTAAAAGCGGTGAACCACTAAAACCGGGTTGTACTTGCCCTAATTTAAACTTGATTAGGGGGTTTTCATCCCCGGTTAAACCTATATACTCAAAGTCGCTAGGATCACCGTTCGGATAATCATTGGTATAGCCAAAAGTGTATAATTTATCTGTTAATTGTAAATCTTGATCAAAATCGATATATTTGTGATCTAAAGGAGAGTTTAATTGTAAAAGAGCCAAATCGATCCCATCTAAATTCGGCAAGTTGATAATTTTAGCCCCAGAAATTTGACCTTGCCAAATTATCTCGATAGTCTCGCGATTATCCCGCGCATCTTTCACCACATGAAGACAGGTCAAAATTAACCCTTGTCCCACAAAAAAGCCTGTTCCTGACCCATAGATTAACTTTAACCTGACAGTGTACGGGGGTAGAGATTCCGGGGTAAGCATTTAATCAATTTATCCTCCCCATTCCAGGGTAATTTTTAAATTTCCCTTTCCCTCACCTTCCACAATTAAAGCGGTTAGTTTACCGGATTTTACCGTGACTTCTACCCCAAACTCTACGGTGGCCTTTTTGGGTTGCACTTTATTGATCGTAGCAGCGATCGATTCGGTAATTGCCTCAATTGTATCAGCCACACTTTGAAAGTCAAATAATTGATCGGATACTTCCCGTTCACCACCGAAACTTCTCGCTTCTACTAAGACGGTGACATTTTCTTTAACTTTAACTGAAATAACCTCAGATCTAGATTGTGGCATAAGGCTCCTCGAATGACCCGTTTATGGTTTTCTCGATTGGTTCTCGGACAAACTTATATGGGAACTAAAAAGGCTTATATATATTTTGGCACGGATTCCCATTATACTAAAAAGTATATGTCAAATCGAGGGATTTTGTCAAGTCTTTTTTGCCATTAATCTATATAATTTTCGGGTTGCTTACCAGTCATCGTCCTGAAAAAAATTATGCCCTGGTTTGTCAAACAAGCCTATGTGCAGCGTTTAATCAAGTCAGTCCCGATGAAAAAATTTTCACCCCCACAGATGAAAGAGGTTTCTTTCCCTACACCCCACACCCTACACCCTACACCCTCTTTCAAGTCAGGACAGGAGAAAAAAACGAGTTATCGAAAATTTGGGTTAAAACCCCGTCGTAAAACGACGGCTTTTCTTGATCTTTAATAGAGCATCTGAGAACTTCCAGGGTTGCACCTCTCAGTTATCAGTTATCAGTTATCAGTGGGTAAGTTATCAGTTATCAGATGTGAGTTTTTAAGTGTGCAGGATTAAATATAGCGTTTCCTGTTCACAAGAGGTACATTCTCAATCCTGAAAAGCTTAGTCAACAAAGGTTAAAGTGTGCCTCGCAGATGCGAGAACCGCTATAGAATTTTCCTACTGTCTTTTTACTGATTACTGTTTACTGATCACTGATTACTGTTTACTGTTTACTGATCACTGATTACTAACCGACTTGACATTATTGGCATACCTAGTTAAAATAGAGTACAGACAGACACATTTTAACCCAATGAAAGCAAGGTATCAATACCGCCTTTACCCAACTAACCAACAAAAGAG
>MTBT01000252.1 GCA_002282935.1 Microcystis sp. LSC13-02 | reverse complement strand
AGGTGCGGAACCCCGCAAGGGAAAGAAGCAGAAACCTAAATCGTGAGGTTTGGGAATCACCGTCCGTTTACGGCGGTGAGGATGTCAAAGATCCGGGGGTAGGAAGCAAAAGACGCGGGGTAGGGATTCGTTTTGCCGGTGGTTATTTAGTAGGTTCAGATAATGGTTTATTTAGTGGCATTTTAAGCCAATCTCCCGCTATATCTGCCGTTAATCTCGATAATTCTTCCTATTGGCGCACCCCTAACCCTAGCACTACTTTTCATGGTCGTGATATTTTTGCTCCTGTGGCCGCTTATTTGTCCCGGGGAGTACCCCTAGAAATGTTAGGTGAGATTATTGATCCCGATAGCTTGCAACAATTAGCGATCGCTGTTCCGCAAATCGAGGAAGATAAAATCAGGGGTCAAATTCAATATATTGACATTTTCGGCAATTTGATCAGCAATATTTCCGATTATCTCCTAGAGGGAAAAAATTGGTCAGTACAGTTGGGGCCAAAAATTATCCCCGCAAAAAACACCTACAGTGATGTTTCTTCCGGAGAAATAGTCGCTTTTATCGGTAGTCACGGGGGGTTAGAAATTGCCGTCAATAGTGGTAGCGCTCAAAAGCAATTACACCTAAATATTGGCGATGCGATCGAGGTTAGAATAGATAGGAGTCAGGAGTCAGGAGATAGGAGTCAGGAGATAGGGTGATAGGGTTTTGGGGGTTTTGGGGGTTTAGGGAAATTTCAGCCAAATGCTCCACTTCCCGACTTCCCGACTTCCCCACTTCCCCACTTCCCCACTTCCCACTGATAACTGATATAGCTTTTTAATCAATTCTCATACTAATATCTAACCAAGTAGAACGGGTAATCGGGGCGCTAGTGGAAATATAATCTACTCCTGTTTCGGCAACGTTGCGAATGCGATCGAGGGTAATATTTCCCGATGCTTCTATTTTGGTTTTACTATTAAAATTGCGGATCATCTCCACAGCAGTTTGCATCATCTCTAAATCCATATTATCTAACATAATGCTCTCTACCTCCTGCTGCAGGGCCTGATTCACTTCTTCTAATTGGCTGGTTTCTACCTCAATTGTGAGAGGATAAGGCATATTTTGCCGTACACGACGCACTGCTTCCTCAATGCTGCCTGCTGCTTGAATATGATTATCTTTAATCATAATTGCATCATCTAACCCCAAACGATGGTTAATCGCACCACCGATACTGGAGGCATATTTTTCTAAAATTCGCAATCCGGGGGTAGTTTTGCGAGTATCCACCAATCTGGTCGGTAAATCGGCAATTTTCTCCACATACTGACGAGTGGCACTAGCAATCCCACTCAAGCGCATGGCAAGATTTAAAGCGACTCTTTCCCCAATTAACAGCGCATCGAGGGAACCTCCTATCTCGGCAATAACTTTAGACTTAGAGCAGAATTCCCCCTCGGCAACGGTGGGGGTAAAGTGAATAGTGGGGTTAAGCAGTTGAAAAACTCGTTCAGCTACGGGTAAACCGGCAATAACTCCCGCTTCTTTGGCAATCCAACTAGCTTGACCGATTTTAGCATGACCGAAGAAAATTGCTTGGGTGGTGCGATCGCCTCTACCGAGATCTTCTCGTAACCAGTTTTCTAACAAGGGATCAAGGACTAATAGGGGCGGTAACATAGAATTTATCGAAACAATCGGGACGTATTTATTTTAAGTTTAGGAATGTTTGACCTGTTTGTAAACTTTCTTTAATCGAAACTTATCCCTTCATAGATTAACTCGATCGCACAGTGAAAATCGAGACTAGATAGAATAATTTCTTCCCCTTGACTATAAGCGCAGTAAAACCAAATTTTATCTTCACCGCGACGATAAACCTCAACACTGATCGATTCGGGATCGACTAAAACGTATTCTTGTAAACTAGCAATCTGACGATAATATTGTAACTTTTTAGTGCGATCATAGTTTCCTGTGCTGGGGGAAAGCACTTCAATAATCACTTGTGGATGTTGAATAAAATTCCGAGATTCTCTATCCCTAAAATCGCAACTAATCACCAAATCGGGATAAAAATAACGACTATTATTAGCTTGTACTTTCGCATCAGATACATTCACTCGACAGCCTCGCGGACGGAGATGAAGTCTTAAAGCAGTGTAAAAATTCAAGGTAATATCATTATGAGGCAGACTACCCCCAGTCATGGCGATAATTTCCCCATCAATGTATTCATGGCGACATTCCTGTGTAGCTTCCCATTCTAGATACTCTTCCGGGGTCATTCTTTCTGGGTATTGAGGTTGAGCGATCATTTTTCTTTTTCCTTGTCAACTAACTAAATTAATATCCTATTTCCTTTTTATGTTATACCATTTTCTCAGCCGAAGATTGAAGAATATTCATAATTAAGCGGTGACTGATTACCCTAATGATAAGATGGAGACAGAAAGCATTATTATCGCAGGTCGCTAAGATGACAAAAACAGTTGCCGATATCATGACTCCCAATCCCATCACCGTCACCGCTAACACTTCTCTGTCTGAAGCAGTGAAGATTTTGGCCGAAAAGCGGTTTAGTGGTTTACCCGTGGTGGATGACAATATACGACTGATTGGGGTTATCTCCGAAACTGACCTTATGTGGCAGGAAACGGGAGTAGAAGCTCCTCCTTACATTCTGCTCCTCGATAGCGTTATCTATCTACAAAATCCTAGCCGTCACGAGAAATTACTCCATAAAGCTCTCGGTCAAACCGTGGGGGAAGTAATGACCGATAAACCTATTAGTATCACAGCCGATCGCCCTTTGAAAGAAGCGGCCTCGTTAATGTATGATCGTCATGTGCGTCGTTTACCGGTGATTGAGGAAGAAACCCACAAAGTAATTGGTATTATCACTCGCGGCGATATCATTCGCGATATGGCAAAATCGGAAGCATAATTGCTTTTCTAGGGCAACAATTAACTAAAAGGTCTTGAACAAATGAATCAATCTCAGGAAACGGTTACTTATTCCCTAGAAACTATCTTGATGCGGATTGAGGGAAAAATCGATTCTTTACAAAAAGATGTGAGGGATTTAAAGGTAGGCCAAGCGGTGTTAACGGGAAAAGTTGAGGGAATAGAAAATCGACTAAACCCATTAGAAGGAAAACAAAAATATCAGTTTTGGGCATTAATTGTCCTCTTTCCCTTGCAATTTTTCTAAAAACTATCAGGATGAAGCGCCGTCAATTTCTCACTACTACTGCCATAACTGCTGTTAGTTTTTCCCTAATTCCTAGAAAAGTTGTTAGTAATAATTTTCCTCTAATTAAACCGCCACATCTACAACCGGGGGACGGAGTGGGTATTATTAGTCCAGCGGGGGCAACTTTTAAAGAAGATGATTTAAATATAGTTATCGAAGCAGTTAAAGCCCTAAAATTAGTCCCAAAAGTTGGTAAATACGCTTTAGAGCGTTATGGTTATTTAGCTGGTAAAGATAGCGAGCGAGCCTCGGATATAAATCAATTTTTTGCCGATGATAATATTGCCTTAATTTTACCAATTCGCGGCGGTTGGGGAAGCGCTCGTTTATTACCTTATCTTGACTACGATTTAATTCGCCGTAATCCGAAAATTATCTGTGGTTTTAGTGATATAACTTCTTTATTATTAGCTATTTATGCCAAAACTGGTTTAGTTACTTTCCATGCTCCCAATGGCTTTTCTAGTTGGCGCACCGCTCAAACTGAAAGCTTTCGACAGGTTTTATTTTCTGGGGAAAAGTTGACTTTTAGAAATATTCCCGATCCCGATGATGCCAATCGTTTAATGCAGGTAAAAAATCGGATTCAAACTATTACTAAAGGTCAAGCAAAAGGTAAATTAATCGGTGGTAATTTAACCACTTTAGCCTCGATCGCAGGTTCTCCCTATCTACCAGATTTTACCAGTGCTATCCTATTTTTAGAAGATATTGGTGAAGATATTTATGAAATAGATCGCCTGTTAAATCAATTAAAATTAGCGGGAATTCTCGATAATTTAGCTGGGTTTATCTTCGGTCAATGTAGCAATTGTAGTGCCGATAGTGACTATGGTTCCCTGACTTTAGAAGAAGTAATCCGAGAATATATCCAACCCTTAAAAATTCCCGCTTGTTTAGGTTTGATGATCGGACATTTGGAGATTATCGAGACTCTAGCTATTGGTATTGCAGTAGAATTTGATGCTAATCGGGGAACAATTACTATGTTAGAATCGGCGGTTAGTAAGTAGGTGTTAAAGCATCAAAAACTGTTCTGGCGTTCCCAGTCAAGGACTTTTTCAGCAGCTCCTATATTAATTTTTTGGGGACTGATACCAAATCCGTTTTTAATAGTACGATTAACTGCCAAGTTATGGATTGTTTCTCCCTTCTCCCCGCTTGCTGCTCCCCGATAGCTTTTAAACAGGATTTAGTATGACAGAGGAATGTAGCGAAATATACGGAGCGATCGAACCAATTTGTAATATATGTGGCCTATAAAATAGGATGATGCGAGCGTCGTCCACACTTGCATCGGGAGGGAACCGTGACGACTTTTCTGGCTTCGCTCAATTTACTGCCTTCTAGTTCTCCCGCTGCCAATTTTCGGACTGGAGAATGGACTTTTCCCACACTCTACTCGACTCTGGCTCCTGCTGCCCTAGCAGATTTAGTTTTTTCTCGTTACGAGATTGATATGCCGAAAAATTGTCAATTTTGGCATCGGGGTTTAAGTGATGTGTATCTCCTCGAAACCCTGACAACTCCCTACATTTTGCGCGTGTCTCACTGCCATTGGCGCAGCAAAATGGAAATAGACTTCGAGTTAGAATTATTAGATCATCTCGATCGCTCTCAGGTTCCCGTCGCCGCGCCAATTCGCAGCAAAAACGGTGATTTATCCCTAGAAATTAATGCTCCGGAAGGGAAACGTTACGCCGTCCTCTTTCCCTATGCTCCGGGAGGAATTGCTATTGGGGACATAGATATAGAACAAGCCTATCATTTAGGGGCGATCGTGGCTAATTTACATCGGGTGACAGCAGATTTTCAACCCCTAGCCTATCGTCATCCCCTCAACCTCAAATATCTTCTCGACGATTCCAGGCAAATTATCGCACCTTTTCTGCACCAACGACCGAGCGACCTAGACTGTGTCTTAGAAACCATTGGGGAAATAGAGGAAGAAACCGCTAAATTACCGACAGAATCTCCCTATTGGAGCATTTGTTGGGGCGATCCTCATAGTGGTAATGTGCATATCACCCCTGATAATCAGATGACCCTATTTGATTTCGATCAGTGCGGTTATGGTTGGCGAGTTTTTGATATCGCTAAATTTCTGCAAGTTTCCCTACAATCCGGCTTAAATCGCCAGGTTCGCCATGGTTTTATCCAAGGTTACACTGAAACAGTGCCTTTAACTGATGGTGAATTATCTTGTCTTCAGTATCTCACCCAAGCGGCCTATATTTGGTCTTGGTCAATTAGCTTAAATAACCTGCGTTTAACCGATTATAGTCGTCTCTGCGCCAATTATTTTAGTAGCCGTTTGGCCATTCTCAAACGTTTAAAAACCCAAGAATGGGAATTATTCTAATGGGACTTAAACAAATTTCAAGCCCAAACAAAGCCTAAACTGGCTTTGTAAGCGGCAAACACATCCCGATTCTCGGTCAGCCACTCA
>MTBT01000251.1:17938-22704 GCA_002282935.1 Microcystis sp. LSC13-02 | reverse complement strand
ACCCACTGTTCAAACCCTTCACTCCATTTTGAAAGGCAAGAGTAAGACGGGTTCTGTATTCTGTGCTACCGTTTGCATTGGGAATTGCTGGGTGTTGGCAGGAGATGTTGAATAAATTTTGAGATTCTGTTACTCTTGTGACAGAATCTCAGAATGAAACCTTATGGCGGGCATCAGGGCTACTTTTACGTCTACAGATTGTGCCTTTCATATTGAAGGCTACGAAAAGATCGATTTCAGTTTGCTCTATGTAAACGGTGCTTTCAAAATTGGGAATCCCGAAATTGCCGAAAGTTATGCACCATTCAGACGCTGCTTGATGGTGATTGATCAAACTGTTTACGGTTTGTATCGCCAGCAGATCGATCGGTACTTCGCTCACTATCAGATCGATTTGACTGTTTTTCAAGTCAGTATCAAAGAGCCTGAAAAGACTCTGAGAACTTTCGAGAAGATTGTCGATGCGTTTGCCGATTTTGGACTGGTGCGTAAGGAGCCTGTTTTGGTTGTGGGTGGCGGACTCACGACCGATGTTGCTGGGTTCGCTTGTTCTGCCTATCGTCGCAAAACCAACTACATTCGCGTGCCCACAAGCTTGATTGGCTTGATTGATGCTAGCGTGGCGATTAAGGTTGCTGTCAATCACGGCAAACTAAAGAATCGTCTTGGTGCGTATCATGCCTCTCAAAAGGTGATTCTTGATTTCTCATTTTTGGGAACTTTGCCGATCGAGCAAATTCGCAATGGAATGGCAGAGTTAATCAAGATTGCAGTTGTGGGCAATAAAGAAATCTTTGAGCTGCTAGAAGAACATGGTGCGGCATTGCTGCACAGCCATTTTGGCTATCTGAATAGCACCCCTGAGTTGCAAGCTGTGGGGCACCGTCTGACTTACAAGGCAATTCAAGTCATGTTAGAGCTAGAGGTGCCCAACCTGCATGAGCTAGATTTAGATCGAGTGATTGCTTACGGTCATACCTGGAGTCCGACGCTAGAATTAACGCCAGAACCACCGATGTTGCACGGTCATAGCGTCAACATTGATATGGCATTTACGGCGACGATCGCCGAGTTGCGCGGCTATATTTCGGTTGAAGACCGCAATCGCATTTTAGGCTTAATGAGCCGATTGGGGCTGGCGATCGATAGCCTCTATCTCACCCCAGAACTCCTGTGGAAAGCGACCGAAGCAATTACGCGGACTCGCGATGGGTTGCAGCGAGCAGCGGCTCCCCGCCCGATTGGGCAATGCGTGTTTATGAACGACCTAACGCGATCTGAGTTGGACAATGCCTTAGCGGTTCACCGAGCGATCGCTCAAAACTATCCTCGTCAGGGCAATGGTGAGGATATGTACGTGCGCCTCGAGCCAGCCTTAGAGGGAGCAGGCGTATGAGACCCGTTACGCCCGTTGGAATTATCTCAGCGAAGTTAGCAGCCTTGGTCGGTCGCGCCGAGTCGATCGATGGGCTTGATCCGGTTTTCAAAGCTGAATTGCAGCAAGTCTGTGCCCTAGCTTGCGGACTCGACCCGTATTTGGATGTTTGTACGACACCCGAATCGCCTGACTTGGCTGCATTGGTGCAACGGACTCAAGCGGAGGACTGGAGCAAGCGATTTACGGATGGTGAAACAGTGCGCCAGCTAGAGCAGGAAATGCTCTCTGGGCATGTGGAAGGTCAAATGCTCAAATTTCTGGTGCATTTGACGCAAGCGCAACGGGTGCTAGAGATTGGCATGTTTACGGGCTATTCCGCTCTAGCGATGGCAGAGGCATTGCCCAGCGATGGACAGGTCGTGGCTTGTGAGGTTGATGCTTATGTGGCTGAATTTGCGCGGCAGTGTTTTAACGAGTCGACGGCCGGACACAAAATCGTAGTCAAGGTTGCGCCTGCTCTTGAAACCCTTAAGCAGCTTGCAGAGGCAGCAGAGGTGTTCGATCTAGTCTTTATTGATGCCGATAAAGCGGGTTACATCGACTACCTCAATCTGCTCCTGACTACCTCGCTGTTAGCTCCAAACGGGTTAATCTGTGCGGACAATACTTTGATGCAGGGGCAGCCCTATCTCTCGGAAACGCCTACGCCCAATGGCAAGGCGATCGCACAGTTCAACCAAACCCTGAGCCACGATCCACGAGTAGAGCAAGTCCTGCTACCTCTGCGAGACGGCTTGACCTTGATTCGGCGTATGTAGTCCATTAATCCGCCCACTCAAACCTATGATAAAAACCGCTCCCAAGGTTAAGCTTCTCTCTGAGCCAGCGGTCAGTGCGGGCAGCAGCGGGGTGAGATCGCGCTTAAAAACCCTTGCCACTCTTACTTTGCTGCTGCTGGCATTGCCGTTCAACCTTACCCTCGTGTCGATTGCTTTGCTGAGATCGCTAGTTCTTCGTCCGGCGCGATCAACCACAGTAAATCCGCAAACGGTTCTCATTAGCGGCGGCAAGATGACTAAAGCCTTGCAGCTTGCGCGATCATTTCACAAAGCAGGGCACCGAGTCATCCTAGTCGAGATGCACAAGTACTGGTTAACCGGACACCGCTTTTCTTGGTGCGTTGATCGGTTCTACACCATACCCAAACCGCAATCGTCGCAGTATGCTCAGGCATTACTGGAGATTGTGCAAAAAGAAAACGTTACTGTTTACGTTCCCGTTTGTAGCCCCGTTGCCAGTTATTATGATGCGCTCATTGCAGAAATGCTTGCGCCCCATTGCACCGTCATGCATGTGGATGTAGAGAGGCTCAAGCAACTGGATGATAAGTACGCCTTTGCGATCGCCGCAGGAACCCTAGGATTAAGCGTGCCAAAATCCCATCGCATCACCCATCCTCAGCAGGTGATTGACTTTGATTTTAGTAAGGCAAAGCGTCCCTATATCCTCAAAAGCATTCCTTACGATTCAGTGCGGCGATTGGATCTGACGCAGTTGCCCCTACGAGATGCTGAGGAAACGGCGACTTTTGTGCGATCGCTGCCCATTTCTGAAGCAAATCCCTGGATTATGCAGGAGTATATTCCAGGGCAAGAATATTGTACCCATAGTACTGTTCGTCAAGGACACGTGCAGCTTCACTGCTGCTGCAAGTCTTCAGCGTTTCAGGTCAACTACGAACACGTTGATCATTCTGAGATTGAACGGTGGATTCTCGCCTTTGTAAAGGGGCTGAACCTTACGGGACAAGTGTCTTTCGACTTCATTCAGGCAGCAGATGATGGACAGGTTTATGCGATCGAATGCAATCCGCGCACACACTCTGCCATCACGATGTTCTACAACCATCCTGATGTAGCACAGGCTTATCTAAATCTACATCCACTCCCCCACATGGCTCAGCCACTTGCCTCTAGCCGCCCAACCTATTGGACTTATCACGAAGTTTGGAGATTGCTAACCCAGCTACTTTCGCCAAAGATGCTCAGGCAACGATTACAGATTCTCGTAAACGGCAAAGATGCCATCTTTGAGTGGGACGATCCCCTCCCTTTTTTAATGGTGCATCATTGGCAGATTCCGCTATTACTGCTGGGAAGTTTTCGGCGCGGCAGTGAATGGATTCGGATTGACTTCAACATTGGCAAGCTTGTTGAACTGGGAGGAGACTAGAGCATGGAAAAATTGCAGATTTTGCATCTAGTTGGCTCTGCTGTGAGCGATTTTTACTGTGAGTTGTCGCGACTCTATGCCCAAGATTGTCTACAAAATACGGCGAATCCAGACCTCTATGAGTTCCACATTGCCTACGTGTCGCCAGATTTGAGGTGGCGGTTTCCCAAATCTTTAGACAAGGCCGAGATCGCCCAGACTCTCTCAGTTTCAGTCCTTGAAGCGGTCGCGGTTTTGATTCAACGACCGATCGATGTGATGGTACCCCAAATGTTCTGCCTGCCCGGAATGACTCAGTACCGTGCGCTATTCGATCTGCTCAAAATTCCGTATGTGGGAAATTCGGCTGAGCTAATGGCGTTAGCCGCAGATAAGGCAAAGGCGAAAGCGGTTGTCTCCGCAGCCGGGGTGACCGTGCCCGCTGGCAAGGTTCTGCATCGAGGCGATTGCTTATCTGTATCCCGTCCGTCGATTATTAAGCCGAACCATTCCGATAATTCATTGGGGTTGAGTTTAGTTACAACAGACACCGATGGAGATGCTGCTTTAGCAACTGCCTTTGAGTATGCAGATGAAGTCTTAGTTGAGGAGTTTATCGAACTGGGTCGAGAAGTTCGCTGTGGGGTAATTGTGCAAGCGGGCGAGTTAGTTTGCTTGCCCCTAGAAGAGTACGCCGTGAATCCCGAAACTCATCCGATTCGGACTTATGCAGATAAACTCAAGCAAAATGAAGATGGTAGTTTGGATTGTGCTGCTAAAGAGAAAACCAAGGCGTGGATTGTTGATCCTAGCGATCCAGTGACTCAGCGAGTTTGGGCGATCGCAAAACAATGTCACGTTGCTTTGGGCTGTCGGCATTACAGTTTGTTTGATTTTCGGATCGATCCACACGGACAGCCGTGGTTTTTAGAAGCAGGTTTGTATTGTTCGTTTGCTCAGAAAAGCGTCATTTCAATGATGGCTCAGGCTGCTGGAATTTCATTGACAGACCTGTTTCAAAATATGGTGCAGATGGCAGTGGCAGGAGAGGCTGACGCCTCAAACCCCCTCAAATAGCCTGGCTCCTTCAGCCCTTGATCAATCCATCTGAACCAGGGGAAAAGATGCTTTGCGGCTATTCCATCGAGGATGTTCCGCATCTGCTCTACTGTCGGGA
>MTBT01000251.1:0-17902 GCA_002282935.1 Microcystis sp. LSC13-02 | reverse complement strand
ACCCACTGTTCAAACCCTTCACTCCATTTTGAAAGGCAAGAGTAAGACGGGTTCTGTATTCTGTGCTACCGTTTGCATTGGGAATTGCTGGTTGTTGGCAGGCTTTTTGGCTGTGATCGGTAAACAGTAAACTGAAAACTCAAATCTGATCACTGATAACTGATCACTGATCACTGATCACTGAATCGCCCCTCTTGCCTCTGAGAAAAAAAAATGCTACGATAAAACTAAATCGGGCTTCTACGTTGGTGACTGCCTTTCAAGTTTTTTGATCTATGCTTGATTGTGATAAGGGAGCGAATAACCAATTCGTGTGGTAGTAAACCGAGCTTGTACTCGGAAACAGAAACGCGGAATATAAGTTCCCACCTGGTTAACCCAGGTCATAAACTTAGGTAAAACGGCGTAGCGGTCTTTTCAAGTTTTTTGAGCATATCAGAGTCCCTGTACCTCGTTGGTTTTGCCCTCCTCGCTGGCCAAAAAAGCTCTGATTTATATTTTTTCTAGGTTAAAGACTGCTGTTTTCGGTAACGCTTGTCACCGCTAAATTGTGACAATCCGGACTACACTAGGGAGAAATTTATGAATTATTGTTAAGCAATGACTGAAAAACAGCCAAGAGTTCTTATCATCGGCGGCGGATTTGCGGGTTTATACACGGCCAAAGCCCTAAAAAACGCCCCCGTTCATGTTACCCTCATCGATAAGCGCAATTTCCATCTTTTTCAGCCCCTCCTCTATCAAGTCGCTACTGGGGCGCTGTCTCCGGCCGATATCTCCTCACCTTTGCGCTTAATCCTACGGGGCCATGAGAATACAGATATTCTCCTCGATCAGGCCATCGATATCGATCCAGTTAAGGGAGAAGTGATCTTGAAAGATCACCCGCCGATCGCCTACGATCAGTTAGTTATTGCCACGGGAGTCAGTCATCACTATTTTGGCAATGATCAATGGCAACCCTACGCTCCCGGGTTAAAAACCATTGAAGACGCAGTGGAAATGCGTCGTCGCATCTATCTCGCTTTCGAGAAGGCCGAGAAAGAAATCGATGCCGAAAAGCGGCAAGCTTTATTAACTTTTGTTATTGTCGGTGGCGGACCGACGGGGGTAGAATTAGCAGGTGCGATCGCCGAAATTGCCCACGGTGCGCTTAGGTCGGATTTTCACCAGATTAACCCCACAGAAGCGAAAATTTTGCTCTTAGAAGGGATGGATCGAGTATTACCTCCCTATGCCCCCGATTTATCCGCTAAAGCTGCCGCTTCTCTCACAAAATTAGGGGTGACAGTGCAAACTAACAGCATCGTTACCAATATTGTTGAAGGTTGTGTCAGCGTCCGTCAGGGAGAAAAGACGACAGAAATCGCCGCCGAGACAATTTTATGGGCAGCAGGGGTAAAAGCATCGAGAATGGGGCGAATTTTGGCCGAAAGAACCGGGGTAAATCTTGATCGCGTCGGCCGGGTAATCGTCGAACCGGATTTAAGTGTCGCCGGTTATGCCAATATTTTTGTGATCGGGGATCTGGCTAATTTTGCCCATCAGGGAGATAAACCTTTACCCGGAATTGCCCCCGTGGCCATGCAGGAGGGCGAATATCTAGCGAATTTATTAATTTCTCGCCTAAAAGGGCAAACTATTCCACCTTTTCATTATATCGATCGAGGTAGTCTGGCAGTTATCGGCCAAAATGCGGCCGTGGTTGATTTGGGATTTGTCAAGTTTTCCGGGTTCATCGCTTGGTTAGTCTGGGTTTGGGCCCATATTTACTATCTGATCGAATTTGATAATAAATTAGTGGTGATGGTGCAATGGGGTTGGAATTATTTTACCCGCGGTCGTGGCGCTCGTTTGATTACGGGAGAGGGGCAAAATTTAGCTTCTGGACAATTGCCGCAAAATAACGGCCAAAATAATAATCTAGCCGTTTCTAGCCAGACGGAAACTCTCTCTGCACCGATTGTGAAAGTGTGAAAAAATAGCCGTGATTATCCAGTTATCAGTTAGCCGGTAAGAACAATCGATCAATAATGAAAATAGAATGTCCTAACAGTCTAAAAATTACCCCAGAGGAAAGCCAAGAATTAGAATATTTACGAGTTACAATTGAACGAGCGATCAAAGATGGTGTGATCACAAGAATAGAATTTGAATCGATTAAAATGCTCATGTTTTCTAACAAGAAAAACAATCCCGACCAAATCCTTCGTCAGGTGACACTCTATCGCAACTTAGTCGTTGAAAAACTGAATAATAGCGAACTAATTTTTGAATCTCCTCAATAGGGCGAAATCCTGTTGTCTTGTCTTATTCTTTTTTGTCGCTACCGGGAAAAGCTCGACCTTGAATATTTTCTAAAGCTGAAACTGCCGCCCTAGAACCAGCGATAATATCTCGTTCTTCTCCCCCTAAATATAAGCGGCCAAAACTGCCCACGGAAGTAACGTGTAGGATATTAATTAAAGCGGCTTTTTCGGCCTGATTAGCGGCCAGGGAAGCGTAGGCGGCCGGCTGCACTTCTAGAACATATAAAGTCTGTCCCGCCATTAACATCATACCCCGAGAACTACGGTTAATTAATTGGGCTTGGTAAGCGTCAATGTTGCGAATAATTTGGCTGGAGACAATTTGCGGTTTCAGACAATCGCGCTGACTAACGCCTAAATACTGCAAAATTGCCTGACCGGCCGCCCTTACCTCTCCCTGACTGCTAGAATGGAGTTCTAGGAGTCCATAGAGTCGTTCTACGAATAGAACCCCCGGACGAACCACGGCGGATTTGAGGGCAATATCGGTGATGCGATTAATCTCGATGCCGGGGGAAATTTCAATCCAGAGGGAAGAATCCCCGGGTAGGGGTAAAAATCCTTGGGCGACTGTACCGATGTAAGCGGCGTGTTGAAGCTGTAAATTGTCAAGATAAACGTAACTGCGAAGTTCTACACCCACGCTAATTTCTCCCTCTCTGGTCTATCTTAAAAGTTATGGGGACAGTGATAGCTTCTGCCGCCCTATCGATCGCCTTGAGGCTACATTTAGACCTAAAATGTCTTTAAGTCCCGTTTCTGTCCTCTGGCAAATCCCCATTCCAACCCCGGAGCGACGATTAATCAATCCTTAATTAGGGCTTAGGCATTACCATGTTTAACTATACTATAGAATTAGTGGCCCTTAAATTTACCTGGGGGAAGCGGTAAAAAAACTATAATTATGGGGACAAACTAAGGGAAAAACCAGCATGACGATTCTTTTAGGGGGAGATATCGGGGGAACTAAAACAATCCTGCGTTTAGTGGATTGCCAAAACTCAGCCGATAGTCCCCAACCCCGGCTAACTACTCTCGATCAAGAAATTTATCCTAGTAAACAATACCCCGATCTGGTGCCGATCGTCCAGCAGTTTTTAGCCCGACAAGTCACTATTCCCTCGGTGGAAAAAGCCTGTTTCGGTATTGCCGGTCCAGTGGTTAACAATAGTTCCGAATTGACTAATTTAAGTTGGTTCCTAACTGGCGATCGCCTAAGCCAGGAGCTGCAGATTGAGCGAGTAAAATTAATTAATGATTTTGCGGCGATCGGTTATGGGGTGTTAGGATTAGCCCCAGAGGAGCTGCACAATCTACAGTCAGCCCCGGCAGTACCAGAGGCCCCGATTGCGGTTATTGGTGCAGGAACTGGGTTAGGAGAGGGTTTTTTGATTCCTGTCTCGAAGGGTAAATATCGGGTGTTTGGTAGTGAGGGTTCCCACGCCGATTTTGCCCCTCGATCGAGTTTAGAATATCAACTATTAAATTATCTCTTGGAACTCTATAATATCGAGCGCATTTCGGTGGAGCGAGTGGTTTCCGGGCAAGGAATCACTTCTATCTATCGATTTCTCCACGATAGTAACTATAGTCAGTCATCACCGGCCATGGCGGAAATTTACCGCACTTGGTTAGAAGAAATAGGTAAACCGCAAAAAACCGTCGATTTAGCGGCTAAAATTGCCAGTTTTGCCCAAGATGACTCGGATTATCTCTGTTATCAAACCATGAAAATCTTTGTCGAGGCCTACGGTGCGGAAGCGGGCAATTTAGCCCTCAAGTTGCTTCCCTACGGAGGATTATACATCGCGGGAGGGATTGCGGCCAAAAATCTTCCCCTAATGACCGAGGGTAGCTTTATGAAGGCTTTTCGGGCTAAAGGTCGGATGAGGGAGCTATTAAGCAATATTCCCGTTTATATCGTTCTTAATACCGAAGTGGGACTAATGGGGGCAGTTTCCTGCGCTAGTCAGCTTTGAGCGAGGGTTGACTGGATTTTACCAACGGCAGCAGCGATTAAGGCAAGCGATCAAAAAATGTTCTCCAGCACGGTTTTACTGCCCTTGGCTGTGCTTGGGGGGGCTTAGATGTTATTTTTGGGGTTTATCAACAAAAGCCGCTAGAAAGCCGAAAAAATGCCGAACAACAGCTAGAAAAAGCCCTACTGTCCTGTTAGGAAAAAATGTTAAATTGCGACCGGGCCAGTTTTGCCGACAAACTGCACTGATGCGGTGATGGAAAACAGCCTAGGGCAGTTGCTCTGGCTGGGGGGTCAATGCTATGATTAGGAAGACTTTTGCGGGTATAGTTCAGTGGTAGAACGTCACCTTCCCAAGGTGAATGTCGCGCGTTCGAGTCGCGTTACCCGCTTCTGACGACAATTGATGTAATATATGAATTAAATGGCAAGATGGGCATGAGCAAGTTAACCCCTTTGGTTGTTAACCGTCCCGTCAAGCTGCTCTAGGGTAAAGATAATTCTATCGCTACCATGAAACTAATTATCGGGGGACGTTACCAGGTTATTAAACCCCTAAGTCAAGGGGCTTTTGGTCAAACTTTTTTAGCCCAAGATAACTATCGCCGCGGCCGTCCTCAATGTGTGGTCAAACAGTTAATGCCCCAAGTGGTTAACGAAGTTACTATAGGATTATTTGAGAGTGAGGCCAGAGCTTTAGAAAAACTCGGCCATCATCCTCAAATACCGCAATTTTTCGCCAGTTTTCAGGAAAATAATTCTTTTTATATCGTTCAAGAATTTATCGATGGTCACGATCTTAGTCAGGAAATCTCTAATGGTAAGCGTTTAGAAGAGAGTCAGGTAATTCAGTTATTAAAAGATATCTTGGAAGTTCTGGCTTTTGTCCACCAAAATAATATCATTCACCGAGATATAAAACCCAATAATATTATCCGTCGCCACGAGGGCAAGTTGGTTTTAATCGACTTTGGTGGAGTCAAACAAGTGGGGACTCAATGGCTAAAAGCAAAACAGACCAGTGTGTCCATTGGGATTGGCACCCCTGGTTATATGCCTAGTGAACAGGCGCAAAATAAACCGCGATTGTCTAGCGATGTCTATGCCGTGGGAATCATCGCTATTCAAGCCTTAACTGGTCTCAACCCGACGCAATTTCCCGAAGATGCCGAAACCGGAGAAATCGCTTGGCGCAATCAGGCCGATGTTAGAGATGATCTAGCAGTTATTATCGATAAAATGACCCGTTATGACTGGCGCCAACGCTTTCCCTCGGCAGCAGAAGTTTTAGATGCCATAAAACAGTTACTGCAATTGCGTCACCAACAAGCTTTAATCAGGGAAATTTCACCAGAGGAGCTGTTTTATCGCGGTAACGCACACCTCGATTTGGGGCAGCATCGCGAAGCAGTTCAATTGTATCAGCAGTCCCTGCGAAAAAAGCCCAATTTTGTCAATGCTTGGTATAATCGCGGTCTGGCCTTGCAAAGATTAGGGCGTTTTCCCGAAGCTTTAGGGTCTTTTAATCAGGTAATTCAATTAGAGAATAATAATGCTCGGGCTTGGTTTTATCGCGGCATCGCTTTAGCTAATTTACGACAAATCAGCGCCGCAATCGCATCTTGGGATAAGGCAATTCAACTGCAGCCAGATTATCTGGAAGCATGGCATTACAAGGGCATGATTTTATGTCGGATGCAACGTTATGCCGAAGGTCTAGCGGCCTATAATAAAGCCCTGGCCATTAAATCCGATGCTAATGTTTGGTTTAGCAAAGGCGAAGCTTTACGGGAATTAGAACGACTCAGTGAAGCGGTCGCCGCTTATAATAAGGCTTTACAGTTACAATCCCAAAAGGCTGAGGCATGGTATCAACGGGGTTGTTGTCTCTACAAGTTAAAATGTTTCTCGGAAGCAGTGGTTTCTTTTAACCAAACCCTACAACTAGAGCCTAGCCATCAATTCGCTCTCCAACAACGGAATTTAGCCCTTAATCACCTGAAATTGTAGGCAGCGAGCCAGCATTTTGGGGGATTAATCCTGTTCCTCTAGCCATTTTTGCCAGATATCCGGACGACGTTCCTTAGTGCGATCGAGTTGTTGTTGATAGCGCCAATCGGCGATATACTGATGATTACCCGATCGCAAAACCGGCGGCACTTGCCAACCGCGAAAGACCGGCGGCCGAGTATATTGGGGATAATCCAATAAACCTGCCTCAAAACTCTCCAATTTCAACGATTCTGCCTTACCTACCGTCCCAGGTAACAACCGCGTCACCCCGTTAATAATCGCTAAAGCAGGGATTTCCCCACAAGTTAGGACAAAATCCCCTAAAGATACCTCTCTAGTCACCAAATGCTCACAAACCCGCTCATCTACCCCTTCATAATGCCCGCAGATGAGAATTAACTGCTGATAACTACCGGCCCAAGTTTTCAGTAAAGCTTGATTGAGAGGTTCCCCCTGGGGAGTCATCAGCACAATCTCCCGGGGTGGTAAAATTTCTAAAGACTCGATCGCCTCAAAAATTGGCTCTGGTTTTAATAACATTCCCACACCACCACCGTAGGGTTCATCATCGACACGACGGTGTTTATCGTGGGCAAAATCCCGGAGATTGAGCAAATTTACCCTAGCGATGTCGCGTTCGAGAGCTTTTGCCAATAACCCCGACTGCAGCGGTGAGGTAAAAAAATCGGGAAAGAGAGTAATGATGTCAAACTGCACGGGAAAAATTAAGGCCTAGACTGGGATAGTGTTTAATGTATCATTTTGTCACGGTTCGATCGGTTAAAATCTTGCTAATTTGGCGCTAGTCTATCTCGATAACATGATAGACTATGCTGTACTGTCTAGGGGTTTTTCTGGCTCTAGCTTGAGTGATCGAAGTCTAGCCTAGACTTAAAGTTAACTAACAGTCCGTCATTGGCAGTGGATCGAAGAAAATTGCTAAAATCGCCTCTACTATTGCTTGATGTCCCGAAAAATATTCCTAAACCGCATTTTTTTCCGTCAACCGTTCAGGGAAAATAACATTAAAATACTTGTCCATCTTCCCGAAAAACCTTCCATCCCTAAAAATGTCTATTCGTTCAGTGACATGATCATCGAGCTAGAAACCCAACACCACGAAAATCCTACCCCCATATCTCTCAAAACGGCGATTTTAGTCATTGGTGGTGCCGAGGATAAAGTCCACGGTAAAGAGATACTGCACACCTTTTGGAATCGCGCCGGGGGTAGCGAAGCGGTGATCGCTATTGTTCCCTCCGCTTCCAGAGAACCGGTTTTGATTGGCGATCGCTATCAGAAGATTTTCGAGGAAATGGGAGCAAAATACGTCAAAGTTATCGATATTCGCGATCGTGTACAGGGAGAAGACCCCCAATTTCAAGCTTACATCGAAGAATGTACAGGTGTATTTATGACCGGAGGCGACCAGCTGCGTTTATGCGGTTTGCTCTCCGATACCCCCCTGATGGAAAGGATCAGACAAAGAGTGCAACAGGGAGAACTGACTCTGGCCGGAACTAGCGCCGGGGCCGCCGTTATGGGTCATCACATGATTGCTGGGGGCAGCAGCGGGGAAGCACCCAATCGGGCCCTAGTAGATATGGCCATGGGATTAGGTCTCATTCCTGAAGTCATTGTCGATCAACACTTCCACAATCGCAACCGCATGGCTCGGTTAATGAGCGCTATCTCCGGTTATCCCGAACGTTTAGGAATTGGCATCGATGAGGATACCTGCGCTATGTTTGAGCGGGATGGCACGATGACGGTAATCGGCTGCGGTACAGTGACGGTAATTGATGCTAGGGAAATGTCCTACACCAACCACCATCACGTCACCGCTAACGAACCCCTGAGTCTGCATAATCTGCGGGTACATATTCTTGCCTACGGTGATGGCTATCATCTCAAAAAACAGCAAGTGATCGCTAAATTAGGGTAAAAAAACTCCTGAAAAACTGTTCATAGTGAACAGTCTACTAATCTCGGAAAACCAGACAATAAACAACGGCTTCTTTGTGCTTCTCAACAGCGAACATCGGCTATATCATGAAAATTATCAGAACCCAAACCCTGCGCGGTCCCAACTACTGGAGTATTCGTCGCGACAAGCTCATTGTTATGCGTCTAGATCTCGAAGATCTCGCAGAGAAGCCATCGAATGAAATCCCAGGCTTTTACGAGGGATTAATCGACGTTCTCCCCAGTTTAGTCGAACATTACTGCTCCCCCGGTTATCGCGGCGGTTTCTTTGAACGAGTCCGCACTGGTACTTATATGGGCCATATTATCGAACATATCGCCCTAGAATTGCAGGAACTGGCAGGAACTCCCGTCGGGTTTGGTCGCACTAGAGGCACTTCCACCCCCGGAGTCTATAACGTGGTATTTGAGTACGTTGACGAGCAAGCGGGACGTTATGCGGGTCGGGCTGCCGTGCGTTTATGTCAATCCCTTGTCGATACGGGAACCTATTCTAAGGAAGAATTGGCCCAGGATTTAGCCGATTTACGCGATTTATGCAATAATGCCGCCCTTGGTCCGAGTACCGAAACCATCGTCAAAGAAGCACAAGCTAGAAATATCCCCTGGTTACTCCTGAGCGCTCGTTCCATGGTGCAATTGGGCTATGGCGTTCACCAAAAGCGCATTCAAGCCACTTTAAGCAGTTTTTCGGGGATTTTAGCCGTTGAGTTGGCCTGTGACAAGGAAGGCACGAAAACTGTCCTCAAGGATGGAGGGATTCCAGTCCCCCGGGGTACGGTGATTCAATACTTGGATGAATTGCCAGCGGCAATCGAGGAAGTGGGAGGATTTCCCATCGTGATTAAACCCCTCGATGGCAACCACGGCCGCGGCATCAGCATCGATGTTAAAAATCAACAGGAAGCAGAGGAAGCCTATGATCTAGCCAGTGCCGCCTCGAAAACCCGCAGCTTGATCGTAGAAAGGTACTATAAAGGCAGTGATCACCGAATTTTAGTCATAAATGGCAAAGTTGCCGCCGTGGCCGAACGGATTCCCGCTCACGTCGTCGGTGATGGGCGCTCAACTATAGAAGAATTAATCGAAATTACTAATCGGGATCCCAACCGGGGTGACGGTCACGCCAACGTTTTAACTAAAATAACCATTGACAAAACCGCCCTTAATGTGCTAGGAAAACAGGGCTATGAATTAACCAGCATTTTACCCCAAGGTGCGATCGCCTATCTGCGGGCCACCGCTAATTTAAGCACCGGCGGCATCGCCGTGGATCGTACCGACGAAATTCACCCCGAAAACGTCTGGATCGCCCAAAGAGTGGCAAAATTAATCGGTTTGGACATTGCCGGTATCGATGTGGTGACAGATGATATCCGCAAACCCCTGAAAGAAGTGGACGGGGTAATCGTAGAAGTCAACGCTGCCCCCGGTTTTCGGATGCACGTCGCCCCTAGTCGCGGTTTACCCCGCAATATCGCCGCCCCAGTTATCGATATGTTATTCCCCCCCGGGACTCCCAGTCGCGTGCCAATTCTGGCGATTACGGGAACTAACGGCAAAACCACCACTAGCCGCTTAATTTCTCATATTTGCCGACAAACGGGGAAAGTAGTCGGATTTACCACGACGGACGGGGTATATATCGATGATTATCTGGTAGAAAAGGGCGATAACACCGGTCCCTACAGCGCCGGTATGATTTTGAAGGAGCCCACAGTCGAGATTGCCGTGTTAGAAACGGCCCGGGGTGGTATCCTGCGATCGGGTTTAGCCTTTAATCAGTGCGATGTGGGAGTGGTGTTAAATGTGGCCGCCGACCATTTGGGTATCGGGGATATCGACACCATCGAACAGATGGCGAAGGTAAAAAGCGTTGTGGCCGAGGTGGTTAGCGCCGAGGGTTACGCGGTCTTAAATGCCGATGACCCTTTGACCGTTAGTATGGCCGAAAAAGTAAAGGGAAGAGTCGCTTATTTTTCCATGAGTCCCGATAACCCGATTATTCACGACCATATCCGTCGCGGTGGCATGGCCGCCATCTATGAGAATGGCTATCTGTCGATTCTAGAGGGAGAATGGACGCTGAGAATCGAGGAAGCAGTCAATATTCCCGTGACTATGCAGGGAATGGCTCCTTTTATGATTGCTAACGCCTTGGCCGCCTGTTTAGCCACTTTTGTGCAGGGTATCGATATCGAGTTAATTCGCCAAGGTATCCGAACTTTTAAACCTTCCGTGGCCCAGACCCCCGGCAGGATGAACCTGTTTGACTTGGGACATCATCACGCTTTAATCGATTATGCCCATAATCCCGCCGGATACGAAGCCGTCGGCGGTTTTGTCGGCAATTGGTCCGGGGAAAAAGTCGGCGTGGTTGGGGGACCTGGCGATCGACGCGATGATGATTTAATTTTATTAGGGAAATTATCGGCCCAAATGTTCGATCGAATTATTGTCAAGGAAGATAACGATACTCGCGGTCGCCGACGGGGGGAAGTGGCCGATTTAATTCTCAGGGGAATTAGCCAAGAAAATGCCAGTATGCGTCCGGAAGTTATTCTCGATGAAACGGAGGCTTTAGAGAAGGCTTTAAGCACGGTTTCTGAGGGGGGTTTAGTGGTAATTTTCCCGGAAAGTGTCACCCAGGCGATCGATTTGATCGAGAAACATCAACCCCCTACTGATGATCGGGGTTAGCAGTTAGGAAAAATAGCTAGAAAATAAAGTAGTGCCAATTGTTACTGAGTACGATGGTTTAATCAAAATCAGCCGAAATCCCTATTATGAGACTCGGCTTGGTTCCGCTTATTTGGGTAATAGCCTGACACTGATGGGGGAGTTGCCGGATGAGAGTGTCGATTTGATTTGTACTTCCCCACCTTTTGCCTTAGTAAGAAAAAAAGAGTATGGCAATGTGGACGCTGATGATTATGTTGAATGGTTTAAAATATTTGCTGGTGAATTTTATCGTAAAGAAAGAGTTGGGCTTAACTGATGATACAATTGACGAGATAGAAATTGAAGATAAATAAAATTTCAAAAAATATTCAGTTGGCTGTCAGTTAACGATTTTTAAAAGCTTCGATCGCTGGCAAAGTATCGCTATCTCGCCATTGAGATAACTGCCGCTAATTGCCTACTCTCATCTGAACCAAATTCTTAAATCTTACTGAAATCGTCTAAAACTGACTGAAAGTGTCGGCTAATTTATCAGCAATTCCCTCGATCCAAATTTCATCTTGTTTAGTATAACTGCGCGGCGCATTGGCCGCCAAAATTAACACCCCTTCCTTACCGATGGGTTGACAGATTAAGCCTTGGGTGTTTTCTGGCAAATAGTCAAACTCGATTTTAGCGGGATATAAATTTAAATTAACTAAATAAACGGCTTTACCGGTTTCTAAAACTCTTTTGATAATATTACTAACTTTAACTTCAGAATTCTCCCTTAGGATACCGCGACGTAATAAAACTTCTCCCCGATAATAAACGATCAGAGATTTTGTCACGGTGTTAGTTAAAAGTAAATGGGAAGCCCAAGCAAGCTCAATTTTAACCGGTTCTGGCAAATCTGGGGCAAATTCCAGGCCTTCGCGCCCGATTAATTCCACAGCATCCGGTAAGCGGGGTTGAACTCTTTGCCAGATTAAACCCACCAAAATTAAAACCCCACTCAAAATCACTCCCATCACATCGGAACGCGCTTGCGATGGGGTTAAATCGGCAGTGGCAAAACGATTAAACATTAATACCGTACCCCCGACGATGCCGGCGAACAGGGGTAACAGTCTTAAAATACGATCGGGATCAGCTTGTGCCATAGCTGAGAACTATTCCTCGTCTAGTTCTAGAATACGTTGAAAAAGATAGCCTGTACCTCTAGCGGTGAGAATTAACTCAGGATTGCTGGGATCATCCTCTAATTTGGCTCGTAAACGGGAAATATGCACATCTACCACCCGCGTATCCACATGACGTTCGGGGGTATAACCCCAAACTTCCTGAAGGATTTCCGAGCGCGAAAAAGCTTCTCCCGATCGACTGACCAATAATTCTAGTAAACTAAATTCCATACCGGTCAGACGGATGCGTTCATCCCCCTTATAAACTTGGCGTTTATTGGTATCGATTTTAATTGAACCGATATGAATCACACCAGAACTGGGAATCCCCGGTGCGCCATTTTTCTCTACCCGACGCAACACCGAACGAATCCGCGCTTCGAGTTCTTTGGGAGAAAAAGGTTTAACTACATAGTCATCCGCGCCCAATTCTAGCCCGGTAATTCGATCGGCCACATCCCCCAAAGCCGTTAACATAATGATAGGAATATCCGATTCTTTGCGGAGTTCCTGACAGACACCGTAACCGTCTAATTTCGGCATCATCACATCCAAAACCACTAAATCGGGTTCAGCGGTTCGGAAGGTTTCTAAAGCTTCCTCTCCGTCCGCGGCGGTGACGACTTCATAACCAATCATCGACAAACGAGTCTCTAAGATACGACGGATGCTGGCTTCATCATCAACAACGAGAATTTTTTCCTTCTGGTTCTCCAACTGACTTAACACTCCTTAGTTAAATAGTGTGATGAATTTTAAAGTTAAATAACGAGCGTTCCTGTTTATAGAATATACTTTTGCCGTTATCATTAAGCCTAAATTTCCTATTTTATTTCTTTTATGGCAATTATCAATAACTTTAGGGTCTTGCTTCCCCTCTATCATACTTAATTAAATTTGACAAGAGAATTGATCCCCAAACCGCTTTTCTTCAACTTTTCTTAAAAAACATGGCGAAATCGCGAACAATATATATCTGTAGCGCTTGTGGGGCGGAATCTCCCCAATGGTTGGGAAAATGCCCCAGTTGTGACACCTACGGGACTTTAGAAGAACAAGTGGTGGCTGGTGGCAATAATCCGGCGGTAAATCGCCCAGGATGGCAAAATAGTCGCCCAAATAACGGCAAAGGGCAACGCAACCCCCAACCGCGCATCTCGGTTCGCTTCTCGGAAATTACCCAGTATGAACAGGAACGTTTTCCCTCCGGTTACGGGGAATTTGATCGCGTCCTCGGTGGTGGCATCGTCCCCGGTTCTCTTGTACTAATCGGCGGCGATCCGGGCATCGGCAAATCGACGCTTTTACTGCAAGTTACCAACCAACTCGCCCAAAGATTACCGCGCATCCTCTACGTTTCCGCCGAAGAATCGGGACAACAGATTAAACTGCGGGCTGCCCGTTTGGGGGTGGGAGTGGTTGCCGTGGAGTCGGAAAATAATGGCAATGGCAAGGAGAAAAAAGCCTCTGAATCAACCTCAGAACTCGATAATCATCTCTATGTTCTGCCAGAAACCGATTTAGAGGAAATTTTGCGAGAATTAGAATCTCTCCGCCCACAGGTGGCGGTAATTGACAGTATTCAAACTCTTTATTTTGGGGCGTTAACTTCCGCACCGGGATCCGTCGCCCAAGTTCGCGAATGTACCTCCGCCTTGATGCAGGTGGCAAAACGGGAGAATATTACTTTATTAATTGTCGGTCATGTGACTAAAGAAGGGGCGATCGCCGGTCCGCGAGTTTTGGAACATTTGGTCGATACGGTGTTATATTTTGAAGGCGATCGCTATGCCTCCCATCGTCTCTTAAGATCCGTGAAAAACCGTTTTGGGGCAACCCATGAAATCGGTATTTTCGAGATGGTGGATCACGGTTTGGTGGAAGTGGAAAACCCCTCGGAATTGTTTTTAGGCAATCGCGACGAATTTTCCCCCGGTACGGCGACGGTGGTAGCCTGTGAAGGTACACGCCCGATTGTGGTGGAGTTACAGGCATTAGTTAGCCCCACCAGCTACGCTTCCCCCCGAAGATCGACCACGGGCATAGAATACAACCGATTACAGCAAATTCTCGCCGTTTTAGAAAAGCGCGTCGGTATTCCTTTATCGAAATTAGATGCCTATGTTGCCTCCGCAGGAGGGTTGGGAGTGGAAGAACCGGCGGCGGATCTGGGAGTTGCGATCGCTGTTGTCGCCAGTTTTCGCGATCGAGTTGTGGATCCGCGCACAGTCTTAATCGGGGAAGTGGGATTAGGCGGACAAGTGCGCCTAGTGTCGCAAATGGAACTAAGATTAAAAGAAGCGGCGAAATTGGGCTTTAAACGGGCGATTGTCCCTAGAGGTCAAGTTTATCCCGAAGATGTGGGCTTAGAAATTGTTCCAGTCGGCAAGGTAATCGAGGCAATTGTCGCCGCAATCCCCCCCCAGCAGCGCTTTGGGGAAGATATAGAAGACGAGGAAGGGGAAGGGCAAGAATAACGGTACAATGCTAAAAAAGATTAAATTACTTGGGAGATTTTCACCATGTCTGTGTTAGCTGTTGCTGCTTTGGCGGGTTATCTGATCGTTTTTACCGGAATTGCCCTCGGTCTCTTTTTCGGTCTGCGCTCCGCTAAAATTATCTAGTATCTAAACAGTAAAAAAGCTGTAGTGATCGGTTTAACTGGTCACTATTGCCAATTCTAGGGGAAATAAAAAATGACTGTTATTCCCGACTTAAAAACTCTCTACGAAATTGATGATTCTCTCTGGTTAGAAGAAACTATAGAACTGCTCAAGGCTAAAAATTTTGAAGCGTTAGATTTAGACAATTTAATCGAGGAGTTAGAAGATTTGGGAAACGAGAAGAAGTTTCGTGTGGCTAGTTTTTTACAGCAAATTATTCGTCATGCTTTGTTACTGCAATTTTGGATAAGCGAAAGAGAATATAATCAGGCTCATTGGCAAGCAGAGATAATAAGTTTTCAATATCAGTTAAAGCGCTATTTAACTACAAATCTTCGTCAATATCTAGAACAGTAATTTGAGCAAATTTACTTTGAGTCCCTGCGATACGTTCGTCAAAAAAACGATAATAAAGTCAACCTTCCTGATACCTGTCCCTACAGTTTAGAAGAACTTCTCGATCCTAATTGGCTACCACGTCACGAATAAAGGAGATAAAAAATGACTGTTATTACCGACTTAAAAATTCTCTACGAAATTGATGATTCCCTCTGGTTAGAAGAAACCATAGAACTGCTCAAGGCTAAAAGATTTGACGCTTTAGATTTAGATAATTTAATCGAGGAGTTAGAAGATTTGGGAAACGAAAAAAAGTTTCGTGTTGCCAGTTTATTAGAGCAAATTATTAGACATTTTTTACTCCTACAGTTTTGGACAAATGAAAGAGAATATAATCAGGATCACTGGGAGTTAGAAATAGTCAACTTTCAAATTCAGCTAAAAAGAGGCTTAACCACCAATCTCCGTAATTATTTACAAAATGAATTAACTAACATTTATGAAGATGCAGTTTTCTTTGTGCGGAAAAAGACAAAGAATAAAGTTACTTTCCCTGATACTTGTCCCTACAGTTTAGAAGAACTTCTCGATCCTAATTGGCTACCACCTTACGAATAAAGGAGATAAAAAATGACTGTTATTCCCGACTTAAAAACTCTCTACGAAATTGATGATTCCCTCTGGTTAGAAGAAACCATCGAACTCTTGAAAGCGAGAAGATTTGACACTTTAGATTTAGAGAATTTAATCGAGGAGTTAGAAGACTTGGGCAGCGAAAAAAAGTTTCGTGTTGCTAGTTTTTTACAGCAAATTATTCGTCATGCTTTGTTACTGCAATTTTGGACAAAGGAAAGAGAATATAATCAAAGTCATTGGGAGTCAGAACTGGTAAATTTTCAAGATCAATTAAATACCTACCTAACGGCAAGTTTACGGAAATATTTAGAACAGGAATTTGATAATATTTATCAGAAGGCAATCCGTTATGTGAGAAAAAAGACCAACAATCAAGTCAACTTTCCCAATACTTGTCCCTACAGTTTAGAAGAACTTCTCGATCCTAATTGGCTACCACATTACGAATAAAGGAGATAAAAAATGACTGTTATTCCCGACTTAAAAACTCTCTACGAAATTGATGATTCTCTCTGGTTGGAAGAAACTATAGAACTCTTAAAAGCGAAGAGATTTGACGCTTTAGACTTAGAAAACTTAATCGAGGAATTAGAAGACTTGGGCAGCGAGAAAAAGTTTCGTGTTGCTAGTTTATTAGAGCAAATTATTAGACATTTTTTATTATTACAGTTTTGGACAGAGGAAAGAACATATAATCGTAGTCATTGGCGTTCAGAAATCGTCAATTTCAAAAACCAGATCGACACTTATTTAACTACTAATCTCCGCAATTATCTCACTAAAGAATTACCTCGTATTTACCAGAAAGCTTTAAATTATGTTAGAGAAAAAACCGATAATCAAGTTAGTTTTCCTGGGGAATGTCCCTACAGTTTAGAAAATCTGCTCGATCTCAATTGGTTTCCTCCAGAAAATGAATAAAGGAAAAAACGAAATGCTGAAAAAGTTTCTACGTTGGCTGATTATTGGTGGAACCTTATTTTTTGTTCTCAGTAACCTTAAAAATAACTGGGATAACGTCACCTCAGTTAGAATTGAAAATCACGGCTGGTTATTTCTTTTCTTGGCACTTGTCACCACCATTATCGCTCAAATTTGGGCAGGATGGGTGTGGACATGGATACTCAAAAGCTATCAACAACCGATTAAACCCTCCACAGGAATTGGCATCTATATGATTACCAATTTAGGAAAATATCTACCCGGTAATATCGGCCACTTTTATGCTCGCATTGTGGCAATTAATAAAGCAGGAAGTGATTGGGGAACCGCTAGTTTAAGCGTTGTATTAGAACTTTTATTGCTGGTGTGTGCAGCCTTAGCCATAGCAGTTATTGGTAGTGGTTTAGGTTGGATGAAATCTAGCTCAAGTCTAGGGATACAGATATTAGTTTTAGGATTAATTTTAATCGGCATTCATCCCAAATTTTTAAATTATCCTCTGAAAATCCTTAGCCAAAAGAAAAAGATTGCTCAAGAACCTGTTTATCTAACTAAATATCCTCTTGTACCTCTCCTGGGTGAAACTGGATTTTTATTGTGGCGCGGTGCAGGTTTTATTTTAGCTTGGATGGTATTAAAAATGATTACCCCCGCTCAGATTTTACCCCTCTTAGGAACCTTTAGTTTTGCTTGGTTATTGGGTTTAGTTGTCCCCGGTGCGCCGGGAGGATTAGGAGTTTTTGAAGCCACAGTAATCGCACTTTTAGACGCAGAAAAATTTCCCGCCGCCAACGTACTTATCACCGTTGCTATCTATCGTTTAATTAGCATTCTCTCTGAAGTCATTGCCGCCGGAATCGGGACAAAATTAGTTAAAGATAAAGCCAAGTTTTTTGGTTAGCTTAAGGATATTATACTAAATCTGGTTATTAAAAACTGATTATCTATTGCTCCTTTTTAGTATTAGTCGGTTGTGTTAGCCAAATGTAACGCACCCAGAAGAAAAGTTTTGATCATTGTTAACCGAAGATAATTTTCTCAACTACTAAAATCTATCTCCTGACTCCCAAATTCTGATGTAACATAGGATCAATAATCAGCAAAAACATGGATACTCCCACCTAGAGAGGCCGAAAAAATGACGATTGCCAAAAGCGACGAAACTGCCACCTCTCCGGCACTGATAGAAGA
>MTBT01000250.1 GCA_002282935.1 Microcystis sp. LSC13-02 | reverse complement strand
CTAGGGAAGTATTCGGAGGTCTGTGCCAGATTGTGTCTCGGTGCGGTAGTCTCTACTTGCGTCGCCTAAATTGGTCTAGGCAAGCCCCGTCGCTTTTAGGTCGGGGTTAGTGACAGGAGGTTAGCGATCAATCTGACGACGACGTTGTTGCAAGAATTCGGGTATATCTAATCCCGGTAGTTTTGGTGGTTCGGGAGTGGGTGCTGGACTGGGTGCGGGGGCATTGATCACCACCTTGCTACCGGTGGGACGAGAGGGGGAATCGCCGGAAAAACCGGTGGCAATGACGGTAATTCTGACTTCTCCCTGCATTTTCTCGTCAATGACTGCCCCAAAGATGATATTAGCGTTGGGATCCACCACTTCATAGATAATTTCGGCGGCGGCATTGACTTCGTGTAGGGTTAGATCTTGACCACCAGTGATGTTAAAGACCACACCTTTCGCCCCTTCGATCGAGGATTCCAGTAACGGCGAGGAAATAGCAGCGATCGCTCCTTCCTTAGCCCGAGATTTTCCGGAACCGATGCCGATGCCCATTAGGGCCGAACCCGCATCGGCCATCACTGCCCGCACATCGGCGAAATCCACATTCACCAGACCGGGGATAGTGATAATATCCGAAATCCCCTGTACCCCTTGCCGCAGCACATCATCAGCGACGCGAAAAGCCTCCTGTAGGGGAGTGTCGGCGGGTATTACCTGTAATAACTGGTTATTGGGGATAATAATCAGGGTATCGACCCGACTTTGTAAACCACCCACTCCTTCATCGGCCTGATTAGTGCGACGACGACCCTCGAAGGTAAAGGGACGAGTCACAACTCCCACGGTCAAACAGCCGATTTCCTTGGCAATTTCGGCCACAATTGGAGCGGCCCCCGTTCCCGTGCCGCCGCCCATCCCGGCGGTAATAAAGACTAGATCGGTTCCTTCCAATGCTTGGGCGATTTCATCCCGAGATTCTTCCGCCGCTTTCTGTCCGATCGCCGGATTACCGCCCGCCCCTAGGCCGCGGGTTAATTTTGTCCCGATTTGTAACCTCTGGGGGGCGGAGGAATGGGCCAGGGCTTGGGCATCGGTGTTAATTGCCCAAAATTCGATTCCGGTCACGCCACTGGCGATCATGCGGTTAACGGCGTTACAGCCCCCACCGCCGACCCCGATCACCTTGATCTTGGCGACATTGCTTGGCACGATGCGATTACTACGACTTTCTTCTCGGGGTGTCATCTGTGATTCATGGGGGCGAGTAAATAATACTCCAGCATTATTCTGAGAGTAATGATTATCTTCGCTCATAGCTGAACTGGCATAATCGTTACTGTTCAGATTGGGATAGGTGGGAACGATTTCATTAATCGATGTCATTGGAATTGGAACACTCTTAGTACAAGATTCTGTTATTGATTTGATGAATTAGAGATGCAATGTTAACACTATCACTAATATTATGTGTGTTCCAGTATCTACATTATCAGTTTCTGGTTCAGAAAATCATAATTTGGGGTTTTTGGCAATACATAAAGGGAATAATTGCGGTTATTTGCTGATCAATTCCAGTTAATCCCTACCAGTTGCCGTTACTTTGGCAACGATAGGGGCTGGCTGCGGTTTTAATTGTACAGTGGGAGCATCGGGATTGCTCAGGTCAATGTAGAGAATTCGCGCTAGAGGTATCTTGGATGACAATTGCCGCGATTGTACGAGAGCGGTTAATTTTTCGGGCAATCTATCTTTATAAAAACCTAAATAGACCTGTCCCAGTTCAGTTTTTAGTACAAGATTACTAGGGTTGCGCCAATCGATGGCGGTAACTTTAATCGATAAGTTATCAACTAAGGGATAAATTTTTTGCCACTGTTGTTGATATTGTCGGTCGTAACCAAGCACTTCTAAGCTAGGTAATTGGGTTTTGGGCAGAGTTCGACCATAATAGTTTTTAGGAATTATCGTTCCCGAGGCATCTAAAAAGCCTTGCTGTTGATGGGAACGCCAACGGGCAACGGGTTTTCTTTCTTGAATAGAAACAATCACTTTCGGGGGTAATAATTGCCGCTCGATCTTAACGTCGGCAATAGCGGGAATAGCCGCTAATTTTTCTCGCAATTGATGGGTAGGTAATTCCCAGAGAGACAGAGGATAGCTTAATTTTAGCCAAGCACGAATCGACTCGGGCGACATTAATTCCGTGCCTTCGATTTCCACCTGTCCGGCCTTGGTAATTGTCCAATAGGGCGAAGTCATCCCCCAAGCTAATCCCGTCGCTAAACCACTAACCACCAGAAAGCGACCCAAGGCTTGCCACACCTTCGATCGCCTTTGGTGGCGCAGGTTTTGTCGTTTTTGTTCCAGGGAGAGGGAAGAAAGGATTTGATCACTCATAGGGAATATCCGGGACAGTTTTGCTGTTATCTTAGGTCGCGAGGTGGGCTGCTGGCAACTCGATCGCTACTCAAATAACCAGTTTGACAAAGAAGTAGATAATCAATGTTATAACAGTAGTAGTCTACAGGCGTTCTTTTGTCTGTCTCCAGGAAACCTAAACGCTCCTTTTTGCCAAGATATTTCGACGGTCAGCCAGAAAGAGCGTTCTGGCAAGAACAGCCTAATTTATCCGAAAATTACCTATGGTTATCAACAAACGCGGACTTGTTCTCGGTGCTACAGCAGTGGTCCTGTCTACCGTCGCCGTCACGGGGGCGGGATTCCGTCTCTCTCAAAGTCAAGCTTTTTTTCAGGAAAGTCCCAAGGAAACCGTTGATGAGGTTTGGCAGATCATCAACCGCACTTATTTAGATGGCACTTTTAATCAATCGGACTGGAACGCCATCCGCAATCAGTATTTAAATCGTTCCTACAAAAATCAAGAGGAAGCATACACCGCTATCCGCGAGATGTTGAAAACTCTCAATGATCCCTATACCCGTTTTATGGATCCCAAAGAGTTTAACAATATGAAGATCGATACATCAGGAGAATTGACCGGGGTAGGGATTCAACTGACCAAAGATGAGAAAACCAAGCAGTTAGTCGTGGTTTCACCCATTGAAGATACTCCCGCTTCTAAAGCTGGTGTGCTGCCTAAAGATGTGATTATTTCTATCGATGGTAAATCTACCGAAGGCATGGAACTGGAGCAAGCGGTGAGCATGATCCGCGGCAAAGTGGGGACAAGCGTTAAGATCACGATTCAACGGGGTGAGGAGAAGAAAGAATTGACTCTTACCCGGGCCAAAATTGAAATTCACCCGGTGCGCGCCCACACGGAAAACACCCCGATCGGTAAAATCGGTTATATCCGTCTTAATCAATTTAGCGCCCAAGCTAGTGGCGATATGAGTCAAGCGATTCGCGAATTGGAAACCGAAGATGTGAAAGGTTATATTCTCGATCTGCGTTCTAACCCCGGCGGTTTACTCTACGCCAGCATCGAAATCGCTCGGATGTGGATACCTGATGGTTTAATCGTCTCTACGGTCGATCGCAAAGGGGTGACGGAACGTCAACGGGCCAACAATCAAGCTTTGACTAATAAACCGCTGGTTGTCCTCGTCGATGGGGGTTCCGCCAGTGCTAGTGAAATTCTCTCCGGGGCTTTACAGGATCATGATCGGGCGGCTATTGTCGGTACGAAAACCTTTGGTAAGGGATTAGTGCAATCGGTACGCAGTCTCAGTGACGGTTCGGGATTAGCGGTGACGATTGCCAAGTATCTCACCCCCAAAGGACGCGACATCAATAAAGATGGTATTCATCCGGATGTGGAGTCGGAACTGAGCGAGGAAGATCGCAAAAATCTTCAACAGGAACGGGATCGGGTGGGAACCTTCCAGGATCCTCAATTCAAGAAGGCTTTTGAAATCTTGGAAAAAGAAATCACTGAAGGCAAAAAAACGCCCACCAATACCGCTAAACAATAGGTTGACATTTGCCCGCTCGAATTAAACCCACCCGACGGGCGATCGCTTCTCCCCGCTCGGCAAAAGGACCCCAGTATTGACCATTGACTGGGGTTTTTCCGTTTTCTAGGGCTATAATCTGACAAATTCCGGTATTTTCCTGGACAATGTACCAGTTTTGTGCGCTATTATCCATAGATTTTTCTCCTTAAATCCCTCTAAGCTAAGACGTATTTAGGGTTTGCGGCAAAAAGTTTTTCGTGGGGGCAGGGTGTGGGGTGTGGGGTGTAGGGTGTAGGGTTTTACCGATTTTGAGGTAGTCAGTTACCTAATTTTCAGGGAAAAAGTCCCGGAATTTTACCCCCGATCACTCCCAGGTCCGGCACTTTTTGAGGGAAAAAAAGTCTAAAAGCCTTATCCAACAAAGTTTTTAGATTTATTCAGCAAGCCCTAAGTAAAAAATTTTTATAAACTTCTTGACAAAACCGGGGAGATAAATGCTAGTATTAAAAAGGTCTGTCCAATGGGGATTAGCCAAGCGGTAAGGCAGCGGGTTTTGGTCCCGCCATTTCCTAGGTTCGAATCCTAGATCCCCAGTTTAAAAGTTTTTATCCCCGGTCTGCCAATGATTGAGAATATCCTCGATCAAGGCTTCCTTTAGCCAAATACGACCGATAAGCGCCAGGGGAACCGCCAGAAATAGCCCTAAAAAGCCAAAAATCGAGGCGAAAAACAACTGGGCCAACAGGGTAAAAGCGGGTAAGAGCTTGAGCGACCGCACTGTTAAAATGGGCAGCGGTGAATGACGGTCGAAATATTGAATTAACAGATAAATACTGCTGTAGAGCAGTAAAACCGCCCAGGGTTGCCAGGGAGCTTCCAGAAGGGCGATAGAAAAGGGTAAAATCGTGCTTAAAACTGGCCCGAGGTTGGGGATAAAGGTGAGAAATCCTGCGAGAATAGATTGGGAAAAAGCGAGGGGAATGCCGATCAGGGATAGACCCAGGCAACTGCCCAAGGTCATAATCAACATATGACAGAAAATCCCTTTCAGCCAAGCTTTTAAATCTCGATCGCACTGTTCTAGGATCGATCGTACCCTAGAACGGTAGAAAGCAGGAAATAAACGCAGAAAACAACGGTGGTAAGCGGCAGGATCGGCGAGAATCATCAAGCCCAGGGCAACAATTAGCAGTAAGCTGAGGATAATACCGAAAGTACCGTAAAAAATGCTTAAACCCCGGCCAGCAATTTGGTTAATCAGGGGTTGTAATTGAGCGAGCAGTGTTTTAAAGTCCGGTAAGACACTGGCCAGACTAGGATCGAGATAATCCTCAAGACTATGGACTTGTCCCCAGAGTCTTTCTATAGCTTGGGGTAATAAACTAAATAATTGGCGAAATTGTTGGACTAAAGCGGGTATAATCCCCACAAACATACCGATAATACCAATAAAGAAGCCAAAAAGAGTGATAATTAGGGCGTAGGAACGCTTGAGGTGATGACGCTGCCACCAAGTCACAGCCAAATTTAAAATCTGAGCCAGAAGAATCGCCATCAATAATAATAAGAGAATCTGTCGAATCTGCCAGAGAATCAACAGACAAAAGACCAACAGAACTAAACCGAGGCTGCTGCCAAAAGTCATGATGAGTAAGGAGAAAAATTCCTAATCAGTTATTGTCCGTCTCCAGAGGGCAAAAACCGTGAGCAGAAAAGGAGTAAAAACCAGAATTAAAGTGTTAAGAGGACTGGGAGCGATCGATAATAAAGGGGCAAGATATTTAATTCCCAGGGAAATCAAAGCCGATATCAAGATTATTTTTATAATAAAGCCGCTCATAGATCAATGTTTAGGTGACACAAGCACTATCTTATCCCTGAAGAGGTTAAAAATTGCTCAGAATGTGGAAATCATCGAAAATTTGGGTCTGAAACCCCGTCGTTTCACGACGGCTTTACCGTTAAATACTAGCGCATTTACCAAATATATGCTAAAATGCTCCCCATGGAAAAAGCCTATTCGTTTCGATTTTACCCCACACCCGAACAAGAGTCGCTATTGCGGCGCACTTTGGGCTGTGTAAGATTGGTTTAC
>MTBT01000249.1 GCA_002282935.1 Microcystis sp. LSC13-02 | reverse complement strand
CCGCCCACTTGGTTTTCGAGACGGTCTTTTTAATTCTAACGTAAAGCCAACCTAGAACGGCGGGGTTTCCCACCCAAAATTTTCGATGAGTCTCCTGAATGTTAAGAATTTCTAAGAAGTGTGAACAGTCTTGGTCGAGAATTGATATTTGTGCTAGATTACACCCTCTCTCTCACCAAGATCAACTAGGGAGCCGTTTTTCACTAATCTTTACAATTGCGCCATCTCGATCGATACCGGTTTTAACCAGACTGAAAGTCCTTCTAGAGCTAAATTTCTCCCCTAAGCTCCCCCGGCGGCACTGTAAAAATTCTTAATAAAATTACCGATCAATTCAGTTTAATCTACCAAAATAGGCGGTTTTAGTAAGCATCTGTAACCAACCCGATCCATTCTACTCATCCCAACAGGTGATCATAATATGAGCGTTAATTTATCAACTCAACTGCGAGAAGGCACGAAAAAATCCCACACCATGGCAGAAAACGTCGGTTTTGTCAAGTGTTTTCTCAAAGGTGTGGTAGAAAAAACTTCCTATCGCAAACTGGTGGCTAACCTCTACTTCGTCTATTCGGCCATGGAGGAGGAGATGGAAAAACTTCGTAGTCATGCCGTGGTTTCTAAAATCTGTTTTCCTGAACTCAATCGCAAAAATGCGCTGGAACAGGATTTATATTTTTATTATGGTCCCAATTGGCGCAACGAGATCGCTTTATCTCCCGCAGGTCAGGCCTACGTTAACCGGATTCGGGAAATCGCCACAACAGAACCCGAATTATTAGTCGCTCATTCCTATACCCGTTATCTCGGCGATCTGTCCGGGGGGCAAATCTTGAAAAAAATCGCCGAAAAAGCGATGAATCTGGAAACTGGTGGCACGGCTTTCTATGATTTTAAAGATATTCCCGACGAAAAAGCCTATAAAAACCACTATCGTCAAACCCTCGACGATTTACCCGTGGAGCAAGCCATGGCTGATCGCATTGTCGCCGAAGCTAACGCCGCTTTTGGCATGAACATGAAAATGTTCCAAGAGTTGGAAGGTAATCTGATCAAAGCGATCGGAATTATGCTCTTTAATACTCTCACCCGTCGTCGCAGCACCGGCAGCACCGAAACTGGATTGGCTACCGCCGAATAGTAGTCAAGAAAACCTAAAAAAAACGGATAATTCTAGAATTGGGGTAATGGTTAGCCATGATTATTATCTGAATTTCGGAGTTATCCGTTATATTTTTGCTTTTTATTCAGGAGGCAGGAGGCAGGAGATAGGGTGGTCACTGCGTGCGCGTTGCGGGGGGGTGTTGGGGTGTTAGGGTGTTGGGGTTTTAGTTGAAATTCCCCCACTTCCCCACTACCCCACTACCCCACTTCCCCACTACCCCACTTCCCCACTACCCCACTTCCCCACTACCCCACTTCCCCACTTCCCCACTACCCCGATGATCGCGAAAAAACTTCATCAAGAGGGGAACAACTTCCAGTAAGATGAAAAATGGTCAGTGAAAAAGCTAACCGAAATTTATTGTCGGAAATGGTAACACCGCCCCATTTCCCCAGACCCTAGAGGCTAGAGTCCGGTAAACCAGCGGCTAAAAATTGACATCCATGAGTGCAAGCATTTTCGATCGAGTTCAAAAAGTTGTTGTGGAACACTTAGACGTAGAGCCGGAAAAAGTTACCCCCGAAGCAAGCTTTGCTAATGACCTGGCAGCGGATTCCCTTGATGTGGTGGAGTTAGTGATGGGTTTAGAGGAAGAATTTGATATTGAAATTCCCGACGAAGCGGCCGAACAAATTGACACTGTGGGCAAAGCTGTCGAGTATATTAACGAGAAAGTAGGAGCAACCGCCTAATTATTGCGGGAAAATTGACAATTAGGATTAAATATCTGGGGCAAAATCTGCCCTTATTTTTGAACAGACATGACAGAAGTGCCATTAAAAAGGGTTGTCATCACAGGGATGGGTGCGATCACTCCCCTCGGCAATAATCTAGCAGACTATTGGACAGGCTTAATCAACGGCAAAAGTGGCATTGGTTTAATCACCCACTTTGATGCCTGCCGTCACGCTTGTCGCATTGCTGGGGAAGTGCGGGGTTTTGACCCCCACGACTATGTGGATCGCAAAGAGGCAAAGCGCATGGACCGTTTCGCTCAATTTGCCGTCGCCGCTAGTTTGCAAGCGCTGCAAGATTCTCGATTAGTTATCGACGCTCTCAATGCCGATGATATAGGTGTACTAATCGGTACAGGAGTGGGTGGCATAAAAGTGCTTGAGGATCAACAGGAAATTTACTTGACAAAAGGTCCGAGCCGGTGTAGTCCCTTCATGATCCCGATGATGATTGCCAATATGGCCGCTGGTTTAACCGCCATCCACACGGGGGCCAAAGGACCGAGTAACTGCACCGTGACCGCTTGTGCTGCCGGTTCCAATGCCATCGGCGATGCTTTTCGTCTAATACAAAGGGGTTTGGCCAAAGCGATGATCTGCGGTGGGACGGAAGCCGCCGTTACCCCCCTAGGATTGGCTGGTTTTGCCTCCGCTAAGGCCCTATCTACCCGCAACGATGACCCCACCCGGGCCAGTCGTCCCTTTGATCAGGATCGGGATGGTTTTGTCATGGGGGAAGGGGCAGGAATTTTGATTATAGAGGAATTAGAAACGGCCTTAGCCCGTGGGGCGCGGATTTACGCCGAAATGATCGGTTATGGTCTGACTTGCGATGCCTATCACATGACGGCACCGGTTCCCGATGGTCGTGGAGCCACCAGAGCGATCGAATTAGCGATCAAAGATGCTGGTTTGACTCCGGCGGAAATTAGCTATATCAACGCCCACGGCACCAGTACGGCGGCCAATGATCCCACGGAAACCAAGGCGATTAAAAAAGCTTTAGGAGAATCGGCCTACCAAATCCCCGTCAGTTCCACCAAATCGATGACAGGCCACCTTTTAGGCGGTTCTGGTGGTATTGAAGCCGTGGCCACGGTAATGGCGATCGCTAATGATCGGATTCCCCCGACTCTCAACCTCGACAATCCTGACCCCGATTGTGATCTCGATTACGTCCCCTACGAAAGTCGTCAGCAGATAGTTAACGCTGCCCTCTCCAACTCCTTTGGATTTGGTGGCCATAACGTCACCTTAGCTTTTAGAAAATATGCTTGAGTCGATGCCCCGGAAAGAGTAATCTTTGAGTGGCTCCCTCTTTAACTGGGTCTTATTTTTGTAGTTCATTCTAAAAAACATTATGGTTGTCGCCTCCCAATCTCTCGAAGAACTTTGTATTAACGCGGTGCGTTTTTTAGCGGTGGATGCCGTAGAAAAAGCTAAATCGGGACACCCCGGACTGCCGATGGGAGCCGCTCCCATGGCTTTTGTCCTCTGGGATCAATTCCTGCGTTTTAACCCGAAAAACCCCCAATGGGTCAATCGCGATCGTTTTGTTCTCTCCGCCGGTCACGGTTGTATGCTGCAGTATGCTTTGATGTACCTGACCGGATACGATAGCGTTCCCCTAGAGGAAATTAAACAATTCCGGCAGTGGAAATCGAAAACCCCCGGCCACCCCGAAAATTTCGTCACCGAAGGGGTAGAAGTGACCACCGGTCCTCTGGGTCAAGGGATTGCCAATGGGGTCGGTTTGGCCCTAGCAGAAGCCCATTTAGCGGCCCGTTTCAACAAACCGGATGCCAAAATTATCGACCATTACACCTATGTGATTTTGGGTGATGGTTGCAATATGGAGGGAATTTCCGGGGAAGCTTGTTCTTTAGCCGGTCACTGGGGTTTAGGCAAGTTAATCGCTCTCTATGATGATAACCATATCTCGATCGATGGTTCCACCGATATCGCTTTTACCGAAGACGTGAGCAAGCGTTTTGAAGCCTACGGTTGGCACGTTCAGCACGTGGAGAATGGTAACACCGATTTAGATGCCATTGCCAATGCGATCGCAGCGGCCAAGGCTGTCACCGATAAACCCTCGATGATTAAAATCACCACTACCATCGGTTATGGTTCCCCCAATAAGTCTAATACCGCCGATGTTCACGGGGCAGCTTTAGGAGCAACAGAAATCGAGTTAACCCGGAAAGCACTAGGTTGGGAATACGAGCCGTTTGTGGTTCCCGATGATGTCCTGAGTCGTTTCCGGCAAGCAGTGGACAAGGGAGCAACGGCAGAAACGGACTGGAATAAGTTATTTAGCGAATATCAGGCTAAATATCCCGCAGAAGCGGCTTTATTTGAACAGTTAACCACCGGTCAACTGCCGGAAGGTTGGGACAAAGCTTTACCTGTATATAAACCCGAAGATAAGGCGCTCGCTAGTCGTAAACACTCGGAAATCTGCTTAAATGCGCTCGCGGGGGTGTTACCCGGTTTAATCGGTGGTTCGGCGGATTTAACCCACTCTAACTACACGGAATTAGAGCATTTTGGTAATTTCCAAAAAGGCAGTTATCAGGAGCGTAACGTTCACTTTGGCGTAAGGGAACACGCGATGGGGGCGATTTGTAACGGGATTGCTCTCCATAACACGGGATTGATTCCCTACGGGGCGACTTTCCTGATTTTTACCGACTATATGCGGAATTCTATCCGTTTATCGGCATTGTCAGAAACTCGCGTCATCTGGGTAATGACTCACGATTCCATTGCCTTAGGGGAAGATGGACCGACTCACCAACCCGTGGAACACGTTGCTTCTCTGCGCGCTATTCCTAACTTGTTAGTCATGCGTCCGGGGGATGGAACCGAGACTTCCGGTGCTTATAAAGTAGCGGTGAGCGAAACTAAGCGCCCGACGTTACTAGCATTATCCCGTCAAAATCTGCCTAATTTAGCGGGAACTTCCCTGGAGGGTGTGGCTAAAGGTGCTTATATTATCACCGATTGCGAGGGTACTCCCGATGTCATTCTCATCGGTACGGGTGGCGAGTTGTATCTCTGCGATAAAGCGGCTGCGGTGTTGAAAGAAGCAGGAATTAAAGCTCGCGTCGTTTCTATGCCCTGTTGGGAGCTATTCGAGGAACAATCGGCAGAATATAAAGAATCGGTACTTCCTAAAGCAGTGAAAAAACGTCTCGCAGTGGAAGCGGGTTCAACCATGGGCTGGCATCGCTACATCACCGATGAGGGGGATGTGTTGGGGGTTGATACCTTCGGCGCTGTGGATAACGTGGTAGCGAAGGCAAAAGCGTTGTTAGGTTAATTAAACTTTGGTTTTGTGGAAAAAGCCCGCGCAAGCGGGTTTTTTTGTGATTATAGGTCAACATAGTTTAGGCTTTAGGCTTAGTTCATGTAAAAATGTCAAGTAGGAAGCTTTAGTAGTTAGCCAAAACCTTTACACTTGAGATAATTATCACGATTCCTAGAGCCATGACTAAAAGGGAAAGCCCTATATCGAAGGAAACAATCAAGAGCCTAACATTAGATATAGAAGGCTCACTGTTGTCTTTTGATAAATTTATCAAGGCTCAAGAACAATTAGCAATACTACTCCATGAAGTAGATAAAACCCTTGCTAACAAAAAACGCCCCCTGATAAATTGGAGAATCTCTCAAGTTCATAGTGGAAGTATTCATCTTACTTTAGAAGGAATGCCTCAAGATCAGATTACACCTAGTCAAATTTCTGAAGTTATTAAGACTGTAGAAAGGGGAATAGTAACAATTTTAGAACATCCGATTCGCCCTAAGTATTTTTCTGATCGAGCTTTAGAAAGTGCGCGATCATTAGCAATATTGAAAAAAAGAGATGAGTTTATGGTGCAATTGGGCTTTGATTCGAGGTGTATCGACTTGAATCAAGCTTTGATTGCTAATGTTGATGAAATTATCGGGGGAAAATATCAAAGTTTTGGTACTGTAGAAGGTGTGCTTAAAGCTATTGATGTAAGTCGTCAACCTATTTTTAGAGTTTACAATTTATTGAGTAATAAAAGTGTTAAATGTTACTTTAAACCAAATTTACTTGATAATATCAAAGAATATCTAGAAAAAAGAGTCTCTGTATCGGGGATAGTTACCTCTAGAGAAGATGGGGAAAAAATCGGGATTAAAGTTGAGTCAATTGATATTTTTCCTGAGGAAAAAGATTTACCTAGCATTGAGGAAATGATCGGAATTTTGGGAGGAAGTAATTGATTCGTTCATCAAAAAAGCTACACTACTGGGATTCTTGTGTTTTTTTAGCTTTCCTGAAAAATGAAAAGGATAAAATTAATGATTGTATTTCTGTTCTCAAAGCAGCCGAAAATGGTCAGGTAATAATTGTGACTTCTGCTCTTACTTTTATTGAAGTGGTGAAATTAGAAAAAGGACAGCCAAAATTACCTAAAGAAAGTGAGGAAAAAATCTCTGATTTTTTCCGACATGAGTGGATTTATATTTATGATGTGGACAGAAAAGTTGGCGAACTAGCCAGAGAATTGATGTGGCAATATCAGGCACTAAAACCTAAAGATGTAACTCATGTGGCGACTGCAATTAAAGCCAGAGTGGATGTTTTAGATACTTGTGATGACTACTTGCTGAAACTCTCTGGAGAAATCGGTGATCCTCCCTTAATAATTAGAAAACCTTTTTTTGAAGTTCAACTTGATCTTTTTTGAAAAAATACCCATTCTCGCGCAGGAAAATTACAAATCGAATTACCGAACACAAAAGGTCTAAATTGATAGGAATACCTTCAACAAGCCTAAATATTCACAAAGATCAATATATTGAAACAGATTTTGATTTAGTGATTACATCTCTTGCCAATGCTTTTTTTCAGACCAATTTAGAAACGGGACTATTTGTTTGAAAGCCCACACCAAAAGAGCAAATATTTTTAAGCAAAATTAATATTAATAATCAAGAAGAAGCCCTTTTAAAAATGTACGTTGCCAGAAGTAAAGATTTAACAGCAAATCCAACTAATAACATCAAGTGTTCTCGCCAGAAATGCCAGGATAACAACTGTAATTTCATCCCTAATTATCCCAAAATTTTCTTTGATGTTAATACGGCTGAACCTCTACAACCATGGCTCCCGATCAAAAAAATAGAGGATTTACTTGATTAAAATTAGCAATCAAGATATATCGAATAAACTTAATTGTAGAGGTGTAAATCTTGCAGGTTTATGAAGATCATAATTGGCAATAAATACCTCCTTGCCCTTGCGTCTTTCACTCTGATAACCATGTTCTAATTTCAACCCATTTTTTTGATCATCAGTTCGATTAATAGTGTAATTCCATTCATTATCTTGTAAAGAAATACACCAATCATACATTTCTCTAATTTCGGAGCAATTATCATAAGTCAAAAGAAATTTAAATCGATGTTGATGTTTTTTCAACGTCTTACATAACCTTTCATGATCTTCTAGACTGAAGAAGCAGGAATAGAATTTATTTTGATCTGCTTGAAAGTAAGGAGGATCGACAAATAAAAAGTAATCATCGGGTAATTGATTGATTAAATCTTCAAAATCTAAACAAGATAAACTGACATTTTGCAGTTTTTCTGAAGTGGTTTTTAGGTGAGAAGGCCAGTTTTCAGGACGCATAGAATACTTATCACCATAGCCCCAATAACAATTTTCAAGTTTCATAATTCCTGAGTAGGAAGTTCTATTTAGATAATACCAACGCATGGCTCTTTCTAGGTCATTGGCTGGTTGAAATTCATTTTTATAATAATTGTGTAATTCTTTGGTAGCGTTTAATGTTTTAATAATTCAATTAGACTATCAAGATGGTCTTTGATATGTCGATAACAGTTCATTAATTCTTCATCTTTGTCATTGAGAATATTCTCTGCTACACTTTCCTTAGCAAAGAATATAGATGCTCCCCCCGCAAAAGGTTCACAATACTTATGGTGACTGGGAAGACAAGCTAAGATTAGCTTACGGGCATAAAATTTACCGCCGGGATAACGAAAAGGAGAATTACTAAGTTTTTTAGCGATTTTGGACATTATCTTCAATTTTAGAGGCTTTTCTTTGAGAGTGGATAACGTGGTAGCGAAGGCAAAAGCGTTGTTAGGTTAATTAAACTTTGGTTTTGTGGAAAAAGCCCGCGCAAGCGGGTTTTTTTGTGGTTATAGGTCAACCTAGTTTAGGCTTTAGGCTTAGTTCATGTAAAAATATAAAGTAGGAAGAAGTACCGTAGGTTGGGTTGAGGCACGAAACCCAACATAACCAACAGCTAAGGCACGAAACCCAACATAACCAACAGCTAAGGCACGAAACCCAACATAACCAACAGCTAAGGCACGAAACCCAACATAACCAACTGCTACTTTTTTAACGTCAACCCAACTACTTAAAGGAGTAAAAATCATGAGTCTGTGTCTCAATCCTAACTGTTCCGCCGCCAATCCAGATGGCCATAAATTCTGTGAAAAGTGCGGCTCTAAATTGTTCTTACAAGAGCGTTATCAAGCAATTCAATTAATTGGTCAAGGAGGATTTGGTCGGACTTTTAAGGCGATAGATTATAGTAAGCCTTCTCGACCTTATTGTGTGATTAAACAGTTTTTTCCCTCGGCTCAAGGGACTGATACAATTGAGAAAGCCTCAGAATTATTTGAAAAAGAAGCAATCCAATTAGAAAAATTAGGAAAACATCCCCAAATTCCTGAACTTTTCGCCTATCTCAATCATGATGATAACCGTCAATATTTAGTACAAGAATATATTGAAGGACAAAACTTAGAACAAGAATTAAAAAGCCAAGGAGTATTTAATGAAGCCAAGATTAAGGCTTTATTAACAGATATTTTACCGGTTTTAGATTTTATCCACAGTCAGGGAGTAGTTCACCGAGATATTAAACCGGAAAATATTATTAGACGGAACTCAGACAAAAAAGCGGTTTTAGTGGATTTTGGCGCATCTAGAGTTGTTACACATCTTAACCGTTCTGTTACTGGTACGGTAATCGGTTCAGCGGAATATGTCGCACCAGAACAAGCTAATGGTAAGGCGAACAATCCTAGTGATTTGTATAGTCTAGGAGTCACTTGTATTTATTTGTTGACTCAGATTTCACCCTTTGATTTATTTGATACCAGTGAGCATGAATGGGTCTGGAGACAGTTTTTAGTCAATAATAAGGTTGGGGATGATTTAGGGCGGATTCTTGATAAAATGATCGAGTTTGGGACAAGAAAGCGTTATCAGTCAGCGAGGGAGATTTTACAAGATTTGACGGGACAATCACCAGCAATTTCGATACAAACACCAGCAACCCCCGTTATTCAAACGCCACCACCGCCTAAAGTTGCTGCTAATATTGTGCTGAAAAGTGCTAGGGGTGTTAACTATTCTCGATTACAGCAACTCCTAGCAGCAGGAAAGTGGAAAGAAGCAGACCAAGAAACATTTAAGGTTATGCTTCAGGTCGCCGGAAGGGAAAGGGAAGGACGGTTGAGAATAGAGGATATTGATAATTTCCCCTGCGAAGATTTACGAACTATTAACCAACTTTGGCTAAACTACAGTAACGGCAAATTTGGCTTCAGCGTCCAGAAAGAAATCTATGAGAGTCTCCGTGGCACGAGAGAGTATAATGAACGAGTATGGAATAAATTCGGCGATCGCGTCGGCTGGAGAAAAGGAGGTAGTTGGGGGAGAGCAGGAAGTTGGTTGAGGTACGACGATCTAACTTTCGATATAAGAGCCCCCAAAGCTCACCTCCCTTCCCCTTGGTGTTGGTGTAAGGAAGGCCCCCATGGGCGAGTATGGACGACGCATAAAGGTGAGTGTTACAATGGCAGAGAATTCTTCTCTCGCGCAAAGACTTGTAACCTGTAGGATATAACGATCTCAGGTCTTTTGTCAAGGATAATTTTGGGTACTTTTTTTACGAATTCATGGGCTTTTTCCCAATTTGTTCAGTTCTTAATCTATTAATCAAAAAATTCGGTGAAAGAAAGGAGTATAAATTGGATGCTTACCTACAAAGCAATGTATAAATTCCTGGCACAGGGAGTCCATGGAGAAGTCTTGGATTTCCCTGGCGTGATTTCCTGGGGAAATGATCTAGCAGCAGTACGCCGTTCCTTAGCCAGTGCGCTGGTGGACATGGCAGAAGTTAATTTATCTAGGGGGGAATCTTTACCCTTGCCTAATGCGTTATTAACAGACCCAGAAGCGGATTTAGAAGAACCAATTTATCTAATCTTTTCTGCATCAACCCATGTCCAAATTGTACCGACTTTGATAGCCTCGTGAAGCGTCGAGATTTGTTGCGTTATCTCAGTCAACAGGGTTGTCAATTGGTACGAGAAGGAAGTGAACATTCCATCTGGGAAAATACACTCAATGGTAGGCGCACAGCCATCCCTCGACATAGAGAAATTGTCGAGGGATGGCTGTGAGAATTTTTCGTCAGTTGGACATACCAGAACCTTGACAACAAGGGGCGATCGCTGACTACAATCAAGCGATTCAAATCAAACCCGACTATGCTTATCAGCAGCCTCCAAGACTCACCTCCCTTGGGGGTAGGCCTGCTGTAGGAGGCAATTGTGCGGGTTATTAGGGGTTGTGGGATTTGGTGGTATCTTCTCTTGCACAAAGGCTTGTAGCCTGTAGGATATAACGATCTCAGGTCTTTTGTCAAGTCTAATTTTAGGGATTTTGATCACGTAAACATCGCATTTTGCGGAACTTGATACCTGACTTTTGAATTATGAATTATGAATTATGAAAGAGATTCGATTTAGCGATCATGGGAAATTTAAAATCGACATCCTTGCTAATCACGGGCTAAATATTTCTCCATAATTTATTATTGATACGATTTGCAATTCTGATAAAGTGGTGCGTTACGGCGGATTTTTAGTTTTGGTTTTTTGACCGAATTAGTAACCGCCTAACTTTGGTGTATTAGAAAAATGCTATAAATTCTATAATCTAAGACTTTAAGCCGAAATCTATTGCCCTATTTTAGCTGAAACAATCCACTACACTCTACACTCGTCGGTGATCGCACTCTGTGTCCTCTGTGGTTTTTATTATAATTATTTAACTGCTACCGAATACCCCCCCGAAGCAATCTTACCGTTAACCTTTATCTCTCAAACAATATCCCCGAAGCAATCTCTTATCTCGTTCCTAGGTAGAACCTAGACTTACTCTAGTGCAGTCAAACCCGATCACCCGAAGCCATCAAAACTATCCAGGGTGCAGGAGTTGAACCTGCCTAGGACGAATTATGAGTTCGTTGCCTCAACCGCTCGGCCAACCCTGGGTTATACTATTAACTCATTATAGATCGGTAGTTACTCCGAACGTGAAAATCCAGCCCCACCAAGATGAAAAAATTTTCAATCAGCACCTCCTTGCAGCTAGGACTCCTTTTGATGGTAGCCATGTTAGCCGCCGGCTTCGGTAGCGGTTGGGTAGCCTATCAATTGGGAATCGCCTCCCTGAAGGGAGTCAGTCAACCGGATATCAATCCCGCTAAAAAGTTTACCAACGATCGCACCAGTTATGGTCGCAATCAAACTTTTATCCCCGTGAAAGAAGAAGAAGTAATTAAAAGAGTGAGAGTTTATATGCAACAACAGAAAAACAAACCGCAATCAAAGGATGAAACCAAAGGATAGACTTCAAAAAAGGCGAATTTTGCCTTTTCGCTATGGATAATCAGGATTTATTGACTCGTTTAATTTTAGTCTTTTTACTAATCGTCCTCAATGCTTTTTTCGTAGCGGCCGAATTTTCGCTTGTGTCTGTCCGTCGTACCCGCGTCAGTCAGCTAGTGGCTGCGGGAGATGTGGCAGCGCAGACGGTACAATCTCTACAAAGAAGTCTCGATCGCTTACTTTCCACTACCCAATTAGGCATCACCCTTTCTAGTTTAGCTTTAGGTTGGATCGGGGAGAGTACCATGACCGTTTTTGTGAAGAAATTACTAAGTTTTTTACCCTTTTCTTTAAACTGGCAAAATCTTCTCTCCCATGGTTTTTCTCTTTGTCTAGCTTTTTTAATCGTGGCCTATCTCCAGATAGTTTTTGGGGAACTTTATCCCAAATCCCTAGCTTTAATTTATGCCGAACCGATGGCGCGATTATTAGCGGCACCTATTGGCGTTATTTCCCGGATTTTTAAGCCTTTTATCGGTATTATTAACCAATCAACTCGTTTTTTATTGGTTTTAACCCGTATCCCCGAAGTGGATCTACAGCGTTCTAGTCGGGTAACTTCCGAGGAATTACAATTAATTATCAGCATGGAAGGGGAATTAACGGGATTAGAAGCTGCGGAAAGGAAAATTTTAAATAATGTTTTCCAGTTTAGCGAAATCACTGCCGAGGAAATCATGGTTCCCCATAACCGTTTAATAGCTATTTCCTCGACCGCAACTTTTGAGGAATTACTGCTCCAAGTAGTTAACAGTGGCTATTCTTGTTATCCTGTGGAAGGAGATTCCGGTGATGATATCCGTGGTCTGATCGATTTTAAAGATTTAGCTTTACCCCTTGCCGAAGGTCAGTTAAATTTAACAACTCCGATTAAACCTTGGTTAAAACCTGTGCGTTTTTTCCCCGAAACCACTGCTTTAAATGAATTACTAACAGTGATGCGGGAATCATCCTTAAAGATGGTTATCATTGTCGATGAATTTGGCAGAACAGCCGGTTTATTAACCCTAAAAGATCTAATCGGTGAGATTCTGGGAACTTTTTCCCCTAGTGATGAATCGGGAACAGTGGAATATCAACTCCTCGATGAATCGACTTTTCTCGTACAAGCACAAATGAATTTAGAGGACGTGAACAAAGCATTAAATTTAAGTTTACCCTTGGCCGATGAATACCAAACCCTAGCCGGTTTTGTCCTACATCATTGGCAAAAAATACCGCGGGTGGGAGAACAATTATATTACCAAAATTTAGAATTTACCATTATTTCTAAGGTCGGCCCTCGCTTGGAACAAATTAAGATTTATCGGCAACAACTATCCTCATGATATAAATAAGAAACAACTTTTCTCATTGCTCCTTCTTGATTGTTAATCGAGTCAATAGCTGCCCACTCCTGTCACCATGAAACACCTTTTGACAATCCTCCCCCTCAGCTTGGGATTAATTGCCCTCACCCCCGCAAATTTGCCCCTAGAACGTTTTGAAATCTCACAATTAGGAACATCTACGGGATACGATGAACGACTGCTAACAGACAAAAAAACCCTACTACAAGCGATCGATCATAGTTTACGTTATCTGAATAGCCAGGCAGCGATCCGCGCCTATCAAAATTATCCTATTCCTGAAATAACTCGTCAGCGAGTGCATCGTTCCTTAGTACGGTTTCGTGAATTAGTGCAGAATTCTCCCACTCCCGCAGCTCTACAAAAGGCAGTTAAAAAAGAATTTATTTGGTATCGTTCTTTGGGTAATGATAGCCAGGGAAATGTTAAATTTACTGGTTATTTTCAGCCAATTTATCAAGCAAGTCGGCAAAAAAATGCCGAGTATAAATATCCTCTCTATCGCCGACCTGCTAACTTTTCTCGCTGGTCTAAACCCCATCCAGCTAGGGTAGAATTAGAGGGAAAAGATGGTTTACTGGGGGAAAATAGCCGTCTAGCGGGATACGAATTAGTCTGGTTAAAAGATCGCTTAGAAGCTTATTTAGTTCATGTGCAAGGTTCGGCGAAATTACGTTTACCTAATGGTCAAATTATCAGCATCGGTTTTGATGGCAATACCGAGCATCCCTACACAAGTCTGGGAAAAGAAATGATTGCCGATGGTATTTTTCCTGCTGAGGGTTTAACCTTACCAATGGTTTTAGATTTTCTCAGAAATAATCCCGAGCAATTAAAGAATTATATTCCCCGCAATAATCGGTTTATTTTCTTTCGAGAAACCCACGGCACACCTGCCACTGGTAGTCTTGGAGTTCCGGTTTTACCGGAAAGATCGATCGCTACAGATAAAAGTGTTTTCCCCCCCGGTGCTTTAGCTGTAATTGAGACAGAAATTCCCCAGGGAAATCTTAATAAAAAATTAGTTAGTCGCTATGTTCTCGATCAAGATACTGGCAGCGCAATTAAAGGTACTGGGAGGGTAGATATTTTTATGGGAACAGGAAAAAATGCTGGCGAGCGAGCCGGTTTAATTAATACTCCCGGTCAATTATATTATTTATTATTGAGGGAATAGGAAATAGTATATGTATAATTAAGATACACTTGCCAGAATCAGTTATCGGTTATCATATTTAAGGGAGGATTTTAAAAATAGAATGATGGAAAAAAACACAAATATAGATTGGTCGGATTGTGGTCCAATTACTTTAGTAGTCGTGCAGCCGACTTCTTTTTGTAATCTCAATTGTGATTACTGTTATTTACCCGATCGCCACTTAAAAAATACCTTATCCTTAGATTTAATCGAGCCGATTTTTCAGAGGGTTTTTAGCAGTCGTTTTCTCCAAAATGATTTTACCATTTGCTGGCACGCTGGCGAACCCTTAGCAGTTCCCATCAGTTTTTATGAAAGTGCCTTTGCTAAAATTGCGGAAGTTAGCCAGAAATATAATCAGCAGGGTTACTGTTTTCGTCATTCGGTACAAACTAACGCCACTTATATTAACGATGCTTGGTGTCAATTATTTAAAAAGCATGATGTTTATGTGGGAGTCAGTCTTGATGGACCGGCCTTTATTCACGACATCCACCGGCAAAACCGCAAGGGAACTGGCAGTCATGCTGCTACGATGCGGGGAATTTCTTTCTTGCAAAAACATGAAATTGATGTGAGTGTCATCGCTGTTTTAACAGAAGATTCTCTCGACTATCCCGACGAAATTTTTAACTTTTTTTGGGATCATGGTCTTACCGATGTGGCTTTTAATATGGAAGAAACCGAGGGTATTCATTCGCAATCTTCCTTGGATAAATTAGGCATTGAACAACGTTATCGCCAGTTTATCGCCAGATTTTGGGAGTTAGTCACGGCCAAACAAGGAGAATTTAAGCTGCGGGAATTTGAATCGATCTGTAGTTTGATTTATGCCGATGAACGCTTAGAAAATACCGATATGAATCGACCTTTTATGATTGTCAATTTCGATCATAAAGGTAATTTTTCCACCTTTGATCCGGAATTACTATCGATTAAAACCCAACCCTACGGTGATTTTATCTTTGGTAATGTTTTGACCGATTCCCTAGAATCTATCTGTGAAACCGAGAAATTTCAACAAATTTACGCTGATATGCGCGGTGGAGTCGATTTATGTCGGCAAAAATGTGATTATTTTGGGGTTTGTGGGGGGGGTGCCGGTAGTAACAAGTATTGGGAAAATGGCACTTTCAACTCCACAGATACTAAAGCCTGTTTATACCGGATTAAGTGCATCACCGATATAGTTCTCGATCGCCTAGAAAATTTATTAGAAGTTTAGGGGAGTGGGGTGTTAGGGTTTGGGGTGTGGGGTGTGGGGAGTTTTCTCAGTGAACTGATAACTGATAACTGATAACTGACTCCTATCTCCTGACTCCTGACTCCTGACTCCTATCTCCTGACTCCTATCTCCTGACTCGGAGATGATCGACTTCCCAAAACGAAAACTTCCTACCTCAATATTAAGTAGTCGTGCAAAATTAATTTCCTAGTGAAGATAGGCAAGAGGCAAGAGGCAAGAGGTGGTTAGATATGTGTAATTAATTTTGCTTAGGTACTTAAGATAACTGCTATAGCTTAGTTCTAGATTTTAAAAATTGCCTAGAGGATAATTTATACTTAAAATCAGCAACGCCCAAATATGAACCCTGACTCGAACTGGTATAGCGTTTCCTGTTGACAAGAGGTACATTCTCAATCCTGAAAAGCTTAATCAGCAAAGGTTAAAGTGTGCCACACAGATGTGAGAACCGTTATAGTCAATCATCGGCATTATTCTCCCTTTCCCAAGAATTAACTAATAGATAAACAAGGGCAATTAACCAAATTGTATTTTGAAAAATTGACCAGTAAGGACTAGCTAAATTTTGAATACTTAGGGGAAGCCAAAGAGTTAATCCCACTAAAGACACAATAATTATATTTAAGCGAGATGGGTAACTAAAAGCTAGGGTTAGTAAAGCCAAGAGTAAAAAAACTAACATCAGATCGTCGTAGGGGCGATGATAGGTGAAAACCCGACCAATAACTGCAGCACAGGCAAACAGGGTTAATAGAGAAGTATGCTGTAATTTTTGGAAAATCACGATACCTAGAACTAGGCCAATTGTGGTTAATAAAACAAGAGTTATTTCTGTACTAATTCCGAATTTCATGATAATATTAATACTTGAAACACCATCATCTGCCACATATTTGATCTGATTTAAAAAGCTACCGATTACTTTCTCAAAGTTTAATCTAGTGGTGTGAGCGATAGCAAAAGTAGCCGAGATAATATAGACAAAAGCGAGAAGTACCGTTTTAAACTTTCTCTTAATTACTAAACTCAAAAGATAGGGTGCTGAGATGTTAGGTTTAACGAGAGCAATGCCCATAAATACCCCCGCTAGATAATTTTTATTGGCTTGTAATAACCAGTAAACAATTATTAACAAAGCATTGACAATTAAACCGTATTGCCCATTATTAAGGGTGGTACAGTTACTACTAATGGCCAGAGAAGTAAACACAAAAAAATAGGCAGCCATTCGGCCAAAAGGCAAACCTAATTGATAGGCAAAACGGCTTAAAATGCCCAGAGAAATCAGATTTAAAAAAACGTGATAGAAACGGGTTAAAGTCGAAGAAATGGGGGGAAACATGAAAAATCCCGTCAAAAAAGCCCAGGGTGGATAGCCACCGGAGCGAATTCTCCCCAATTCTGCATTAATATCGGCGGGATTCATGCGATAGGGGTAAATTCCCAGATAAATATACTGTTGTTCTTGCCAACGTTCTAATAAATCTCTGGCACCAGAGGGACTACTATCAAAAGCTAGGGTATAAAATCCTTTAGCTAAGTAGGCAACGGCCAGCCAAGCAAAAATAAGCGTAAGAATCGATAAAATTGGCTGTTTTTTGGCAAAAATCATGGCTTTATTCAGGAACATACTTCGCAAAAATCAGCAACTCCTCGACAAGATAGCAAATCTGAGCTTCAATATACATTAAACTTGACCAAAAAACTATGAATGATTTTTTTAATAATTCCTTAATTTCTATCATTATTCCGGTCTATAGAGGCGGACAAGCCTTTAATAACTGTTTAGCCAGCTTATCCACCAGTTTGCTCGCCCCCACGGAGGTTATTGTCGTGGTTGATGGAAATGATCCCCAATCCTATGAAACTGCGGTCAGTTTTGGGGCAGAAGTCTTACAGTTAGAAAGTAATCAAGGGCCAGCAGTGGCAAGAAATCAAGGGGCGGCCATGGCTAAGGGTGATATTCTCTTTTTTATGGATGCAGATGTGACTATTCATCCCGATACTTTAGCAAAAATCGCCCAAGTATTCCATCAAGATTCTACCCTAGCGGCGTTGATTGGTTCCTACGATGACCAACCCGGGGCGGTTAATTTTCTTTCCCAGTATAAAAACCTTTTTCATCATTATAATCATCAAATTGGTTGCGAGGAGGCTTCCACTTTTTGGGGAGCTTGCGGGGCGATTAAACGAGATATTTTCGAGAAAATGGGCGGTTTTGACGAAAGTTATCGTCATCCTTCCATTGAAGATATCGAACTGGGTTATCGTCTCAAAGCTCACGGCTACCGCATTCGTTTGTGCAAAGATATCTATGTTAAACATCTCAAACATTGGACTTTTACTTCTCTGTTAAAAGCAGATTTTTTCTATCGCGCCCTACCCTGGACAGAATTAATTCACCGTCAGCAAAATTTTGTCAATGACCTCAATTTACAATGGTCTAGCCGTTGGAGTGTTGTATTCGTTTATACGCTTTTATTTTTGCTGTTAGCCAGTTTATGGTATTTTCATTTACTTTTAGGCGTGGGTGTGTTAGTCTTGGGCTTAGTTCTGTTAAACTTACCTGTTTATAAGTTTTTCCAACAAAAGCGAGGATTAGGATTTGTCATATTAACCCTACCTTGGCACTGGTTATATTATCTCTACAGTGGTTTGGCTTTTGCCCTCGGTACAGGACGCTATTGGCTGAAACGTCTGGCTTGAGTTGACAGGCCATTTTGACAAAATAAACGACAAATTCCTGATTCATAAAAACTATGACAACAGTAAATCAACTCAATTCTCCCCATACCGTCGTCATTGGTGGCGGTCCGGCCGGATTAACGGCCGCCTATTGCCTAGCCAAACACGGATTACATTCAATTGTACTAGAAAAAGGCGATCGAGTTGGGGGCATTTCTCGCACCGAAACCTACAAGGATTATCGCTTCGATATCGGTGGTCATCGCTTTTTTACCAAAGTTCCCGAAGTACAACACCTGTGGCGGGAAATGTTAGGGGATGATTTTATTAAAGTTCCCCGTTTATCACGGATTTACTATCAGGGTAAATTTTTTAGCTATCCCTTGGAACCGATGAATGCTGTCAGTAATTTAGGGGTTATTCAGAGTTTATTAATTGTTTATAGTTACTTCAAAGTCAAATTTTATCCTTTACCCGTAGAAGAAAACTTTGAACAGTGGGTGACTAATCGCTTTGGTCAACGGTTGTATCAAACTTTTTTTAAAAGTTATACCGAAAAAGTTTGGGGAATTCCCTGCACCCAAATTCGGGCAGATTGGGCAGCCCAACGTATTCAAGGATTATCCTTAAAGAAAGCTGTTATTAATGCTTTTTTTGGGGCAAATGATACCAAAACTTTAATTAAAGAGTTTGATTATCCGCTGCTTGGACCAGGGATGATGTGGGAACGTTTTCAAGAAAAGTTAGAAGCCCATGATTGTCCTGTGTGCCTAGATACGGAAGTTATTAAAGTTAAAAGAGACAGTCAGAAAATTACCAGTATTCTCATCAAAAAAGGAGAGGAAATAACCGAGATTACCGGCGATAATTTTATCAATACCATGCCGATTACTGCCCTAATGCACCGTTTAGACCCCTTGCCTCCTGAAAAGGTTCTCAAGGCTGCCCGTGGACTCAAATACCGTGACTTTTTAATCGTGCCAATTATCATCAATCAAGAGCATATTTTCCCCGATAATTGGATTTATATTCACAGTCCTGAATTTAAAGTAGGACGGATTCAGAACTTTAAAAACTGGAGTCCGAAAATGGTTCCCGACCCTCAGAAAACTTGCCTAGGGATGGAGTATTTTTGTAGCGAAGGAGATGATTTATGGGAAATGAATAATCAGGATTTAATTAAACTAGCTAGTCAGGAAATAGTTAATCTTGGCCTCGTAGATGACATCAAAAAAGTGGTGGACGGGACGGTAATTCGCCAAAAGAAAGCTTATCCCGTTTATGACGACGAATACCAGCAACATCTACAGGTAATTTCAAACTATGTCGATAGTTTTGAAAATCTGCAATCTGTGGGCAGAAATGGAATGCACCGTTATAATAATCAAGACCATTCTATGTTATCGGCCATCTTGGCTGCTGAGAATATTATGGGGGCTAATCATAATCTCTGGAAAGTCAATACCGAGCGCTCTTATCATGAGGAATTTATGACTAAACCTAAACCCGAATCTATAGCGATGGCTTCCTAATTTATTCCTTAACTCGAATAATTATTGTCAGATTTTGGAGGAGTTATGAACCAAGATAAAACCGCACCGAAAGTTACCCTAGTTGTTGTTCCCAGAGAACGCTTTAGTTTTACTATGACTTCTCTGGAAAACATTTATGAAATGACCGATATTCCTTTTAAGTTGGTCTATGTGGATGGGGGTTCACCTGCTCCCATTCGAGATTATTTGAAAAAACAATCCCAAGAAAAAGGTTTTGAGCTAATTCGGACAGAACATTATCTTATTCCCAATGTAGCTAGAAATATGGGCTTACAATGGGTAACAACTCCCTATGTGGTTTTTGTTGACAATGATGTGATTGTTTCTCCGAGATGGTTAACCCAGTTACTCGACTGTGCAGAAAGTACGGGAGCTACTATTGTCGGTCCTCTAACTTGTCAACACGAACCCGTGCATGAAGAAGTACATTTTGCTGGGGGAGAAGCTCATCTTTTCACTGATATTAAGGGGAGAGTGCGCTTACGGGAAAAAATGTATAAACAAGGTCATAAGGTAGAAAAACTGCTTCCTACCCTGACTCGAACTGAAACGGAATTGTGTGAATTTCACTGTATGTTAGTCCGCAGAGAAATTTTTGAAAAACTGGGTTATTTAGATGAAAAAATGCTCAATACTAAAGAACATTTGGATTTCTGTATGAATGTCCGCAACAATGGCGGAACAGTTTACTTTGAACCCCAAAGCATAGTGACTTATGTACCCGGAATTACCCTAAATTGGGCAGATATTGAGTTTTATATGCTGCGCTGGAGTGATGCTTGGGAATTGGGAAGCCTAAACCATTTGCGTCAAAAATGGCAAGTAGCTGAAGATATGTATTTTCGCCAAAAATATAAAGGTCTGGGATGGCGACGCAGAAAGACTATCTTACAGCCGATAATTAATTCTCTCACCTTCGGAATTAAAAATCGTCTTTTAAATAAACTGTTAATGTATGGATTTTTTGCCCCGATTGAGAAGATTATCAATAACTATTTAACCCGTCAATATGCCCGTCAATGGTTAAATCAATCCTCGTCTTTATCAGACGATTCTCTGTCACAAGTATCGACGACTGTTATCAATCAAAACTAAGATGAAGATTCTGTTAGTCAATGATTATGGGACGGCAACTGGAGGGGCAGAATTACAGATGTTATCTCTGAAACAAGGATTAATAGACCGTGGTCACAATGTTCGTCTATTTAGTAGTCACTGTCAGGGAGTAGAAAACCTTGAAAGCTCTCTCCTAGCTGATTATCATTGTTTTGGCTCTAATTCTCGCCTACAAGTGCTTTCGCAAACAGTTAATCCATCTAGTTTTTTTGCTCTCAAAAAAGTGTTGCGGGAATTTCAACCAGATGTTGTCCATGTGCGAATGTTTTTATGGCAATTATCCCCCTTAATTTTACCTTTACTCAAATCCTTTCCCAGTCTCTATCAAACGGCCGTTTATAAAGCGATATGTCCCGTTGGAACGAAAATTTTACCCGATAAAAGTCCTTGTTATCATAAGGCTGGTAAAGTCTGTTTATCTGAGGGCTGTGTTACCCCCCAATCTTGGCTATTTTTGATGATTCAGCGTCAATTATGGCTACGCTGGCGGTCTGCGTTTGATACCGTCGTCGCCTTAAGTCATCGGATGAAAGCTCGCCTAGAAGCAGAAGGGGTATCACCTGTACAGGTAGTTTATAATGGCGTACCCTTGAGAGAAATGCGTCCTCCTTTAAAAAATCTGCCAATTGTTGCCTTTGCTGGTCGATTATCCCCAGAAAAAGGGGTTGATGTTCTTATCAAAGCCTTTGCCAAGATAGTTCCTATTTTTCCTGAAGCTCAATTACTGATTGCAGGAGAGGGAAAAGAAGAAGGGAATTTGCGCCAATTAGCGGAAGCCTTAAAGATTAGCCAAAATGTGAAGTTTTTAGGCTATTTAACCCGCTCCGAGCTAGAAAATACCTTTAATTGTGCTTGGGTACAGGTGGTTCCTTCTATCTGGGATGAACCTTTTGGTAATGTTACCACCGAAGCGATGATGCGCGGAACGGCGGTGATAGCGAGTGCAGTCGGCGCACAACCGGAGATTATTGAGGAGGGAGTCACTGGGTTATTAGTTCCCCCCAATGATGAGGAAGCTTTATCAACGGCACTTTTATCTATTTTAAAAGAACGAGATTTAGCCGAAAAAATGGGGCAATTCGGTCGAAAACGGGCTATTGAGCGGTTTAGCGAAGATAGGCGAACTGAGCATTTTTTGGAAATTTATCAACAACTTCTAACGGCCAAAAGCATAAGGGCTCTTCGTTACCCTTTATGCTAAATCAACAGACAAGATGCCAAGACAACATACTTCTAACCCAAAAATTCCGAAAGTTTCTAAAGCC
>MTBT01000248.1 GCA_002282935.1 Microcystis sp. LSC13-02 | reverse complement strand
TAAGCTAAACGGCGCTTAACCTGCATGATCCAATAGCTATAACCCTTTTGGAGTCTATATCGGTGATCCGAAGTAAAAGCCGTTTAGCTTAAAACACGAGTTTTAATGATAGTCCCGTTTTCTACCCACCAAAAAACCGCCGATACCTAAAGCGATAAGTCCTAAAACAGTTGAAGGTTCAGGAACTAGGGCATATTGAATGCGGCCTGAACCGTTATCATTAGTTCCAATATAGGAAAAAGTAGCCTCAATAGCACCGAAAGCGGGCATTAGCAAGAATTCTGGAGTAAAACTAGACGTTGAAAAATTCAACCCTAGAAGGATACCATCTAAAAATTCCACAGTAGGATTAGAGTCCGCATTAACAGCAGTAAAAGTCGAGCTTAAAAAATTCAAGTTGACTTGAGATACATCTAAAAATTCAAAGCCTGAACCCGTTAACAGGGAATTATCATAGCTAAAAGTTCCCGAAAAAGTTTTTCCTGTCAATAAACCGGTTTCTATTGTTCCTGCTAGATTGTAATTTACGATAGCCGCTTGAGCGGGATTGACTTGCCGAACTGCAAGACTTAAAACTACCCCAGAAGTAATCACTGCGTTGCGTTGCCAGGAATTCATGATTTTGTCCTCATCCAATAAGATGTGCTGAAAATATTAGGGTTGAAAGGTGCGCGTTTGATGAGTCGCACCCCTCAATTCAGTTAGTTAGAGAGCCTAACTAAAGATGAAATTAGCTTGAGTCAAGGTAGAGGCATTAATTCCATTGAGAATGGCTACATCTTGTCCAAAAGCTTCAATAATGGTATTTGCACCCGCTTGACGATAATCCCAATTCGTGCCGCGAGAACCAAAACTTAAGCTAGTAGAGAAGAAACCAATCAGATCCCCTTGATTTGCTCTGTAATCAGCAATGATATTGGGATTTGCCGGTAAGAGCGCATCATCTTCTGTAATCCAGAAATTATCCTTCCCTGTCCCTCCGGTGACGATATTATTACCACCGGCAGACCCCAAGAAAAGTTCATCATTGCCGACACCCGTATCGATACGGTTATTGGTTCCTGCGTAAACGGTGTCATTGCCCGAAGCGGTACGGATGTTATTACCACCGACGGCAAAGCGAACGTTTACAGTGTCATTCCCGCTTCCCGTATTGAGAAGTTGGTTATTGCCGATAAATTGTTTGCCATCGCGCACAGCTGCGTCAAAAGTATCATCACCGGTGGTTCCATTAATGTTTGTCAGCAAAGGAGTGATACCATCGAGAACCGTATCTTGACGGAAACCGAGGCTTTGAATGCGTGTGTCTCCTGATTGGGGAGTATCGGCCTGGTTGAAGGGCTGTTGTCCGTTGTTATTGTTGTAAAAAGCTGAGAGATACTCCGCGAAGGCATCCTGTATCCGTCCGGGTCGGAGATTGGCGTTCCCCAGAGAATCGGGTTCGTCAAAATCGGTTAAGCGTTGGATATTCTGGATCACCGTGGGATAACTATCACCGCCATTTGCCAGGAAACCTTGCGTGACAACACTAAAAACGGTGTCAGAAGCAACCACTAATTCCCCATTTTTCACAATGGTTTGGATACTATTGCCCGTTGCATCGGCTAGGGCGAGACTGCGAATCCGTTGAGTGGTTGGGGCGTTGGGGTCATAACTAAAGTTAAAGCCACCAATTTGACCGAAACGACCGTTCCCCGTTTCCACTGAAGAAATCATGTGTTCGGCCAGTTGGAGAAATCCAGTGGCGTTCACTGTACCGACAACTAAATCGCCATCGAACCGTAAGGAATTGGAAATATCAAGTTGAGAGACATCCCCTTCCTCTTTGCCCACTTCGGGATTCGCTTGAGGCGGCAGGGTGATCAGATCGCCCGTTATTTGTTCGATCGCAAACTGTCCGATCTGATCGCGAATCGAACCTCCATTGGTAAAGGAGATATCGATCTTGTTAAAGCCAGATAGTAGGTTATGCTCATTCAAATAGGCTTCGGCGTAGAAATCTTGAGCGTCGGCAGTTAAGTTACCCAAGTTGGTTTCTTGGGTGCGTACATCCCCCCGAACACCATTGAGGAAAACGTCCGTTTGACCGAAAATATTGCCATCTTGTTGGTTAACGAAAGATTGCACCCCATCAACAATGTTAACTATATCTTGATCGGCTTTAGCTTTAACTTGATCAAAGGTAGTAATGGACTCATCGTAGAGGCGATCGACTCCCGCAATATCAGTGGCGTAGGGACCGCTATCATCTCCAATGGTGCTGACCACGCCCTTATAATCGAAAGTGACGACCAATTGATTCAAGTAGCGGTAGTTCGGGGCTGAATTGACGAAAACGACTTTGTTATCCCCACTGCCGTACACTTGAGGAAAGGGTTGGAGTAACTGTCCGTTATTTTGCTGGGTTTCATCTTCCCGTAAGGGAGGAATGCCAGTTTCCGAGGACATAAGTTGGTGAGAACCACCACCCAAGAGCAGATCGACCCCTAGTCCCAAAGCCGCCATTTTCTGGGCTAAAGCGATTTCAATGCGGGATTCTTGCAGGTGAGTCATCAAAATAATCTTATTGATGCCCGCATTGCTTAAAGCTTCGACTTCGGGGGTGATGTTGCGGATGATGGAATCCACTTGCTCATCCACGGAAGTCGTTCCGGTAATCACGTTGCCGTTGCTATCCCGGGTCGTTACCTCGATCGCTCCCGTATCGGCGATCGATTTGAGATAGGGGGTAACAATGCCGATAATTCCCACTTTTTCGCCGTTAAAGTCCTTAACCACGCTTCCGGTTAGGGTATTGGGCAAAGGCGCTCCCCCGTTAGCGACCACGGCTAAACCGTTGGGAAGGGTAACATTACTATAATCGAGGTTATTGGCTAAATAGGGGAATACGGCTCCCGGATATCCTCCTGCACCGATACCGACACCGCCATTCTGCCCATTAACCCAATTAGGATTCGGGGCGACCAAGTTGAGGAAAGAACCGGCACCGCCACTAAATTCATGGTTGCCCACTGAGGCCACATCCCAGCCTAATTCATTGTTAATGAGGATGTCGGCGATGCCCCCTTGATCCGCCTGTGGATTAGCCGTTGTGGCGTTATCGTAAATATCGCGGCTGGCATTAAAGAAGGGACTGGAAATGTAAACATCTCCCGTAGTTAATTTCAGCGTATTGGCGTACCGGTTATCCAAGGCATTCATCACCGCCGAGAAGCCAAGAATATCTTGAAAAGCTGGAATCCCCGCTTCTTGATCGGAGGTTTGCAGAATTTGTAGGGTAAACGGCAAGTTGAGGGTTGCAAGGATGGGTTCGTGATCGGCGGGCTGATCAACAAAATCCACGTTGACATGAACAATGTCATACTGGGCATCATCGGCAAGATTATTAGTTACCAAAACGTGGTCTAAGGCTTGGGAGTTACCTTGGAAGTTGAAGGTGGCGCGATCTCTGACATCCAGGGTTTGAGAAAGATTGGTTAGCACCCCACCACTGAGAATTTGCTGGAACTCTTCAAAATCAAAGCCGTTAAGATCCCCTAAAACCACCACGTTAGCATTGGGATCGTCCGCCAGAATCGCGTTGACTTCGCTATTGATAACCGTAGCTTGATTGGCTCGTACTTCCGCGCTTCCAATATTGGGGGGTTGAACATTGCCAAATAAACTATTGCCACCGCGTCTGGAGGTCAAGTGATTGTTAATTACCGTCACTTCCTGTCCGTTAAACGTAAAGGTGGCGACTAGAGGCTTGCGACTGTTGGTAAAAGCACCATCATTATCGGGCGTGGCGATGGGGTCGGTGATCCGTCGGAGGGAACCTTCTACAAAGCTAACGCGACTGGGGTTATAAAGATAGCCAACTCGAATATTAGTACCAGGCGCACCCCCATCTCGATTATTGACGGGATTGATATTCAGGAACTGGTAGGTAGGGCCGCCCGCGGCCTTGATTGCGTTGATTAAAGCCTGATAGGTTAAATCCGCTGCTACCGTACCGTCGTCGATCGGGCCGTTGTTGTCTTGAATTTCCTGAAGTCCGATAATATCGGGAGCTCTCAGGTTATTGAGGATTTGATTGGCGAGTACGCCGAATCTCTCAAGTCCACCGGGGTTCGATACCGTGGGATTGAGATTTTCCACGTTATAACTGGCGATTGTTAGCTTATCTGCCGTGCCTATTAGATTCGTCACTTCCCGCTGCAATCCGCCAGAAGTCGCTTGAACTGGTTCGGTTACTAAGACCCGGTAGTCACCGAAGGCGTAATCAACTACCCCCGTCAGATTCCCTAAGAGATCGCCCACATCAACTCGTGGCAGGTCTGTGGCGCTGATTTGAATCCGTTCGGGGTTGAAATCATCAGGAGCGATGCCAATACCACCGCGACTGTTGATGCCGGTAGCGTCGGCACCTTGATTCGCCACCGTCCATATTGAATCCGAGCTAGTAGGTCGGATAATCGTCGGACTGACCGCCATGGTATCCTGTACCGTTACCAGCATTCCTTCCAAGCTTTCATAGAAGCCGATACCAGTATTTAAATCTAAGGAAATGTCGAAGGTGTCAGGGGAGAAGTTCGTTCCCGCGATGATTTGGTTGGGGGGTACGCGACCTCCCGATCCGATGAGAATGGGGGCAGGTAAGGGATTGCCCGAACTTACCACTTCGATTGTGTTCGTTTCTCTATTGGCAGCAATTTGTGTGGTACTGAGAACAGTAAGGTCGGGTACGCGTTCGCCGTTTATAGTAACATTCGGTCGATTTTCCTGCACCTGTCCACTGACTCGAACCGATGCGCCAACCGTGATATTGAGTCCGTTTACACCGAGGTCTCTCGATCCCGTAAAGACGAAGATACCTTCCGAGGTTCGCAGATCGTTGTCTGGATCGGGGTCTTGTAGGTAAAAGCCATTACCATTAGTAGCGAACCCCGTGACGATTCCGGCTACACCGCTCACCAGATCCCGCTCTTTTTCCGATACTAATCCAAATCCCTGAATGTCGCGGATGCGGAGATCTGGCGAAATCTCGCCCGTGTCCGGGTTGTAAAAGGTTGTCTCGGCTATGTTCTGGTCGTTGTAAGTATCGTAAGGATCATCGTATTCCTCAGTATCATCTTGTTCCAGAAGAAGTAACTCTGGTGCGGGTTCGCTACCGCCCTCTTCGTTGGTAAAATCCAGTTGTCTTTCCCGCACACTGACTTGAACCGACGCTCCAACGGAGAGATTCAGTCCGTTTACACCGAGGTCTCGCTTGTTCGTAAAGACGAAGATGTCCTCCCAGGTTCGCGGATTGTCGTCTGGATCGGGGTCTTGTAGCTGAAAGCCATCACTGGTGATCGCCGTAACGATTCCAGCTACATCCCTCACCGGCGTCCCTGTCATGTCCGATACTAATCCAGTTCCCTGAATGTCGCGGATGGGGAGAGTTTCCGAAAAGGTTGTCTCGGCTATGTTCAGGTCGTTGTAAATATCATCTTGTCCCAGAAGAGGCAACTCTAGTGCGGTTGGATCGTCAAAAGTAATCATCGCTTTCTTGTCCTTTGTATCTGGATAAATTACACTCGCTCCGTTTATTTCGTCTATCTGGGACGATGGGGAGTATCGAGCAAAAGTCTGGTGCGTCAAAAAACACAGGTAGAAACAGACGAATAATTTCTGATTCCATAGACTGTAGAGTGGTATTCATCGAATACCGACTTTTTTTCTACAACCTGCGGTGATAGGGTCGAGAAAATCTCTAGTGCGAAAAGCACTTAAAATCATAGACCCAGAGACAATGCTATAGGACTTGCTTTAATATCTAGATAAGATAAGATTAAAAAATCGTAATTAGTCACAGCAACAAGCAGGGCTTATTGAGAATAGAGTAACTCATCAGCCCTAAATGGATGGTGAAAATTTTTTGATTTTGATTATTTGGTCAAATTTTTATCAAAAAATAAGATGGCATTGCTAGGGCATTTATGCAGCAAGATCACCTCCTAGATAAGAGCTACAAAATTTATAAATTGTCAGGGTTTTTGGAGAGTACCAGAAGATGGGTAAAGTGAGAATTGCTGCGGGGCATTCAACCAAAATTTTCGGTAAAGGACTTAGGCTCTAATAATGTACCCAATCATCTGGCGAATCCTTGAAGAACTTAAAGAAAGCGACTGTATAGCTAGTATTCTATTTGTGTGCGAGTCCCTTATCGAAAATTTGGGTTAAAACCCCGTCCTTTTAGGACGGCTTTAAGCTACAATGGAGAAAGCGATAACCAAGCTAAAAACTGAACCTT
>MTBT01000247.1 GCA_002282935.1 Microcystis sp. LSC13-02 | reverse complement strand
CTAAAACGCTTGTGGATTCGGTCTGACGGGGGCATAGTCTTCGGATTGTGTCTAGTTAAGAGGAGTAGAAGCAAGAATCTCCCGTCACAGCCTAGCTTGACGGCGAGAGTGTCAAAATTAGGTAGTCCCCTCCCTATCTTTCCTATTTCTTTACCGCTTCTGATTTATGAGTACATCCGTTCCGAGTTCTTCAATTCTCTTGGTGGGAATTGAGGAGAATATCGCTAAACTAGCTAGTGCGGACTTGAAAGAAGCAGGTTATCGTCCCCTGATCGTGCCTAGCATTGATATGGCTTTCCCAGAAGTGAAAAGTTGTCAGCCAGCGATAATTATACTCGATCGCTTCCTCGCAGCGGAGGCTGGTGTGAATTTTTGTCGTCGTTTACGTTCCCAGGGAAGTCGCGTTTATATTATTTTGTTAGTATCTCAAGAAACCCTAGAAGAACGTCTGGCCTGTTTGGAAGCGGGAGCCGACGATTATTTTCTCAAACCCTATAATTCGCCATATTTTCTCAAATTAATCCGTTTTTACCTGCAACCTCTGGAAATTATCCCCGAACAATTGCGTTTTGGTGACTTAGTATTAGATTTAGCCAGTCGTCGTCTCTCCTATAAAAACAAAAATATTGAGTTGACGATGAAGGAATTTGAACTGCTGCGCTACCTCATGATTCACCCCAAAGAAGTATTATCGAGGGATAAAATTCTCGAAAATGTCTGGGGAGACGAATTTCAAGGAGAATCAAACGTTATTGAGGTGTATATTCGCTATTTACGCCTGAAGATGGAGGCTGGTGGTCAAAAACGCCTCATTCATACCGTGCGTGGTGTGGGCTACGTTTTACGGGAATCTTAACAGTAATCAGTGATCAGTGATCAGTAATCAGTAATCAGTAGATTGCTTTTATTTATTCTCCCCAGACCCCACACCCTACACCCCACACCCCACACCCTACCACCCTAGTCAAGCGCTGCTATTCAATCTGGATGGAGTTGGGGGAATCGATAGGAGGGGTGGAACTTCCCGGGGTGATAGTTTGACGGTATTGACTATAAAGACGGTCGCGCCAAGCAAAAAAGCCCTCGTAGGCGCTATTATCGGCTAACCCTGGAATCCCCTTGCCTTGCAATTCCCTGGGTAAGTTGAGATAGGAACCCTGGGGAAACTGAAGCAGTACACTTAATCCCGCCACGGCTAAATCGGCTAAAGTGGGCTGATCCCCGACTAAATAGGGACGATTGGTTAAAATGAGGTTCAAAGCTTCTAAATCCTGTTGTAGCCCCTTTTTCGCTGTATTGATAGCATCTTTTCCCAGACCTACACCCGCCCCCAAAATATCAATTAATTCCCCTGGCACAGAACCCAGCAACAAGCGCATAAAATCGGGAGTTTCCCGGGGTAAAAAAGCGGTACGAAAGTTTTGATTTTGGGCAAAAGCGCCGAGAAAAGCGGTTCTTCCTTTTAATCCCAGGGATTCATCGGCCCATTCTTCGATTAATAAACATTGACCCCGTTGTAGGGGATCTGTGGGGATAATTGGTTTTTCAGGATACTTGCGATCGAGATAAAAAGCAATCTCCGTCGAGTCAGCAATATAAGTATCGCCATCCTTGAGGACGGGAACCTGTCGCTGTCCGGAAAGACGGAATAATTCCAATTGTCCCACCCCTGGCACCACGTTCCTTTTTTTATAGGCAAGTCCTTTATAGTCAAGGATGAGACGGACTTTCTCACAATAGGCGGATAATTCAAATTGGTAGAGTTCTAGCATGGGATGATATGGCCTCTCGATAAATCAGTTTCTCCCTGATTACTCTAACCCTATCGGGCATCGGTCGTCTAAACTTAAAGACTTTACTCCGATTTTGCTCGAACATTTGTACTAAAAACGAGAAAGGCGAAAAAATAATCGTTTGCTAATTTTAGGGACCAGATCCGGCAACCCCAACTCAATAGTGCCACGCTTTTAGGTTAGGATATTTTCACGCACTAAAAGCGAGGAATAACTTATATATTCTGGCAAGCTGACTCGCGAGAGACCAATAGCATACCGCTATAGTAGAGGCGTGCGAGGCTGGCTCCTTTCTCGGATCAGAGGTTACTATGCAATTATCCATCGACGTTTTTAATGATGTAGTTCGCTATCTCGACAGCCACGAGGAAAAATTACGGATCAAAAAATTAATCTTTTGTATCTGTAAAAAATATTGGGAAAATGAGCCTAATATTTTGAACGGTGTGGCTATGGAAGACTTGGTGAAGGAGTTAGTGCAAATCAAAACCAATAAAGAACAATTAACTTTTTCTGTTTATAAATTAGTTAAAACCCTCAATCGTCCTCAAGTTTATCTGGGAGTAGCCACGGTTATTATCGAGCAAATCAGTCAATTATATAGTAATATTGCTGCCGCCTACGACAATCAATTATTACCAGTGGAACCGGAAGTTAACCCTAGCTTCACCACCGTTAATAATGATGTCAACAACGAGGAAGATAATTTATTAAGACAGGTGGTTAGTGGAATAGAAAATCATCGAGAGACGGCGAGAATTCAAAAATTAATGTTTGCCGCTTGTAAAAATCGTTGGGAAAACGATCAAGCGGTGATTAATAATTATGGCTTAAAAAATATTGTTTTAGAACTTCAGCGAAACAATCCCAATTTCCTAAGCTTGCGACAAACTCTCAGGCAAGTTGCCGAAAATATTAATAAAAAAGCTCTCTACCTAGCCCTAGCCGATATTATTCTTACGCAGCTAGAGCATCTCTACGATACTGATAACGATGACGAAGAAGAGGATAATGAGTCAAAAAGTCAAAGATTCAACACTCAAATAGTTGATCTAAAGAATGATTCTGATTCTGCGGCTAAAACCACATCTTTCTCCACCTCTAGAAGTGACCCTGTGGATTTTTCCTCTTCGATCATCAATCTAAATGAACCGCAATTAGTCATGGAATTGCCCTTTGCCGAGCCGGCTTACTCAAATAACAACCCCAGTAATTTCCCACAAATTCCTGCCTACGACCCCTTTGAAATTCGTTTAGAAATTTTCCAGTATGCTAATCCTTTACGAGCCAAAATATTGATTTTCTCGCTCCTATTTCATCCTTGGGATCGGAGCGGTCAAGATTGGTTAACTCTGCGAAGTTATACCCTAGAAGATTTACTAAAACAACTCATCCAAAGTGGTAAATCCCTCCAGGATATCGAAGTTCAACTATACAATATTGCTCAAACCCAAATGGATACGGATGCTAACGTTCAAACCGCCAGTATTCTGGTGCAAACTTTACAAAAAATTCTTTGATTTTTTACCCAAATTTATCTGGATATTCTACCTATGAAACCCAACGAATTAATTGCACGTTATGCCGCAGGAGAAACTCAATTTAGTGGCTTAAAATTACCAGGAGTTAATTTAGTTGGTGCTGACTTAATTGGCATTGTTTTAAATGAAGCAGATCTGCACGGAGCCAATCTTCTCTTTACCTATCTTAACCGGGCTAATCTCGCTCAAGCTAATCTTGTGACAGCTAATTTAAGCGGTGCTAGTCTCAACCAAGCTGACTTAAATGGGGCAGATTTACGCAGTGCCAATTTACACGGAGCGATGCTACAAGGGGCTAATCTTCGTGATACCGATATAACCCTAGCGACGTTACTTGATGCTAACTTAATCGGTGCGGATTTACGGGGGGCTGATTTAAGTGGTGCTAACCTCACTGGTGCTTGTTTGCGGGGAACAAATATGCGTCAGGAAAAGAAAAATCATAAGACTAATTTACAAGGGGCTAATTTCTCCCGCGCCGACCTGCAAGGGGCTAATATGAAAGGGGTTGATCTGGTGCGAGCAAATCTAGTAGGAGCCAATTTAAAGGATGCTAATTTGTGCAATGTTGACCTCAGAAAAGCGGATTTAACTAATGCTAATCTCCAAGATGCTTTACTTACTGAGGCTAATTTAATCGGGGCGCGTTTAGTGGGGGCAAATCTAGCGGGAGCCAATTTAGTGCGGTCAAAAATGACCGATACGGAAGCAATGCAGGCAAATTTCCATAGTGCAACTATGACTCAAATAAAATTTGATCGAGCTAATCTTAGTCAAGCTAATTTTCAAGGAGCAAGAATGAATCATGCTGACTTAAGAAGGGCTAATCTTTCAGGAGTTAATTTCAGCGAAGCGGATTTAGTCGATGCTTTCTTTGCTAGAGCAAATCTTATCGGTGCTGATTTAAGTAATGCTGATCTAACTGGTGCTGAGTTAATGAGTGCTAATCTGATGGGAGTTAACTTCCGCGGTGCAATTATGCCCGATGGCCGGATTAATAATTAAAATTACTAGACAGTGTTGTTGGCAATTATTCCGGTATAATTGCAGGTAGAATTGAGGGTAATCTTATGGTTGAGCCAGTAATTATTGCAGAAGATATGGGCAAAATCTACACCACCATTACAGTTATCAATCGCGCGGATCAAATTCGTGCGGAGGATGGTATGATCGCACCGGAACAAATTCGCTCTCTTCCCCTAGAAAATGTCTTGGTGGATACGGGAGCAACTACTCTTTGTCTGGTGCCGGAAGTAATCTCACGCTTGGGTTTACAGCTTTTAAAAGAGGTAGATGTGGCTACGGCTAAAGGCATAGGAAAAGCGAGAATTTTTCGCGATGCTACCTTGATTATTGCGGGACGGGAAGGGACTTTTGAATGTTTGGAATTACCTGGAGGTCAAAACAATTTATTAGGAATAATTCCTTTAGAAGCTTTGGGATTAAAACCGGAGCTTCGCAGCCAAAAATTGCGAGTCTTACCCACAGAATCCCCCGAGACTTATTTAACAATTTTATCGAACAAAATAGCTCTATAAAATCACTTTTTGTCTGACTGTTCCGGCTCTTTCAGCTATAGCGATGATCTCGATTTCTTGACCAGAAACTCCCTTAATCACCCATTCCACCGTACGGCGATAATCTAAACCGTGAGCAAGACTACTATATACTTTATTTGAGCGCCCTTCTAAGTGACCGATTTCCTGCTCTAATTTTCCCACTATTAAACTCACCTCATCGGCTAAATTTAACTTGACTTGAATGGGACGAACAATCTTTCTTTCCAGTGCCTTTTTACTGGTATAAGTGGGTAAGAATCCCTGATTTTCTAACTGTAAAACCAGATGATAAATACCATTTCCCTCCGACTTAAGATCAAGACGAGAGATAGCTAAAAGAGGTGACATTAAAGCATGGGCAATAGTAAACTGACATTGTTTCTCACATAAATCCGGTAAATACTTTTCTGGGGCATTTTGCCAGACATTTTTAAAGTCCCAACCGCCAATTTCCACCTCTCCCAATTGGGGATGATGAAAACTTTGCCAATTAATAAAACCCTTTCCCGCTAAATTCTCATCATTCCAACGCTGTAACTTCAATTCATCTTCCAAAGGATGCCAGCGAAACCATTGAATATAATCATCTTTTTTCACTGCTGCTTGGGTGGGTGCATCCCATAACTCCACCGTAAAACCATACCAACCAAAATGATCGTAACCGTAATCATCCATGGCACCGTTAGTCACTTCTTTGGGATGATAACGAAAATCGTGATAGACAGAAACGCATTCATAACCAGTCATTGCTTTTCCCTTATCAGCAATATATTTATACATTTCTAAGTCTTCCACGGGGAAATATTCATCGGGATGCGTGCTATAGGGACGCAACATGACTGCTGAATAGGTATGATAGGTAACGAAGCCATTAATATTAGTGTTATTTGCCCAAAATTCGGCTTCTGCACGGGTTTCTGGCTCCGAAAAAGGAAAATTGCCGGCCCCTTGTTGTTCCCCTTCAGGAACCCAATAAACGGGATAATTGCGGTTAAAATCCAGGCCCTCTAGGGTGGGGGCAGTGGTAAAATTATAGCCATCGTAATCGCGGATTAAACCTTCGGTGAGCAAAGTGTAAAAAGTTCCTTCAAATTCCTCCGGTTCGCGACGCACCATAATGCGAGGATCTTGTTCAGAAATTTTCCAAGCGCCACAGGTATCTTTTTGGCGCATTTGTAAGATTAAACCATCGCCGTTAATATCTTCAGGATATAGCCCCGGTTTCTCATCCGTGTGGGGATAGGGCCGAATACTCGATCGTAACATATAGGGAGTGGTGAGATATTTTTCTGCTCCATCCACGGCTAATCGCGGCAAAATATAGACAGTGTAATGGTCAAGAAGTCTGGTAATTGGGGAATTATGACCGTATTGGCGCAAAAGATGAGAGATAGTGTAGAGAGCGACGGCAGAGCCTGTTACTTCCCCCGCATGGGTGTTAGCATCAATCCAATAGGCAGGTTTTTCTAAATAGGGGCCTGTTGCTTGATTTGTGAGGGTAGTTAACCAGATATCTCGATTTTCGTAGCTTTTACCGATCGAGGTGAGGCTAATTAAATTAGGATAGGATGAGGCTAGGTTTTTCAGGAAAGAAACTAATTCTTCGTAGGGGTAATAGTGGCTAAAATCAAACATAATCTTCTGCAACTAAAAAAAAGGAGTATCGGGTTAATTTGAGAAAATATAGGATAATAACAGTAAAAAACTATGGATAGTCAAGATATCGCTCGCTATATCGAAGAAACTAACGGTATTTCTAAGCCTTGGCTGTTGGTGCAATTGCGTCTCAAAAAACTGCAAGAACGTCGTGCCAGTCTTTCCCAACAGGAATATATCCAAGAATTGGATGATATTCAGCAAGACTTAATGAAATTGGGCGAATGGTGGCGAGGAATCGAGTCAGAAGTCTTTAAACCCTAAGCAGTGGCGATAATCTGTAATACTCGCGGTAAATCCTCAAATTCGCCGATGATGCGTTTCACCGGTTGCGGCCAAACCCGGACTAAAGTGGGAATAGCAGAGACATGATTAGATTCCGCTTGTTCTGGATGCTTAGAGATATCGATCACTTTCAGGGTATAGGGATGGTGTAATTCTCGCTCTAGAAGCTGATGGATCGATTCTAGGGTGTGTTTAGTATTGGCATTATTACCGGAGACAAATAACCGCAAAACATAACCCTTGGGACTAGGGTTAGTATAGTCAGAGTCAGCACTAATCCCCGAAGTCGTTGGGGGGCGCTCCTGATAACGGAGAATCAGATCGTGGGATTGCCAAAGTTGGGGAAACTGCTGACGATAGGTTTCTAAGATAGTGGGATTAGAGGATTGTTCCTGCCAAGGTACAGTAAACCAAGCTCGATCGTCCGTGGCGAAAATAGCATTTAATAAAGGCTGATAGCGACGGACAAGGGGATAGACTTCGGCACTAGTATGAATACGGTGACTGTAGGGATCTCGCCAGCGGTCGATGGTAGCAGTAAAACTAGGAACTAAAAAATGGGGGGGTTCTGGCAACCCTAAAGCGGACTGGAGAGCAGCGCAGAGATTCAGATGCCAATGAGTTTGTTTATCAGGATCGATACAGTAAATCAGGTCGCCCCCGGGGGTAAACAGGGCGATGCCTTTAAAAATATCGGGCAACACAATCGCGGAAGTAGTCACTTGAGGGGTTCCCGTAGAGAACAAATAGGAACTTCTATTTTTCTAGATTACTAAACTCTTGACCCCTCAAGAATTTCCTTCAGGGTTTTTCTAGATTCTACCTCGCAGCATCATCGCCAGTTCATTGGGAACCGGGGACATTTCCAGGGCGACCTCATCGTTAATCCGTCCCTCTTTATAGAGGTTAAACAGAGATTGATTAGTGGTAATCATGCCATCATATTCGCCATCTTTCATTAATTCGAGAATTTCGTCATTTTTGCCGCCGCGAATGTAATCTTTGACGGTTTCTGTGTTGACGAGAATATCGTGAAAAGCAGCCCGTTTACTGTCGGTGGTGCGACATAAACCCTGGGAAATAATACAAACCAAGGATTCTGCGATCGCCACCCGCATGGATTCCCGTTCCTCGGCGGTATAAAGAGTTAAAATCCGCTCCAGGGTTTTAACGGCGCTGTTGGTGTGCAGGGTTCCCATGACTAAGTGACCAGTTTGGGCAGCTTTCAGGGCAGTATTAACGGTGGATTTGTCCCGAATCTCCCCCACCAGAATAATATCTGGGTCTTCCCGCAAAGAGGCTTTTAGGGCATTATCGAACTCATGGGTGTGCATTCCCACTTCCCTTTGTTTGATCAAACTGCGACGACTTTGATGGACAAATTCGATCGGATCTTCGATGGTGATAATATGTTTGGCTTGTTCTTTATTGATGTAATCGATCATGGCTGCTAGGGTGGTGGATTTCCCTGAACCCGTCGGACCGGTGATTAAAATCAATCCCTTATGCACATCGCACACATTCCGGAACACCGCCGGTAAGCGCAATTGTTCCATAGTGAGGATTTTCAGGGGAATTAGACGCAAAACCATGCCCGGACCGCGCAGACTTTCAAAGATATTAATCCGCACTCTAGCGAATTCGTACTGAGTTGCACCGTCAAATTCTAGGTCTTTTTTAAAACGAAGGATTTCTTCTTCTCCTAGAATTTCCCGTAACCAACTATTAAAAGTGTTGATGTCAATTTCGGGATAGTCGAGAATGATCATTTCACCACGATCCCGCGTCCGGGGTTTTTCTCCAACTCCCAAGTGAACGTCCGAATAACCCCGATCAAAGGCCATCCGGATCAAATGTTCTAAGGTGGGTTGATTGGGAGCGCGACCCGGCCGGGGTGGGGTTTGGGGAGAAGCAGCCTGACTGGGAACGCTATTTTTGGGAGGACTTGTGGCGGGAATTTGACCATTTTGCGGCATATTCGGCACGTTTTTGGTCGGTGTCGCCACCTGTTGGCTCATTTCTTGAGTTGTCCCCGTGCTGGTTCCCGTGATTTTTGAGGGAGGCATCGGCATGGAGGGAACCGGCAGCGGCTGCAGTGGTCGCGAGGAAGAATTGGGATTTTGACTCATCGTAAATAGGGTTTTTTCCTTTACTATTCCCCGATTGTACTAACATCTCATCCTCAATTTCTGAATTCCTCACAGATGTTGGATTAAGGAGCAAGGAACCAGTAGTCTCCGAGTCAGGGGAATTAAGAGTGAACAGTAATCAATCTATCTCCCTCAGAGGCTATACTAACTATAATCACCCCTTCAGACCCCAAAATTGTTACAATGGAGGTTTAGGGCTGATAATTTTGACTACTCATTTCTGTGTGATCTTCAGTCTTAGGAGCGTTAAATACGATGAATAGTCTGCCAAGTTCAGTCGAACGGGAAAATTTAGGACAATTTTTGTTAGAAAATCTCCAAGATATTACAGATAAACTCAATCAAATTGTCACCGATTCTGATCGGATAATACTGGATAATTTACTACAAGAAACTCAAATTTTAGTTGAGCAAGTTAAGGATAACTCTAAAACTTATCAAGCAAGAGCCGATATATTTTGTCAAATTGATGAATTATGGTTTCAGGTATGGGAACAATATAAGAATGAGGTTTCGGCAATAAATTTGATTGAGATTATCAATGAATTTACCGATAGAGTAACTGCCTATGCTAAATTATTTATCGGCCTTGCTCAGATCAATGAGGGAAAGACTGGTGAAGAAAAAGCCGATTTAATCAGAGTGGTGGAAGGTTCACGCCTTCTCTCAGAAACGATAGATGTGTTTATTGATATGTTTGCCGATTCAGAACTAGAGCAAATTTACAAGGGAGCTAAAAATACTCTATCGATTTCTAATCGTACTATAACCGAATATTTCCAAGATACTGACAAATCTTTAGTCACCCAACTGAGAGCCTATTATAGTTTAATAATTTTCAGAATTGAAGAGCGATTTAATCCTAAGAATGTATCCTCAGAAACTACTTCTCATTCCCTAACAGATAATTTCAATGATCTTGATGCCTCTAGACAAAATTTAACAGGTTTGGTCGATTTGGAAACTGAAAAATCTTCGTCTGAAAACTGGTTAGATAATCTTTCTGGATCAATTTCTGATCAGGAGGCTTTTGAGAAAGCATTAGAATATGGGCGTGTTTTTCGTCAGAATGTATCCTCAGAAACTACCTCTCATTCCCTAACAGATGATTTAAGCGATCTTGATTCTTGGACAAGAAACTTAGTGGGGGTTGTTGATTTAGGCTCAGAAGACCCCAAAGAATCGTATATTGATTATTTAGTGGAGAAGTATCGGTGAAACGAGTCTTATTCGACAGTGATGTATTGCTAGATGTTTTGGGTAAGCGTGAACCACATTTTCAAGCATCTGTACAAGCATTAAATACAGTTAAGACAGGTAAAACTCAAGGATATATTTCTGGTCATGCCGTCACTAATATTTATTATATTTTGTCAAGAGAAAACGGAAGAGAAGTCTCAAGAAAATTGGTGATAAGTCTTCTAGAGAATTTGCAAGTTGCTAGGGTGACAGATGCAATAATTAGGCAAGCATTGACAAGTCCGATGAAAGATTTTGAAGATGCCGTTACCAGTGCCGTTGCTGAATCGGAAAAGCTAGAAATAATCATAACGCGAAACCTAAGAGATTTTGCTGTTTCCCCTGTTCCCGCAATGCTACCAGTAGATTTTTTATTGACCCTTTAACTAGGGCTTGCTGAATAATGGTAAAACCCTTTTAAAATAAAGCTTTTGACCTGTTAAAGTCCGATGTTAGTGCAAGAAAATAAACAAGGGCAACAAAGCCTGAAACGACCGGCTACTGACTCCTGACTCCTGACTCCTACCCCCACCGAAAAACTTTTTCAGCAGACCCTAACTAATGCTTCGGTAAACGTAAACCATCCGATCGCATAGGGATTAAAATCTGAGTTAAACTGCGTAATTGTTCGGCCGTTCCCATACAAATTAACAGATCCCCGGCCATTAATTCCGTATCGCCAGTCGGTCCCCCTATTAGCGTACCATCAGCCCGACGTATAGCCAAAACTAACGCCCCCGATCGATATCTTAAATGTGCTTGACTAAGACTTAAACCGACACAGGGACAAGTCCTCGGATCGATTAAAAATTCTTCCATATAAAACGATCGATCGGTTCCGGTTAAAATCCCATCAACAAAATCCATCACCTGGGGTCGTAGGGCTGCGGCCGCTAATCTTCTACCGCCGGTAATATAGGGAGATACCACCGCATCGGCCCCGGCCCGTTGTAATTTTTGTACTGCTTCCTCGGTACTGGCCCTAGCAATGGCGCGGATTTTCGGATTAAGAGTTTTAGCAGACAAAACTGTATATAAATTCTCCGCATCGGAAGTTAAAGCGGCCACAATACAAATAGCGCGTTCAATTCCTGCCATTTGTAAAGATTTATCTAAGGTGGCATCTCCTTGAACAACAATATAATTTAATTCTTTGGCCCGATTTACCTGTAGGGGGTCTGTATCAATGACTACAAAAGGAATATTTTCGGCGTGAAATTCGATCGCCACCTGTCTGCCTGTGCGACCCAAACCACAGATGATATAGTGTTCCGATAGTCGATCGATCACGCGTTTCTCCTGTCTCTGTTTGAGTCCCTCTTGAAAATAGCCTTGAATTAAAGCTTCGGTCAAGCGATTAACAATATAACCGATCGTGATTACTCCCATCACGATCAAAACCATTGTAAACAGTCGTCCCCGTTCACCTAGGGGATTAATTTCGCCAAAACCGACGGTAGCGAGGGTACTAATCGTCATATAGGCCGAATCTAGCCAACTCCAACCCTCGATCAGATGATACCAAAGCGTACCCAGCAAAAATACCACAATCAGGGCAAAAATTCCCCCGATTAATTCCTGACGCAGCCGACGATATTTATCTTCACTGATAGACAAGCAAAATTCACCCCTAAGACTGTCTAGTAAATTACAATAAAATCAGTTTTTAATCTAAATAACCCGTCCTTCTCAGACGGATTTGATTATAATTTCCCCTATCTCAAGGTCGCGAGAGGACTCCCGTTAGAGCCGCCCCTTGAAAATGTAATGGTGACGGGTCAAGCAGGATAGAAGCTTAACGGCTAAGGTCAATTCTGCCCACAAATAAAATTCAGAGCCGTCCGCCGCCGGGCAGTCGGTAGACGTTAAACCAAAACGCTTGTGGATTCGGTCTGACGGGGGCATAGTCTTCAGATTGTGTCTAGTTAAGAGGAGTAGAAGCAAGAATCTCCCGTCACAGCCTAGCTTGACGGCGAGAGTGTCAAGTCTAATCGCGCAGGAGTTCCCCAGTGAGTCCAGAAACCCTTTTAGAACCAACCCTAGTTGATCCCACTCCCAATTTAAACCCGAATCAACCCTTCGATCGAGATAGTTTTAACAGCTATGTGATGAATACTTATGGTCGCTTCCCTATTGCGATCGCCAAAGGGTTAGGCTGTCTTCTCTGGGATACTTCCGGTAAACAATACCTTGATTTTGTTGCGGGAATTGCCACCTGTACCCTCGGTCACGCACACCCCGCTTTAATTGCAGTGGTTAGCCAGCAAATCCAAAAACTCCATCATGTCTCGAATTTATACTATATTCCCGAACAAGGGGAACTAGCTAAATGGATTGTCGATCATTCCTGCGCTGATAAAGTCTTTTTCTGTAATTCTGGTGCGGAAGCGAACGAAGCGGCGATTAAATTAGTACGAAAATATGCCCATACGGTGCTAGATTTCCTCGAACAGCCGGTTATTTTAACCGCTCACGCTAGTTTTCACGGTCGGACTTTAGCTACCATCACCGCAACCGGTCAACCGAAGTATCAAAAAGACTTTGAACCCCTGATGCCGGGGTTTGCCTATATTCCCTATAATGATATCGAAGCGGTGGAAAATGCGATCGCTGATCTCGATGAGGGTAATCGTCGGGTGGCTGCGATTATGTTGGAACCCTTGCAGGGTGAAGGGGGAGTTCGTCCGGGAGATATCGAATATTTCCAACGTTTACGGCAAATTTGCGACGAAAATAACATTTTGCTTGTCTTTGATGAAGTACAGGTGGGAGTGGGAAGAACTGGTAAACTCTGGGGTTATGAGAATTTAGGAGTGGAACCGGATATTTTCACTTCTGCTAAGGGTTTAGCGGGTGGTATTCCCATCGGTGCGATGATGTGCAGAAAATTCTGTGATGTGTTTGAACCGGGTAGTCATGCGAGTACCTTTGGAGGTAATCCTTTCGCTTGTGCCTCAGCTTTAACAGTATTACAAACCATTGAACGGGATCATATTCTCGAAAATGTCCAGCACCGAGGGGAACAATTACGCAGCCGTTTACGGGTGATTGCTTCTCAATATCCCCATCTATTTGTCGATGTGCGCGGTTGGGGTTTAATTAATGGTCTGGAAATTAATTCAGAAAGTGAGTTGGTTTCATCTACCATTGTTAATGCAGCTTTGACAGAGGGTTTATTAATTGCTCCGGCCGGTCCGAAAGTTCTCCGTTTTGTCCCTCCTTTAATTGTCTCGGAAACAGAAGTAGATGAGGCTATGGATAAACTAGAAGTTGCTATCGCTAAAGTGGTTTAATTTCAGTTATCAGTTATCAGTTATCAGTTATCAGATGTAAGTTTTAAGTTTTAAGTTTTAAGTTGACAGTTTCCAGTTATGAGTCAATTCTTTTTGAGCTTTATCCCCCTAAATGTCACCGTTTCACTGGACTAGGGGAGGATAAATCTACTGTTGTTCGGGGTAAATAAAATGATCACTTCTGAACCTATTTATTCCCTCCCTAAAACCCCTCCTTTAGAAAATGGGGATCAACTAAGTCGCCAGGAATTTGAGTGCCGTTATCAGAACCTTTCTGAAATAAAAAAAGCCGAATTAATTGAAGGAATAGTTTATATGTCTTCTCCTGTGCGAGTGCAGAGTCATGGAGAACCTCATTCTGATATTTTAACTTGGTTAGGGGTCTATAAAGCTGCCACAATTGGGGTGATGTCTGCGGATAATACCACAGTGCGTCTGGATGCAGATAATGAGGTACAACCGGATGCTTTACTAAGAATTAAAATTGCTGGACAATCAACTATTAGTAACGATGATTATATCGAAGGTGCGCCAGAATTAATCGTAGAAATCGCCGCTTCTAGTGCTTCCTATGATCTCCACAATAAATGGCGAGTTTATCGTCGTAATCAAGTGCAAGAATATCTTGTTTGGCGAGTTTATGAACGTCAATTAGATTGGTTCCGATTAAATGCTGGAGAATATATTAAACTTGAACCCGATAGTCGAGGGATAATTTACTCGCAGGTTTTCCCAGGTCTTTGGTTAGATGTTAATGCTTTATTAGCGGGTAACTTAGGACAGGTTTTGACAGTTTTACAGCAAGGTTTAGCCAGTCAAGAACATCAAGATTTTCTGAAGATATTATCTCAAAAAAAGTAGTAATTGATATTTAAATATATGAATTGGCATCCTGACGCTTATCAAGCTTTAATTGCTGAAGATTATCCTCAAGTTGCGGCAATCTATGAGGAACTAATCGATAACAATCCCGAAAATATTTCTGACTATTGGTACTTGGGAGTTGCCTATCTTCTGCAAAATTTAGAAGCAGCAGCACAGGTGATGTGGCAAAATGTTTTCAGGGAAGGAAATCCCGAACAAGTTAAGCAATGGCAAGCAGAATTAGAAGCAGTTTTAGACGCAGAAGCGCGACGACAACAAAGCAAAGGTGATCTGGCAGCTGTAGAATATCTTCGCTATCATCTACAGGAAATTGTTCCCAAGTCAATTAATAATTTATTAGCTTTATTCGATTTAGCTTTAGATTTAGAAATATTCGATCCAGAAGAACTAATTAATTATCCTATTCAAGACAATCTCAGATATAATCCCGATCAAAAATTGCTTTTAAATGTAGTTCTCAAAAGTCTTTTATATCCCCACGAATTAACTTTAGATTTAGCTCAAGCAAGTTTACCCTACCTAGAGGAATTAGCTGATAGTTTTATCCCGCAAGCTTTTCAGATAGCGGCACGAGTCACCAACGAGCAACAAAGTCCCACTTTTGGAGTAGAAATTATTAAACTTTGTCTGCAATTAAGACCAAATGATCTGAGTCTTTTAGAACAGTTAGTTAACCTCTATATTTTAGCCGAAGACTTTGATAATTCTTTGATAACTGCCTATCAATTGCGAGAAATTTGTCTAACTCCAACCCTAAAGTTATACAGTAATTATCTAATTTTGTTAATACTTTTGCGCTGGGGAGTTTGGCAAGAAATTGAGCATATTTATCAAGAATATCAGAATTTATTACAGGAATTAATCCGTCAGAAAAATATCACTTTAGAACCAATTATTAAAACTAGCTTTCTCAATGTTTCTAGTCCTTTACCCTACCTAGGCGATCGAGCCTTAGCCAATCGACAATTAACCAATCGCGTCGCCGAAATTTTCCTTGATAATAATAGTTTTAAAACTCCTTTGCTTACGATCAAAAAAGTTCAAGAAAAACTAACGATCGGTTATCTTGCCAGTACCTTAAAACATCATTCCGTCGGTTGGTTAAGTCGTTGGTTAATTCACCATCATGATCGAGAAAAATTGCAAATAGCCATCTATACTATTAACCAAGAAGAAGATGAAATTACCCGTCAATGGTTCCGGGATAGCCGAGATATTATCCGTCATTTTCCCTACGCTCAAAATCCCCTAGAAGTTGCCCAACAAATTCAACAAGATCAGATAGATATTCTAGTAGATTTAGATAGTTTAACCCATAATCTCACCAATCAGATTATCGCGCTGAAACCCGCGGCAAAACAAGTGACTTGGTTAGGTTGGGATGCTTCTGGATTAGCAGCTATTGATTACTATATCGCCGATCCCTACGTTTTACCCCAGCAAGCGGAGGAATATTATCGAGAAAAAATCTATCGTTTACCAGAGACATATTTAGCAGTGGATGGTTTTGAAATCGGCACTCCCAATCTACGTCGAGAAGATTTAGAAATTCCCCCCGATGCTACCATCTATTTTTCCGTACAAAGTGGCATGAAACGCCATCCTGACACCATTAAACTTCAGATGAAAATTCTCGCACAAGTACCCAATAGTTATTTTCTGATTAAGGGAGTCGGTAAGACTGAAAAAATTCAAGAATTATTTACTGAAATAGCGATTCAGGAGGGAGTTAATCCCCAAAGATTGCGGTTTTTACCGAGAGATATAGATGAATATACCCATCGCGCTAATTTACAGATTGCCGATGTGGTGTTAGATACCTATCCCTACAATGGTGCTACCACCACCTTAGAAGTTTTATGGCAAGGAATCCCTTTAGTTACACTGGTAGGAGAACAATTTTCCGCCCGCAATAGTTATACTTTTATGATTAATGCTGGTATTGAAGCCGGAATTGGCTGGAATGAGACAGAATATATCGACTGGGGAGTAAAATTAGGACTCGATCGCTCCCTTCGTCAAGACATCAGCCATCAACTGTTAGGAAATCGTGACATAGCTCCCCTCTGGCAAGGGAAAAAATTCGCTCAAAATATGGAAAACGCCTATCTAAAAATCTGGGAGGGAAGTTGATAATGAGAAAAAATTCAACTAATAGGAGTTTAACTGATGACAGCCGCAACTGAAAAAGATTTAAAAAGATTAGAGGATTTAATTATCGGCATTGCCAACGGACAGAAGGCGATCGAAAACCGACTAACCGCCATGGAAAGCCGACTAATCACCATGGAAAGCCGACTAATCACCATGGAAAACGGACAGAAGAATTTAGAGTTAGGGCAGTCGGAAATTAAAGGCGATATCCGAACCCTAGACGCGAAGATAGAGGGTTTAAGCGATCGAGTTAAAGTTATAGAGAACGCGGCGGGGAAAACCACCGATCTCGCCGAAAAAGTCGGAGAATTGAAAAACTGGAAACAGATAGGAGTAGTGGTGATCACCGCTTCGATCAGTTCGATCCTCAGTGGTGTTACGGGTGGGGTAATCGGTTGGCTAATCCGAGCGGCGAAAGTTAATCCCTAATGGTGTTGCTGAATCAAGATATGAAGACTGATTTTGCACCTGTCCACCAGTCAACCTAGTCCTAGGTTTTAAAAATTACCCAAGAAGACAGGTAATAATTAGGGTCTGCTGAATAATGGTAAAACCCTTTTAAAATAAAGCTTTTGACCTGTTAAAGTCCGATGTTAGTGCAAGAAAATAGAAGGGCAACAAAGCCTGAAACTCCTGACTCCTGACTCCTGACTCCTGACTCCTACCCCCACCGAAAAACTTTTTCAGCAGACCCTAATTATCGCCAAAATACTCTAGGCAGTAGCCTAAATAACCAACCTCAAAAAAACTCTCTGCTACACTTGATTCAGTAGATGCACCCTGATGAAAAAGGAGAGTCAAAGAAAGCTCTCCTTTTTTTGTTGAGAAAGCAATCCGGGGGGATTTAGCGGCGGTTAGCAGGTAGTTTCGCCTTGCGCGCCATGTCTTTGAAACCATTCAAACTTGGACCAGGGCGACGGCGAGACAGACTAGGAGTAATCAAGTATTTTGTCGCAAATTCCACTTCTTGCGGCTCTACTTTACCGTTAGTAGGGGCTAAGGGTGCTGGTGCGCTCACAGGAGCGGCGGGAGTTTCTTTTACTTGCTTTTCTTTCTTAACAGAAGTTTTTTTGGCTTTTTTCTCGGCTACGGGGGCGGGAGCAGACTCCACAGCAAGGGCAGGCGCTTCCACAACAGGCGCGGCTGCTGCCGTGGTTGCTGTCGCTTTTTGTTCACCATCGGTTTCTTTTAGTTCTAGGTAAAAGTCAGATTTTTTGCCACCAAAGAGATTTTTTAACATCGGGGATCACTCCGAGAGTTGGGAAAATGTAAAAGACTAGGTATTTTAAAATTTATCATTGACCGGGATCAGGCAGCAAACAAGATTATTATCTTGACAATTTCCCTCTTTCATCTATTTTTCTCTGGATAATCCCTACCAGAAAAAGTTTTTAAAAACAAGTTAAATTTACAAAAATTTACAAAAATTAAGGACGAGAAACCCCGACGCAAACAATGGCAAAAACTGCTAGAGACGTTGTCAGCAACGTCTCTAGATTATTTATTGGGGATTTGGTCGGATTTAGCCAGCTGCGGGTAAACGGCTGCCGCTAACTCCGGGGACAGAACCGCGACGAATGTTGGTTTCCGCTTCGATGGGAACGAATTCAATATGATTGAGGAGGGTAGTAACGAAAGCAAAGAGTAAAAAAGGCAAAGAGAGGACGACGACTAACCCTACGGTAGCGAGGGCGAAAATTTGTCTAGTGCTACTCCAAAGAGCTAGAGTGGAAGCGAGAGTAAGAAAAATAACGATTAACCAAACGATTATTTGTCCGTAAATATCTCCGAAGGTGAGGGTGCAAACCATGCGATAGTTACGAAAATCCTTATCCATAACAGTAAACCCCTAGATAGTTAGTTATTGTTTTAGGGTAAGTCTAGAATCGTCAGCTTGGTCAATATTTAAAGGTTTTTTTGACACTTGTTGATAAATCTTTACAATTCTGCCCCGAGCGGGTAGCCAAATCTAGAGGTAAGAGCGGTATTGTTTGGTTGCCCTCAGAATTGATAAGAATTGCTAAGAATTACCAAAAAACTGGCCAAAATTTTGGCGAACGCTCTTTACAATTAAATTATAAGGGCAAGGAGGAGCAAGCCTAATGAAAACTTTTGTTGAGCGTTATTGGTCTTGGTTTAATTGGACAACCCTAGCCATGGTTGTTCTCGGTTTCTGGTTAAGTGCCAGTTTCGTCATCGATTTAATCATTCTCCCCAGCTTATCCGTAGCTGGCATGATGACACAAAATGGCTTTGCCAGCGCTGGTTACTTGCTATTTGGCATTTTTAACCATCTGGAATTAATGTGTGCGGCGATTGTGCTGTGTAGCTTTGTTGTCTTCCACCGCTATCATACCTTAATCCATCTCCCCGAACATCGATCGCTCCTATTCGCCGGTGTTCTCTTAGTAATCACCCTAATTTACACCTATTTTCTCACTCCCAATCTGAGCGCCATGGGTTTACTGTCCCCCGTTACCACATCGGGAATGTCCGGAGAAATGATGTCCTTGCAGATTGGTTACTGGTTTCTAGAAGTGGTTAAAGGTTTGATAGCTTTTACCCTGTTGCGCTGGTGTTGGCGAGATGCCTTTAAGTTGGCTTAGTTTTTGATTACAAGCGGGGTTCAACCCGCTTTTTTTAGTTTTAGCAATATAACGAACAAGTTTAATAACTTGCTATCTAAGAATAAATCAGTTACAATTCTTGCCAATTAACTTCGTCTGTGAGGAAAGCTGGAAGTGTTGTCAAAAAAAGCCAAAAGAAACAACCAGATGAGACAGATATTTTCTGGAGGAATTTTCATGGCATCCTGTTTGGGGACAGCCATACTTTGCGATGGGGTGAAGGCCCTTCCTTCTCCCTTAGACATTGACGCTGCTTCTATTCGGGTATCCCAGGAAAAAATTATCATTAATTCCCCCGTGGAATTAGAGAGGACAGAAAGAGTTCTGACAACCAATTCCTTCTCGACAACAGAGGGATTAGCCGATAGGAATCTGCCCTCACCCTTAGAAAATAAACTAGAGAAATCTTCCCTCGATACTTTAGCAACAGAAAAGACCAGGACAATTTCAACCCTAGAAGAATGGAAGGGGAATCTAGGGACAATGCAAGCGAGTCAGCTTTTACCAGCAGGAGATAATAACTCTCCAGAAGTCGAAAAATGGCAAGCACAAGCATCTACCCCCGTTGATACCAATGTTTCCCCCGAATTGCAGCGTTTACGTCAAGAGTTTCTGATTGAAGAACCGCAAACCCTTTCTGCGAAACTGGCGGAATTTGTGGTTACCCCTAGTGGCAGTATCTCTACTCCCAGCGCTTTTGGAGCGAATTTTGGGCAGATTTTCGGTGGTTTCGGTTTCCAGTCGAGAACCCGTTTTACCAATCAAGCAGATGGTGGGTTAGCCCTAGGGGTCGGTTTAGGAGAACCCCAGAAAATTGTCGGTTTAGATGTAACTCTGGCGATTTTGAGCCTTTTTGGTGATAATGCTGGACGGGGCAGTTTTAGCTTTAAAATTCACCGTTCTCTGCCAGAAGGTTTTGCTGTAGCCCTAGGATTTGAAAACGCTATTAACTGGGGTGGGACAGATGGCAGTAGCAGTATCTACGGGGTGGTGAGCAAATTTTTTCAGTTAACAGAAACAACGAAAGAACCCTTTAGCCAATTGACACTCTCTTTGGGTGTTGGTGGTGGTCGTTTTCGCTCGGAAGGAGCCATCGAAGATGGAGTAAACTCGCTAGGTGTCTTTGCTAGTGCGGGTTTACGAATTGTTGAACCAGTCTCGGCCATTGTCGAATGGTCGGGTCAAGATTTAAACGCGGGTATTTCCCTGATTCCTTTCCCGAAAGTCCCCTTGACGGTTAACCTTGCTGGTGCTGATTTAACAGGTAATGCCGGGGACGGCGCTCGCTTCGTCATGAGTATCGGCTACAATTACTTTTTCCCCCGTTAGTCAGTTTTTACAGTATTAATTTAGCTTTTTGAATGAGGATAAAGACCATGTTGATGAAATGGTTGACCAATTGGCAAGTTTCCCTAGTGGCAGCGGTTTTGCTGACCAATTCCCTAGTCTCTCCCGGTATGGCGCAAACCGGCAACCAATCCGATGCCACCGGACCAATTCTTTCCACCGGTGATTTTGCTGGTCAAACTTTCCCCACCACCACGACGGTAACGGGATTTCAAGGGGGAGAACCGGCTCAAATATCTGTTAATCAGGCGGCCGCTTCTGTGAACACTCTGTTAGCTGATAATAATTTAACCTCCCCCACGGGTACGCCGATTCCCCCAGCCGTTCAGGAATCGATACTGAGCATCTTAACAGGAGATGCTCAGGCGGGTAATAATATCAATGCTGTCATTGCCGCTCTTTACGCAGTCCCCGGCGCACCGCCATTAAATGTTATTGAAGACTTATTAGCCCTCTTAGAGAGACTGACCAAGGATAAGAAGGTAGTTCCAGCTAAATTGCTGGCGGCGGTGCAGGCCTATAATGTGATGATTTTAGCCAGTAACGAAGAGTTTCTCCGTAATCCTCCCGCAGAACTACGAGCAATTCAAGCATCCTTAGCTAAATTGGTGGAAGCCACTATTAGCTAATCAGAATTCTCCCTTCTGACTTCACCATAGTCTCCTTGGATTAGAGGGCTGTGGTGAAGGCTCGACGGTGGGCGCGGTAGTTGGTTGTGGGGGGGTTACAGGAGGGGTATTTCTTCCCCCTAAGGATTGTTGGAGCTTGTCTCGCAGTTTTTTGGCAGTATCGGAGTTAGGATTAATTTTGAGAGCTTGTTCGTAGGCAGCGAGTGCCTCTTGGGGGCGTTTCCAGTAGGTCAAGACCAGACCTTTACCGTGCCAAGCTTGATAGATTTGAGCATCGAGTTGCAAGGCTTTTTCATAGGCGGCATAGGCGAGGGCTAATTGTCCTAACCGCCACATTTTATTGCCTTGATTAAGCCAGTTTAGGGGATTAGTATCGTTCTTATTGGGAACTTCAAAAGCCTTGTATAATTCATCCCCAATTTCTTGGAAAGATAAGGCATTGGGGGGCGAATTTTCGACATTTATCTGCCCTTGAATGCCAGACTGGGGTGCTAATGTCAAAAAAGTAGTGATGGGAATAGCGAGACTAAAGCCAATTGGCACGGGAACCTTTTCGATTTTTTCGGCTTCATTTTGTCCGTGAACCGCAATGACTCGTCCATTGATATCTAACACTGGACCGCCACTCATGCCCCCATAGGTGACACTGGTATAAACTATCTCATACCCCAACTCCGGGGGAAATATTTTCAGCAAGGGTGTAATGTCCTTGGGCATCACTTTCCCCACATTGAACAATCGTTTCCGCTTGCCGATAAATTTCGGGTCAGGCCATCCAGAAGCAAAAATAAATTGTTCGTCAGCTACTTGATAGTTACCCAAGGTCGCTAATTGATAATTTTGGTCGCTCTGAAACTGCACGAGAGCTAGATCTACTCCGGGTAGTTTTTTGATGCTATTGTAATCGAGCGGATATTGCTTGCCATCCCAGGTAATAATTTTTAGTTGATCGTAATAGAACTTGCAGGCATCTCTAGCATCTTTACAGATTACATGACTAGCAGTAAGAACAGTATAAACCCTTCCTTCTTTGGCAATAATTGATCCAGAGCCATTAGAAGTAATTTTCCCATTCGCCCCCTCTTCTTCTGAGGGGATTAAAACGGTAATCTTTTCAGCAGTTTTTTCTACCTGCTCAGGTGTTGATGCCTTAGCAATCTGAGGAGAAATCACAAACACCGCTATACTAACTAGGGCGGCGGAAATTTTCAAGAAATTGTTGCTCATTCTGGTTTAAAAATACAGTTGAGTGGAATTTACCAGAGGGGTGTGCGAGCGGGATTCTTTTCTCTTGGGGTTGACGGGGATGGAGAAGAAAAATCTTCCGAGAAAGTGGGTTCTCTATGGGTGGGAAGCGATGGGGGTGAAACTGAGGGACGTTGCCGACTGGAAGCAGATAGAGAAGATGACCCCGATTGTAAAAAAGTCCCGATAGGAATCGCCCAACTTAATCGACTCATTTGTTCCCACAGTGCCGGTGAAGTCACTGTTCCATCGGCAAAAACGTAGGATTTACCCCAGAGAGGATAAGCATGAATCCCGTTAATACCAATAACTTTACCTTGCCGATTCAGCAGCGGTCCGCCACTCATGCCATTTTTAATCTTATTGGTGTAGCCGATTTGGTAGCCTCCCGAAAAGGATTTATCACTCAAAAGCGACACTTTACCCAGGGTGAAGGTAAATCCCTCTTCGGTCTGGCGATCGCCATCGTAGGGAAAACCAGCGGCGAAAACTTGATCTCCGATAGCGAGATCATCAACATTAGCCAAATCAGCAATAGAATAAACTTGGCTACTGCGAAAAGAAATTAAGCCTAAATCATAATTATTCAAGCGAACTGTTCTGACCAACTCCCCCCGATGTATCTTGCCGTCAGGGGTTTGTATTTGCCAACCCTGAGAGCGATACCGCCCTAAAACATGGTCATTCGTGAGGACTTTGTAGGAAGCACCCTGTTTTTCGACTAAAATGCCCGAACCCCAGCCTTGCCCTGATAACACCTTAACGGTAATTGCTCTGGCTAACTGACGCAGCTGTTGTTCTGAAAGTTGTTGAGAGCTATGGGCATTGGCCTGGTTAGGTTCCAGAGCGGGAGCATAGCTTTGGACAGCAAGCAAAGGTGTTGACAGTCCCAATAATAAACCGCCCGCACCAGCCAAAATTCTTTTTATAGGCCGACTCACTTGATCACTACGCTCCCATCTATAGAACTAGAAAAGTTTACCAAACAGAACCGCCTGATGGTTTTTGGGGCGATTGTTCGGGAGAAGTCGCCGGTGCTGGAGAAGAGGACGAACCGGTAGCCAGATTTGTTTCTACGGGAACGCTTTCTAGGAATTTGTTGAAATGGACAGTGGCAGAATCCGATGAGCTTTCAAACAAAGGATTGCTGCTGGATCCTTCCCGGATGTCAAATAGCTGTTGGATTTTCTCGGTTGCGTTTTCCCCGCTCTTGAGGGTAAATAATAGGTTACTGCTATTTGCCCGTTCTCGTCCATTACTAGGGGAATAGATTACCGGCAGACCATTGAGATAGCCAGTGGTAATAATATCAATTCCGCCTGGTCGAGTGTAAAGGGTATTGAATCGTCTAGTTACTTCTAGACACCGTTGCTGGGGAGTGTAACCGGAACCGCTAGAATAACGAGAAACCCAACGAATAACAGCTTTGCGTTCATCAGGTCCGACTTTGGCATAGGTTGTGGGAACTCCTACATAGGGGCCTGTCACTGGTAAAAGACACTCGAATCTGGTTTGAGCTTGGCTCGGTGATTGTAAGGTCAAGGCAGCTCCTACACCAATCAGAGCAATAGTCAGAGTTTTTGTCAAAGTTTGTAGTTTCATTGTCCTTATCCTAATCCGGCAAAGTGACTCTATTATACACTTCAAAGGTAGCTTTGGTTTTTCCGTAAAATAAACAAAAGCAAGGCCTTTGCAACAATTCTTATTTTTTTGGATTACCCTTTCTTCAAACTCCTTTAAGAGAGCAATCAGATGAGTTCCTTTACCCCAAAGCAGACCAAACTTCTAACTTACTGACCACGCGACGAATCACCTCATCGGTAAACTCACTCATGGTCATTTGTCCCCCTAAATCGGGGGTTTTTTTGCCCTCGTGAATAGTTTCAAAGACACTTTCATAAATCGCCCGAGAAGCCTTGCGCGCTTCGCTAGTTTCGATATAACCTAACAAAGCTGCCGAGGCTAAAATCATCGCCATGGGATTAGCAATATTTTTGCCCTCTAAAGCGGGGGCTGTGCCGTGGGGAGCTTCTGCCATAATAGTTTTAACCGCTAAAGTCTCCTCATCAAATCCCAAAACTAAACTTTCGGCCCCGGCAATACTGCCATAGAGTTGCAAGACAAAATCCGATAATAAATCGCCATCGCGATTAAGGGCCGGAATCACCAAAGCTTCGCCGTCGGTTTGTAAAAGTAGAGCAAAAGTTGCATCAATTAACAGGGGTTGATAACGTACTTCCGGATGTCTTTGGGCTGCCGCGTCTAATTCCTCTTTAAACATTCCTTCGTAGGTGGCACTGACGGTGAATTTTGGGCCGCCAAATACCCGCGCCCCGGTTTTTTTGGCTTGTTGAAAGGTAAACTCGGCCACAGCGCGACTGGTAGCCCTAGAAATGCGCGAGGTGCGATAGGCAATTTCATCGCCGGTGGCCGTGGTTTCTCGCCATTCTTTGGCCCCGTAGGCATCGTCAACGGCCATGCGGACAATGGCAATGGGAGAATAAACGCCCCCAATTGGACGAATACCGGGGATACGGCGACCGATGCGGAGAATTACCTGAGAATTCATTGCTTCTCTTAAAATAGCGTTGGGACTGCCCACATCTCCTTTGATTTCTGGGGTAATAGTAGCAGCTTTGAGGGCTAATCCGGTTTTGAGAGTCGCTTCGGCGGCCTCATAAACCACTTGATTGTTACTCTGGCGACGCTGGGCTAAACTAAGATCAAAATCGGCAAAGTTAAGCGGTTGACGAATTATCGAGGGTTGCAATACTCTCAGGGCTTCTAGTAATAGTTCTTCTCCAGTTTGGTCGCCGTGCATGACCACAATGGTGGGGATATTTTCCGTCATAATTTTTGAGTTTTAATAAAAATTTTCAAGTATATGTTAATGCTTAATTGTCTGGTTAATTGGCTAAAAAAGATACTTTTTATCTTAATTAATTCTGTAATTTTATCAATCTTGTAGAAAAAAATATATAATTAATATTATGCCCGATCGCTAATTTAACTTAGTCAATCGGGCGGTGGTGAGAATTAATTAACCCAAGATTTAGAAAGCTTGTTCAACTTCGGCAATTTCGGGAATCATTTCCCGGAGACGACGTTCGATGCCCATTTTCAGGGTTACGGTGGAACTGGGACAGGAACCGCAAGCTCCTTGAAGACGCAGTCTGACGACTGGCCCGTCGATTTCGACTAATTCCACGTTACCACCATCGGACATCAGGTAGGGGCGCATTTCATCTAAGACTTGTTCGACGTTATTGGGGGTCAGTGTTAAAGACATAATCAGCCTCTGGTCAGAGATTTATTACAGTGTAGTTACCTCGATCCTAACGCTTTTTAGGCGGGAATAACCCTTAAGATTGTAAAAGCTGCAGATTGATAAAAGTGAATTCTGTGGTGGATTTTTCGCCCCCGGCGTCGATTGCGTTAATCACTTGACAGGAGGGTAAATAATAATTACCGATTTTTTCGTAGGTTTCCTTAAAGTCACGTTTTCCCTTTAATTCATCGGTTTTGGCATTGCGGAAAATGGCATTATAGCGAATAGAAATATAACCTTCTCCCGTATCGAGACTTTCCTCGGTATTAATAGTAAAAGCCATCGGTCCCATGACTCGACTGACTTGACAGATTTCCTGGCCGCGGACTTTATAATTAGACCCCATAGCATCGCCGGTGACAAGAATTTCTACCGCACCGGTGGGATCATCTTCCCCGAAATTAAACTGGTTTTTGCCGTGGGAACCCTCAAAATTGCCTCTTTTGCGGTGAGTAACGATGTCGCGCATTTGATTATAGATACTTTCTTGCACTTTCTCGTCATCAATGCCCGTTACTTCCACAGTATAATCAGCATTAACTTGAATTTTGCCCGTATGGACTTCCTCTCCTTGGGTGAGGATAATATCAGCAGTGTAACCGGGAAATCCTTCATCCCAAGTATAACGGTTTTCGTAGGCGGAGCGGAAAATATCTCGGGCGTTCGTCGTGGCTACAGTCATAATTGCTTTACTTGTGTTGATAACTCTATTTATATCATTGTCGCTGATTTTTTCGCCTCTGGCCGAGATTTCTAGAAAACTAGATGAATTTGATAACTTAGGGAAAAAGCCAATTAGAATGGACTAAGGAGCCGTCCCTGACTCGATTTTAATCAACTTCATGTTCGCCAAAAATAAGAGATTGTCTGACGCACCTCCTTAATACGATTTAAGGATCGGAGATTCCGGGTGATTCCATTTATGGCTTTTATGCAATTTTATGCCCATTTTTTTCAATTTTGCACTCTCAAAAATTAATTATGCAAGAACTCTATTTTACCCCATGATGTCGGGAGAGCCAAAATTAGTTAGGTTGGCGACGGATTGACCCAATAAGTTAAGCTGTAACATTACCCGAAAGTTCTGCGACTAAAGGGTGATCCTTTTTTAGTTGACTTACGCCTAAAATGGAAAAACCTAATACGTTTCCCTGAAGATCAACTCTGGTCATAATTGCATCATTTTCTGTTTCTTGCATATAACCTGGTTGATCAGAAAAAAGAACTTCTAGGAAATCACCTTCTTTGTCAAACCAAATTTTTAAGTTAGTGGCCATAACAATTCTCCTTGTTTAATTCTATTCGTTAAATAGGCTGTCAATAAAAAGGCATCTTTATCAAGATATTTAGTGACAACGCATAGCCATTTATCTCCCATTAATGTATTAAGATAATAACGGTAATTTAAAATCACTTGGTTGTCGGTGTTAGATTTTCTGACTTGTTCGGGATACTGAAGCGTTTCTTCTATTCTATCCTTCAACACAGCCATCTCGGGATGGTCTAAAATATGGAGCAATCTTTCTTCTGTAAGACGCACAGGAAAGCCTCGATAATCGGTGAGGATTTTGGTCATCAGAATTTTTAGAAGCTCACGAGATAATGCTCATTATAGTCTGATAGTTTCATGACCACATATTACTATGCTTGACTAGATCTGACCATATTCGTATTGAAACTTTACAATATCAAGTTTATATCGCCTCACGAAAAATGATCGCCAATTAAAAAAACTTCACAACACCCAAAAGCGCTCGCCCTTGATAATTGAAATATCCCTGTCGGATTCGCTCCGGCCACAGCTTTCGTCATTGTGCCTTCTTAAGACCCATGGCTCGACGTAGTATGTCACAAAAAAGTAAACAAGCGGCCATGGATAATAACTATATGATTGCTGTGCTGAGAGCCTTTTGTCAAGCCTAATTGAGATGCTCTTACCCTCGGAGAAAGATGCTCGCCAC
>MTBT01000246.1 GCA_002282935.1 Microcystis sp. LSC13-02 | reverse complement strand
ACACAATCAAGATGTCTTGTCTAACAACGCTTTACCAATAAAGCTTAGAGGGAATCCGAACTAGGGAAGCATTCGGAAGTCTGTGCCAGATGGTGTCTCGATGCGGTAGTCTCTACTTGCGTCGCCTAAATTGGTCTAGGCAAGCTCCGTCGCTTTTAGGGCGGGGTGACAACTATTTACTGGGAGGGTTAGAAGCGGAAGGACTGCGATCGATCACCTGATCGATTAAACCATAGTCTAGGGCTTCTTCGGCGGACATAAAGAAATCCCTTTCCGTATCCTCGGCGATGAGGTCGAGAGGTTTACCCGTATGACTAGCTAGGTGTTCATTGAGTAATTGTTTGAGATAGAGAATTTCTTTGGCCTGAATTTCGATATCGGTGGCCTGACCTTGGGCGCCGCCGAGGGGTTGGTGAATCATGATCCGCGAGTTGGGTAGGCTCATTCTTTTGCCCGGTTTGCCGGCACTGAGGAGAAAAGCCCCCATACTGGCAGCTAAACCAATACAAATGGTGCTGACATCGGGACGGATTTGATTCATGGTGTCAAAAATCCCTAATCCGGCCGAAACGGAACCCCCGGGGGAGTTGATATACAAGTAAATATCTTTTTCGGGGTCTTCTGCTTCTAGAAAGAGCAATTGGGCGACGATTAGGTTAGCCAGGTCGCTGGTTACTTCTTGTCCCAAAAAGACGATTCTTTCCCGGAGTAGTCGGGAGTAGATATCGAAGGCGCGTTCGCCCCGGCCTGTGGTTTCAATAACGGTAGGAATCATTGCGCTTTCTTGTCTTGCTGCTGCGGTTAGTTTTTTTGATTGTAACCTAGGGAATGGGGGATAGGGATTAGGGAAAGTGGGGAAGTATTTTCAGTGAACAGTGAACAGTAATCAGTAATCAGTGAACTGAAAACTCAGATCTGATAACAAGGGCCGAATCTAAGACCTAATTGGTTAAGCTAAAAGCTTTGATGTGCTTAGTTTCCAACCTTCTTTTTAGGTAGGAGAATGTCAGATTCTGTCTTTTGCCCCCCAACCCCCCCCGACGTCGGGGGGGTTGGGGTAGGGTTGCCTCTTGCCTTCAGAAGCTGATAACTGATTCAAGGCTGACGACCGAGGACTAACACCTAACCCCCAACAGCTAACGGCTAAAAATAATCTTCTCGATGGCATCTAGGGCGGTTTCTAGGTCATCGTTGACGATTTGATAGGGGAATTCCTCGCTGGCGGCTAATTCTTCTTGGGCGCGCTCTAGACGGCGGGCGATCGCTGTTTCGGCATCTTTGCCCCGGCCGCGCAAACGACGTTCTAATTCCTCGAAACTGGGGGGTAGGATAAAGATTCTCCTCGCTTCGGGGAAGCTTTGACAGACCTGTCTGGCTCCCTCTAATTCGATTTCTAGAATTACGGTCTGGCCTGTTGCTAATTGAGCGGCGATCGCTGATTGGGGTGTCCCATAGTAGTTGCCCGCGTATTCGGCCGATTCCAGAAATTGTCCAGCTGCCATTTTCTCCTCGAAACTGGGACGGTCGAGAAAGTAGTAATCTTCCCCCTCAATTTCACCCGGTCGAGGTGGGCGCGTAGTGGCGGATACGGACAGGTAGAGGTTAGGGAAACGAGTTAGTAAATGCCGGACTAGCGTACCCTTGCCCACGCCGCTAGGGCCAGTAATGACAATTAATTGACCGGGTTGCATGGGGTTAATAACTTAGTTGCTACTATTAACAGGCGCTTCCTTGTTGACCACGAAACGGTGAGCCACGGTTTCTGGTTGAATGGCCGACAGCACTACATGACTAGAATCGGTGATGATCACCGCACGAGTCCGTCTTCCATAGGTAGCATCGATTAAACAGCCTTTATCCCGAGCATCACTGATGATGCGTTTGATAGGAGCAGATTCCGGGCTAACGATGGCGATAACCCGATTAGCGGAAACAATATTACCGAAGCCGATGTTGATCAGTTGTATATCCATAAGTTAACAAAGGTGCAGTCCTTTGTACAAAAGAGTGTGGAGGTATGATTACAATGTTATCGAGAAAGATTTAGCCTTACAACGCTAAAAATAACATTCTTAATCACATTTTAGTATTTTTTCAGGTTTTTTGCGATTTTAATTAAATTTGTTTACACGAGTCTCTATCTTAGGGAATAAAAAGGCAAAAGTCGGGAAAATTAGGGAATTTTGAGGGTCTGGGGTGATGGGGTGTGGGGTGCGGGGAGCTTTTTTTCAGTGATCAGTAAACAGTAAACAGTAATCAGTGAACTGAAAACTCACATCTGATAACTGACGACCGATCACTGATCACTGTGAAGAATGTCCCCAGCAATGGCATGATAATTATGGTAACTAATAAGTATTCTCTATCCTTGGTGGGTGCGTTAGACTATGGGTTTTGCTGATCTATCGATCGCTGATATTGCGGCAGAGTACGATCTGGCCGATGAATCTGTGTTGTCACTTTGCGACCAATTAGGCATCTCCTATAAAGATCGGCAGACTAATCTCGCCCTAGAAGATGCTAAAGCAATTATCTCACTGATTTTATCCCAACGCTCAGGAGTAACCGCCTCGAAAACGGAAACGTCCCCTTGACTTTATTCCCAACTGCGATCTTCTCGGTGTCCGTGATCACTTAGAATCGATCGATACCCTCCCAGAGGAGAAAATTTTTTAGTCACCTTAAAATCCCCTTTCTTGGAACAATTGCGAGTAGGAGAACAATGATCAAACGTTTGATTGTGGCAGCGATCGCTGTAGTCTTTTTTGTATTACAATTCAATCTTAACGGCGCTAGTGCCTTAGAACTCGATCAAGAAACCCTCACCATCACCCTCAATGATGCGGGGGGATCGGTGACTTTGACTTCCGAGCAAGCGACGGAAGGACAGAAACTTTTTGTCGCCAATTGTACTAAGTGCCACCTGCAAGGTAAAACCAAAACTAATAATAATGTCAGTTTGGGTCTGGCCGATCTGGCAAAAGCGGAACCCCCCAGAGATAATCTGTTAGCATTGATTGATTATCTAGAACATCCCACCAGTTACGATGGTGAAGATGATCTGAGCGAATTCCATCCCAATGTTAGCCGTCCCGATATCTTCCCAGAATTACGCAATCTGACCGAAGATGATGTGTATAACGTCGCCGCTTATCTGTTGGTTGCTCCCCGTCTAGACGAGCGCTGGGGTGGGACAATTTACTTCTAAATTGCACTCCATATATCCCTCAATCCCTCTAGATTTCTAGGGGGATTTTTGATTAGACAGCAAATAGTTGTAAAAATTCTTTGAGTTCATTTAATACCTCATGCTCAAAGTTCCAAATATCTTTTTTGGTTAAAGCATGGGATAAATTACAATATTTCTTAGCCTCTCTTTTTTCATTCTGTGATGGTGTATCTTCCCTGATATAGTTTTGAATCCACAATTTATCAATTTTTTTACGATTTATATCAATATTTTTTTGTGCAAGACAGGATCGCCAAGCTTCTACACAATCAGCATGGGGAGAATCTTGGGTTTTAATTTCTCTCAACACTGTCTCTAGTTCCCCCTGTTCATTAACATGAAGAAAATGACAACCTATTTGAGTATTCGTAGAAGCATTTAATTGAAATAGCTTTTGGGTATCATCTATCCTGGCTGCTTCTCTAAAAACTCTTTGAATACATTGACTAACCAGAGCAAGTCTTTCTTGTCTGGTTTGTTCATCTAAATCTAAAACAATACCTATCTTTTGAATATCATCTTTGAGCAAGGTGTTATTAAGTCGTTTCAGCCGTTGTTCAAGGCTACGATAATTTTCTCGTTCTATTCCGTCTAGAATATAAAATTCAACAATAGTTATCGTTAGATGAGTCGATTCATTAATATGCTCAATAATAGCTCGTAAAAAAGCCTGATCATCTTGACTCTCAACAATCATTACATTAGCCACGATTCTACTCACCTCTGATTCGATCATTGTGCTTGAGAGCATAATCTAAGATATCTAATTCACTTTTAATACCGATAATTTTATCAGTTCTGGGACTTCTGGCTAGTTCAAAATAGGCTCCCTGTTCTGGATAATATTCTAACCCCACATCGGCAAAAGCTTGGATCATCTCTAAACTATGGGTTGTGGCAAAAATTTGGCTATCTAGTTCCATAGCTAATCGGAATAAAGTTTTCCAAATATCTGGGTAAGCAGTATAGTGAAGACCATTTTCTATTTGATCGATAAAAATAATTTTTTGCGGATTAAGCAGCAGAGTAATAATTATCTCTATCAGACGATTAATAGCTTCACCAAAAAGAGATATGGTTAAGCGTTTTGTCTCTTTTCTTTTCAGATATAAATTTGGTTCACCCAGAAAAAAACTTTCTATTTTTTCAATAGACGGATCGAGAATTTGTAGAGCTTTTAGCACTTCTTCTTCCTGTTCATTAAAAACTATTTTAGTATAGGACTCGCTCAATTCTTTCAAAGATTTATTGACAGATGCGGCAATGATTACTGGTTCCTCATCACCCGCATCAGGTAAAGCTAGTATTCCCTCAGAACTAGCAATTAAAAAATAGTTCAGTTGACTATCTTTTGAGTCATTCTCAGGGTCAAAAATTGTTTGTATATTTAAGATAGAAATAACCGATTTATTTTTAGCGATAAAATTATATAATTGTTGCCAATCTTCAGGGCGACCTAGAAGACTATCTTTAAGAGAATCGGAAATCGATATTTTTACCAATTTATCTCCTTGGTTAGATTGGGAGCCTTTTAACTCAATAATATTTTTTCTATCAAGATTGAATAATAAATTATCCCAAGCATTTTTAGGAATAGTCGTAACAACTGCTAAAGATTCCTTACGAATGATTCCTCTGATGTAGGGATGAATAGTATTTGGATAGGGATAACTATATAAAAATATTGCCTCTAACAAGGCGGTTTTCCCTGAATTGTTTTTGCCACCAATTAAATTAACTCGCTCAAAACCTTCAATTTTGGTATGCTCAAAACATCTAAAATTACTAATTTCAATATCCTTAATCATGTTGACCTCTGGGCTGGATAAGCATAAACTTAGGGGTAGGAATGACCCTGGCGAGATGGGGATTTTTTTACTTAATTCTAGACGAGAATCGCCTCAAACTCTCAAAACGTTGACTATCCCTGACGGAAACTGCCGCCCTAAGAGATAATAGAGACAGGGATTTATTTACATTTCTTCATCATGGCTAGAGACTTACGAGGATTTATTAAGCTTTTAGAAGATCGTGGGCAATTACGCCGCATTAGTGCATCGGTCTCTGCCGATTTAGAAATTGCCGAGATCGCTAATCGGATGCTACAGGTGGGGGGACCGGCCCTACTGTTTGAAAACGTGCAAGGAGCAGAGTTTCCCGTCGCTATTAACCTGATGGGAACGGTAGAACGCATCTGTTGGGCGATGAACCTGAATAAACCCGAAGAATTGGAAGATTTAGGCAAAAAACTCGCCCTGTTGCAACAACCGAAACCCCCGAAAAAACTCTCCCAAGCGATCGATTTTGGTAAAGTTTTATTTGATGTGCTGAAAGCCAAACCCAACCGTAACTTTTTCCCTGCCTGTCAACAGGTAATTTTAGAAGGGGATGAAGTAGATTTAAAGAAAATTCCGATGATTCGCCCCTATCCGGGGGATGCAGGCCAGATTATCACCCTAGGGCTAGTAATTACTAAAGATTGCGAAACGGGAACCCCTAACGTCGGTGTCTATCGCTTACAGCTACAGTCTCACAATACCATGACCGTCCACTGGTTATCCGTGCGCGGTGGGGCGCGTCACCTGCGAAAAGCGGCACAAATGGGCAAAAAATTGGAAATAGCCATCGCTTTAGGGGTTGATCCTCTGATTATCATGGCCGCCGCCACTCCTATCCCCGTAGATCTCTCAGAATGGCTGTTTGCGGGATTGTACGGCGGTTCCGGGGTACAGTTAGCCAAGTGTAAAACCCTCGCTTTGGAAGTGCCGGCCGACTCAGAAATCGTCCTGGAAGGAACAATTACTCCCGGAGAGGTATTGCCAGATGGACCCTTTGGTGATCACATGGGTTACTATGGCGGTGTGGAAGATTCACCCCTGATTCATTTCCACTGCATGACCCATCGTCGCGACCCCATTTATTTAACCACTTTTAGCGGTCGTCCTCCCAAGGAAGAAGCGATGATGGCTATCGCTCTTAATCGTATTTATACACCGATTTTACGGCAACAGGTGTCGGAAATCAGGGATTTTTTCCTACCTATGGAGGCTTTAAGCTATAAAGCGGCGATTATCTCCATTGATAAAGCCTATCCTGGACAAGCGCGGCGAGCGGCCTTAGCTTTTTGGAGTGCCTTACCCCAGTTCACCTATACTAAATTTGTCATCGTCGTCGATAAGGAGATTAATATTCGCGACCCCCGGCAAGTGGTTTGGGCAATTAGTTCTAAAGTGGATCCGGTTCGCGATGTGTTTATTCTCCCGGAAACCCCCTTTGATAGCCTCGATTTTGCCAGCGAAAAGGTCGGTTTGGGGGGGAGAATGGGAATTGATGCCACCACTAAAATGTATCCCGAAACTGACCACGAATGGGGGGAACCTTTGGAGTCGGATCCTGCCATGGCACTCAAGGTTTCCCAACGCTGGTTGGAATACGGTTTAATCGATATTAATTTACAAGAAGTGGATGCCAATAAGTTTGGCTACGAAATGTAGATTTAACCGACTAAATAGTCAATAGCTTATCTTGTCCCTAAATCTCAAAAAAATCGGGCTAGAAATATCTTCTAACCCGATATTACTGATTAATTTCTCGACTTAATAAGCGTCCTGTAGTTCGTAGAATTCGGGAGAAACGTAATCTTTGCGTAGAGGCCAACCGACCCAATCTTCCGGCATTAAAATCCGTTTCAGGTGGGGATGTCCTTCATAAATAATGCCGAACATATCATAACTTTCTCGTTCTTGCCAGTCAGCTGCTTTCCAAATCCAGTAAACCGAGGCAACCCTGGGATTATCTCTGGGAAGAAAGACTTTTAAGCGCACTTCCACGGGACTATCGACATTATCGGTTACTTTGACTAGATGATAGAAACTAACTAATTCTTTCCCCGGTCCCAAATCGTAAGCCCCCTGACATTGGAGATAATTAAAACCATAAGCGTATAAAGCAGTGGCCAGAGGAATTAAAAAGTCTGCTTCTACTTTAATCAATTCCACACCACTATGGTCAGCTTCTAAAGCTTGATGATCAAAACCATTTTCGCTTAACCAAATCGAAGTGGGGCCAGCTTGCACAATAGCTGTCGTTTCTTCAGTCATTTAGATTTCTTCCTTTTGTTTCGTGGTCAAAAGAGCGGGGGGAACAGGCATACCGGTGGCTTCTAGTAACTCTTTCGGAGGTGCTTGACGGGTGGCCGATTGCAGATATTTACCCGTAAGAATCGGTTCCGTGGGCTGCATTTTATGGGTGGTGCTGTAATAACGATTGGTTTGCTGGAGGACAGTCCCGCGTTCTTGAATAGATTCGTTAGCGACTTTTTTCCGCAGTTTAATAATCGCGTCGATAATCGCTTCCGGACGGGGGGGACAACCGGGTATATAGACATCCACGGGGATAAGTTTATCTACCCCTCTAACCGCAGTGGTGGAGTCACTGCTGAACATTCCCCCCGTAATCGTACAGGCACCCATGGCGATAACGTATTTAGGTTCCGGCATTTCTTCATACAGACGCACCAAAGCGGGGGCCATTTTCATGGTGACTGTACCAGCAGTGATGATTAAATCGGCTTGCCGGGGACTAGAACGGGGAACTAAACCAAAGCGATCGAAATCAAAACGGGAACCAATCAAGGCTGCGAACTCGATAAAACAGCAAGCTGTACCGTATAGCATCGGCCAAAGACTTGACAAACGCGCCCAGTTATACAGGTCATCAACGGTGGTAAGGATGACATTTTCCGATAAATCCTGGGTAACTTTAGTGCGTTCGATGGGATTGAGGATTTTTTCGCTTTGTTGTTCGATAATTTGCTTAAATTCGCTGGTAGGGTTGGGACTCATCGGGTTATCCTCTCATGAAAAGTCAAAAATAAGGAAAATTATGGCTGTTATGACCATTCTAAGGCTCCTTTCCGCCAAGCATAGACGAGAGCAACCACAAGGATAGCAATAAAGATCAGTGCTTCTACAAAAGCTAATAGGCCCAATTGATTGAAAGCTACTGCCCAAGGGTAGAGAAAGACGGTTTCCACGTCAAAAACCACGAAAACGAGGGCAAACATATAATAACGAATGTTAAACTGAATCCAAGCACCGCCGATCGGTTCCATCCCCGATTCATAAGTGGTGCGTCTTTCCGGACCACCACCACTAGGCCGCAGGACTTTGGAGGCCGTTAGGGATAGGATTGGTACTAAACTGCAAGCGAGCAGAAATCCTAGAAAATACTCGTAACCTTTGAGGACAAACACTGGGTTTTTTTTCTCCTTATTCGCTATCGACAGGGGAAGTTGTCGGCATCTCTATGGCTACTTATTATAGAGGCTTTAGCAACCCGTCTCCTTCTCAAAAGCAGCATTGAGGATGTCAACTAGATTGCTCGTTAAGATTGTACGGGAGTGCTGGAGTTGCCAGTTCGAGCATTTGTACTAAAATTTCCGACAGGCAGTCTAAATTAGGAGCCGACCAAAGCAGCGATCGCACTAAGAGGAGAGGGTCTGGTATGGGGATAAATGTAAAAATTTATTAAATTGTAGCGTATGATACAGTCTGGTGGGGGGTAGAGTGCATATTGGTCACTATCTGCAACTAAACAGGAGAGTAAAGCCATGCCTACTTACTACGGTACAGATTCCGCAAACTCCTACAACTATACGGGAAGTGAACAACTTTATGCCTATGGTTATGGTGGCAATGATACCATCTGGGGCAATACCAACAATGATTATATTGACGGTGGCGACGGCAACGATTCTCTTTATGGATGGTCGGGAAATGATATCTTATGGGGAGGGAATGGCAACGATTATTTATCTGGAGAAACTGGCAATGACCAATTATATGGACAATCGGGAAATGACAACTTGTCAGGGGGATCAGGGAATGATTATCTAAGTGGTGACATTGGTAATGATCGCTTAATGGGCACTGCTATTACCAACTATTATAACAGTTATGAGTATGACACTTTAGTTGGGGGGGCTGGATCGGACATTTTTGTGCTAGGTAGCAGTGCTGGCAACTATTATCAAGGTAGTGGTTATGCTCTTATTACTGACTATAACGGGGCAGACGACTATATTGAAATATATGCGATTATTAGTTCAATTAGCCTATCGAGGGTAAATTGGTTTGGTACTTCTGCTTTAGATACAGCCATCTATCAAGGAGGTGACTTAATTGGAGTAGTTCAAGATAACACCAGTATTGCGTTAACCAGTTATTACTTTCGATTTGTTTAGCATCGCCTCGTAGGTTGAGTTGAGCGCAATAATACTGTAGAGAAAACGTACACAACCTAATTCCTTTAGAATATTTAAAACTTTTCTATATCTAGAGAACGGGTTTATTAAAGAAACCCGTTTTTTTTATTCAGTCAGAAGTATCAGAAAAAACTATCATTTTGCTCTGATTTTTTTGCACTTGTACAACAATTAAATTTATCATAAAAAAGAGAAAAAAATACCTTGAAGATTAGATAAATTATGGTAAATCCTCTGCATCTCATATTTGTAAAAATATCATCTGGACAAGACACCATTAAGATAGGCACAACGTAAAGATAGAATATAAGAAACGTTCTCATTATGAAAAATCAATTATCTCAGCTTTATGAAACTGATTTTAATTTGTGGATTGAGCAAACCGTCAATCACTTAAAAAAGGGCAATTTACAGGCCGTTGATTTAGATAACTTAATCGAAGAAATATCCGATATGGGACGTAATAATAGACGGGAGATATTCGGCCGTTTAAAAGTTCTCTTGATGCACTTACTTAAATGGCAATATCAACCAGAAAAACGGACTAATAGCTGGATAAATACCATTGATGAGCAAAGAGAACAATTAGAGCTTATTTTCAGGGATAGTCCTAGCTTAAAACCCTATTTAGCCGATATTTTCGCAGAATGTTATCAAAAAGCAGTGCGAGGGACTGTAAATGAAACTAATTTACCAAAAGAAACTTTTCCGGTTGATTGTCCTTTTACCCAAGAACGGGTTTTAAATTGGGATTATTTTCCTGAAAATACCTTTTGAACAATGGATATAAGTAGGGAGGCACAATTATTTGTAGGATGGGTTAACGGTAGCGTAACATGAGCGGGCGTTGGGTTTCATGCTTCAACCCAACCTACGTTCTTTTGAACAATGAATCTGGCAGTTTTATGAGAAAATCGCCCTGCTGTCAAGACTGATTTTTTTCTTGCCAAATAGCCAAGGCCATTTGATGAACAAATCGCCAAGGTAGATGATGCTGACGGGCAATAGCGGCACAATCTTCGTATTCTGGTTGTACGGTAATCGGTTGATTAATTGACTCTTTGTAGGCAACTTTTAGCCGAATTTGACCATAGACAGTATCGATCGATTGTATCTCTCTTTTTAAGATTAATCGCTCTTGAATCGTCCTTCTAATGCCTAAAGTTGTGGTTTCTTGAAAGATCATATTTTCACAAATAGCAATTTTATCCAAGCCACAAATTACTGTCAAAAGTATTCCCAAACGAGATTTTTTCATAGTAATTGCTTGACTAAATACATCCAAGACCCCCGCTTGTAATAAAGCCTCGCTTAAGTAGGCGATCGCTTGCGGATTTAAGTCATCAATTTGAGTTTCTAAAACTGCCACAGTTTCGATTTCATCTAGCTTTTCTGGTTCTTTTTTCCCTAACCAAAGCCGGACAAGATTGGGAATCGGTAAATCTTTTGTCCCTGCCCCTAAACCGACCTTTTCTAACTGCATTTTGGGCGGTTTACCGAAACTTTTAGCTAAAGTTGTCACAATAGCTGCCCCCGTGGGTGTTACTAACTCCGCTGCGATGCCATTACTATAAATTGGTACTTGTCGATTACTTAACAATTGTACTACTGCTGGCACGGGAACCGGTAAACGACCATGGGCGGCCTGAACTGTACCGCCGCCGGTGGGTAGAGAAGAACAGTATAATTCACTCACCGATAGCCAATCCAAACCCAAACAAGTCCCAACGATATCAATAATGGCATCGGTTGCCCCCACTTCGTGAAAATGCACCTTTTCTGGCGCGATCCCGTGAACGGCTCCCTCTGCGATCGCAAGTTGTTGAAAAACCGCTAAACTCCATTCTTGGACTTTCTGGGGTAAATTTGCCTGTTTGATTAAATTTTCAATCTCCGGTAAATGGCGAGCGGGGGTATGATGGTGATGGTGGTGATGATGAGCGCACTTCTCGGCAGTGACATCGACGTGAACCTTAGTAGCAATTTGACCGCGACGATGCACTTTTTCGGCCCTTAACTGATATTCATCCTCAATTCCTAAAGTTTTTAGTTGTGCAATCAGGTATTCTAAGGGGACTCCTAAATCTACTAATGCCCCTAAACACATATCCCCGGCGATTCCCGTGGGACAATCCCAATAGGCGACGATTTTGCTATCATGGCTACTATTTACTCTCTCCATCCCGAAAATCCCCAGCAACGTTCTATCCAAGAAATCTGTCATGCCCTTAAAAATGGGGCAATTATGCTTTATCCTACCGATACTGTCTATGCGATCGGTTGCGATCTCAATGTGAAATCTGCCGTCGAACGAGTTCGCCAAATCAAGCAACTATCTAATGATAAACCCTTGACGTTTCTCTGTTCTTCTTTGTCGAATATTTCCGAGTACGCAGTGGTCAGCGATCATGCCTATAAGATTATGCGACGAGTCATACCCGGTCCCTACACTTTTCTCTTACCGGCGACTAAATTAGTGCCGAAAGTGGTGATGAATCCAAAGCGGAAAACCACTGGTATCCGGGTTCCCGATCACGTTATCTGTCGCACTATTCTCGAAACCCTAGAAAATCCCATTATCTCTAGTTCTGCCCATCTTCCCGATCAGGAGGGGGATTTTCCCACCAAGGGATTAGAATCCGCTAGGTTATTCGATGCCCTCGATCATATCGTTGATTTAATTATCGAAGATGGTTCTGCTCCCGGTTCGGAAGTGTCAACAATTGTTGATTTTACCGGCGATCAACCGGATATCGTGCGTCAGGGTTTGGGTTGGCCGGAATTACAACAATGGTTATAACGAAGGCACTCATGCACTCATGCACTCATGCACTCATGCAAAAGGCCGCTTTTTGCTCCCCACACCCCACACCCCACACCCCACACCCCACACCCCACACCCCATACCCCACACCCCACACCCCACAACTTCCCACTTGCCACTGATAACTGATAACTGATAACTGATAACTGTATCGGTTATTGCGACTTTTTATTTCCTGAAAACCGCCTTGTGGAAGTCAAGTTAGTTGCTTAAGATGGAGATAATCGCAGTCAGAGAAAACCTCTCAAGGAAATTATTACTATGGCTTTCACTCTTTATTCTCCCTTCCTAGAAATTAATTCTGTCCAACGTCAAATCGATCAACTTTTTCAAGAAGTATTACCGACAACTTCATTGGTATCTCGTCCCCCGGTGGAAATCTCCGTTAACGAGGATTCCGTGGAATTAAAAATCGAATTACCCGGTATGGATATTAAAGATATCGATGTGGAGGTTAGCAAGCAAATGGTGGCTATTAATGGGCAACGTGAATGCGCTGCCGAGGTAAAAGACAGCGAATTTTATTATGGTAAATTTAGTCGCTTGATTACCCTGCCAGTAGAGGTGCAAAATAGCCAAGTTACCGCTAACTATCAAGACGGTATTCTTTATCTCACCCTCCCGAAAGCGGCGGCAGAAAAAAATAAAGTGGTTAAAGTTAATCTTGGTTAGATGAGAAAAAGACTGGAGAAATTCTCCAGTCTTTGGTTTTATTTGTAGTCGCTAACTGTTAATGGAGTTCTTTGCCATTTAGGTTGACGGGACGGGGTTGAATAACACCAAAACCGCCGTGATTGCGTTGATAGATAACGTTGATTTCGTTAGTGTCTTTGTTGCAGAACATAAAGAAATCGTGATCGACTAATTGCAATTGTGTTAGTGCTTCCTCAATAGTCATCGGTGGCATGGCAAAGTATTTCATCCGCACTACTTCCGCAGGTAATTCGGGAGTGCGATCGCCAATTAGGTTATCATCTAAGAGTTTCTCTTGCACCACCTCGCTAGTTTTAACGGTGGCGTTGGTGCGATGATCCACCAATCTTTCTTTATACTTGCGGAGTTGACGAGCGATTTTATCAGAAACTAAATCAATACTCGCGTACAAATTTTCGCTTCCTTCTTGAGCGCGAATCACTGTTCCATTAGCATAAACCGTTACCTCCGCTTTGTGACGATCGGGAATGCGTGCATTCTTTTCCACGGAGAGGTGAACATCGACCTTTGTGGTTATGCCGTTAAAATGTTTCACCGCTTTCTCCAGCTTTTGTTCCACATAATCATGAATAGGTTCGGTGACAGCGATATTATTGCCCTGAATCAATAGCTTCATACTCACTACTCCATCTAAAAATTTTGCTATGGACTGCCCACATCAACTATTTTTAAGGGATGTTGATGCCAGGAATTTAATCCTCAAAAAAACTGCTCGATCGCGCTGTTGATTGAAAGTCAATTAGAGGTCACAGTCTAGATATTGTCGGTGTTCTCGTTCTCTTTTTTTTGTCGGATCGCACGGAAAATTCATCGGGTCGAGCGCCTATTTGCAACTGGATTTATCTACCTCTATTCTAACAAGTTTCTCTAAACCTTCTCTTAACAGAAATGCGAAGTTCTGTTAACTTTCATTTAAAGAAACTGATTTTTGCCGCCAGCAAGGGAATCCGGTGATTGTTTCTCCCGTTCGACGGTTAACCTCGGAATAGATGGGATAACCTTAGATTAGCACTTAGTATTCTCCCCAACATCTATATCTTCCCTTCTTTTAATTTTCCTTTGCGCTCCTTCACATTTCTTAAATAATTTGACAAATCTCGCAATGAATGCTCAAAAAATACCTCGTCCCTGTGGGCTAAAAATTCGGGCAATTACGCCCTATTCTTTGGCAACAGCGATCGCTGGTGGGGCGAGAATTGCTAATCCCGACTTACCTGATATCCTGCTAATACTCGAACAGCCCCCGTTTATACCCTATCCATTAGTCAGATCTTTCTTAACAAAAAGAGAAGAAACTTAAAAAAAAGGGAGACGATTGATAGGTATAGTTTTGAAAGAAGGAATCAAGGTCCAGGTGAGCAAAAAAATGGAGAAATGGGCAGCCCAAGAATTACAGTATGCAGACCTAGGCGACAGGAGAAGAAAGAAAAGGTTAATCAGTATCGTGGAAAATTTGGCCAGCCAAATTAGTACAAGTGTTCGACAAGCTTCGGGAAATCTAGCGGCAGCGAGTGCCACCTATGACTTTTGGAATTCCCCCTATTTTCACCCCTCAGATATAATTGCCGCCCAAGCTAAAAGTACAGTAGAAAGAATCAAAGAACATCCAATAGTTTTGGCAGTGCAAGACACAACCAGTTTAGACTTTACGACACAAAAAGCCAAAAAAGGAATGGGTTATCTAGATTGTAAAACCTCCTTTGGTCTCAAACTTCATACCACATTAGGAGTGTCCCCGGTCGGAATATCTTTAGGACTGATTAATCAATAGGTCTGGGCAAGAGAAGAAAAGAATTTAGGGATTGCCAAGCAACGAAAAAAAAGAGAAACCCAAGAAAAAGAAAGTCAAAGATGGTTAAATTCTTGCTCAAAAACACAACAACAAATACCCGAAGATATTCAAGTAGTAACAATCGGAGATTGTGAGGCAGACATATTTGATTTATTTGCCCAGTCAAGAAATCCTAACTCTCATTTATTAATCTGAGGAACTCATAACCGAAAAGTTAACTATCTCGAAGACAAGGAAAAGTCAGGGCATCCAGAGACTAAATATTTACATCAATCCATCAGAGAAATTAAAGCCTGTGGTAGCCTAGATGTGCAAGTAAAACGCAATCCTAATCACGAGGCTAGACTAGCTAAACTAACAGCTAGATTTGCCAGTTTTGAAATACAAGTACCTAGCCATTACCCCAAGGCGAACCCTCGTCAACCTGTCAAATTACAGGTGATTTTAGTAGAGGAAGCAAGTAGGTTATTGCTGCTATCAAAGACCTGAAAAGAAGCAAAAGTACCAGGTCTTTCAGAACCACTATTAAGTGCAAAACCAAATTTTAAGAAATCTTTCGCTCCTACAAGACAATCAACCCTTCTCGACTTTATTAAAAATTTAGATGTAATCCTAAATCCTGTTATTAAAAACTGATTATTTATTCCCCCTTTCGCCGTTCGGCGGTTCGACCGACCTCACCGTCGAAGCCTTTTGCCTGTCCTGATATGTAGCCTATACTCAACGGATTTAGTACTATACAACTTTGGCAGGAGGTCTAAGGCAAAGCCGTCCTAAAAGCACGGGGTTTCAAACCGAGGATTTGCGATGATACAATAAAGTTAGGCCAAAATGCGATCGCAAGAGATAAAGCATGGTTCAAGCACCCATCGAACCCCAACTTTTCTATCCTGACTCCGACGGTAAACCTATGGCCGAC
>MTBT01000245.1 GCA_002282935.1 Microcystis sp. LSC13-02 | reverse complement strand
CATTTTAGCATATATTTCGTAAATGTGTTAATATTTAACAGTAAAGCCGTCGTAGAACGACGGGGTTTCAGACCCAAAATTTTCGATGATTTAATCCTTGCTCAAGTATTGTTCAAGGGTCACATAGTCGCCTGATTGATATTCATCCCGAACTTGCTGAAGTTCTGCTAGGGTTTCCTCGTCGTCTTGATAGGAAGCCTCTTCTGCTTGAAAAATTTGTTGTTCTAGTATTTCTAATAATTGTTTTTTTTTGCGTTAAGTCAAGGGATTTAATGGCTTCGGTTAAAGATTCAAAAGTGATTTGAAGATTTATGGTGGTAGTCATGAAATTTCTCCTATTTGGATAAAAAGTTAAATTTTGAGAATTGCCTTAATTTTCATGGTTGGTATAGGTGATCAAGGGTTTCTAATTTCCTTCTAATGTAGCCTGAATTTTTGCTAATCGTTAGTTAATAGAAGTTATCCAAGAAACGGTAACGGCGATAACATCTAATGTCTCATTATTGGCAAAAATTTCTAAAAGGTAGCCTGCTTCTGGTTGTTCTTCGTTCGGGGTCAAAAGTTCAACAACAGTACCTTGATCACCTTTTTTAAAAATAGTGTCGGGGACATCCCTACATAGTTCAACTTGTTGAAAAAGTTGGACGGTTTGCATTATTCACAATCCTTTGTTTCCAATTCTAATAGGATGGGAATTAAGTCTTTGGCAATATCAATGACGGCATCTATTGTATCAGCTTCAGCGACAAGTCCTTGTATATCGGGACTGGTGGCGACATAGTAATCTTGTCCGTTTTCTTGAAAGCGTTCAATGGTGAGTTTAATTGGGTTTTTCATGGCAGTTTTTTGAGTAAGAAGAAGGTGGCTTTAGGATTTCTAATCTCCTTCTAATGTAGCCTGAATTTGTCCTAACAGTTCCTCACAATCTTTAACCAAGGGAATACCCAATTCTTGGCATAATTCAGAGGTGTTTACCGATTTTGCCAGTTTAAGATCACTTCGATTAGGTTGAGTTGGTTGGGGGAGAAGGTTTGTAGGTTAGCAATGGGGTTTTCGGTAATCCATGCGATGGGAATAGTCGGGTTAAGTTGTTGACAGAGGGATAAAAGGGTTTCGCTAGGGTTACTTTCTCCGAAAATGAGAGTTAATTGGGGATTTTGGTCGATTAGAGGGATAAGATGACGTTTTGATGATTTAGCCAAAGCCTTGAGGTTTATTAGATGATTGACTAGATTTCTTGGGTTTCAAATTTTGACTACGCTTTATACATTCTTCTAGCTTCCGTTGGTAAAAATCAATGCTAACATCTTGTCTTATTCTACAGTTTTCAATCGTTTTATGAAAATAACCAATTGCTTTTTTAAATTGTCTTTTACGATCATAAAAATTTGCCAGACAAGCATAGCAGTGTACTATCTCAGGATGGCTAGGCTCTAATAAATTTTCCCAAATTCTCTCACATTCTAATAACATTTGTTCAGTTTGCTCATCATTTTTCTTTTGCCAATCATAACAAGCAGCAAGATTCAATAAGGATTGTCCAACGAGATAATGTTCATTTCCTAACTCTTTTCGTCTGAGGTATAAAGCAATTTTATAACTTTTTTCTGCTTCTGAATACTTTTCTAAATCTTCCAGAATCAAACCAAAATTGTTATGTATATGTGATTCTCTATATTGAACTGTTTTATCATTTGTTCGTTCAAAAATGAGTTGGCAAAGTTCTAACGATTGTCTAGTATATATTTCAGCCTCTAATAAAAAATTTATCCGTTGATTTAGCTGAGGAGGTTGGTTAAATTTTTGGGCTACATTCCATAATGCTATTCCTAAATTTGTATAACTCTCAATAATTGTTAAACTACTGGAAGTATAGGAATTTCTGTCAATTTTTGATTCATAGAAAAGTTTTTTTCCTATTGCAATTGCTTCTGTCGATAATCTTATTGAATCTTCGAGCTTATTAACACGAGTATAAGATGTTGCCAAAAAATTTAGTGATTCACAATATTCTATCGAGTTAGTCAACTGAAATTTTTTATAAAGCTGGTTAATTTTTAAAGATAATTCTTCTGCTTGATCATAAAATCCTTTATTAAAGTATTCAGAAGCAATTTTATGTAAATACTTTAGAGAATCTGGCTCCAAATCATCGAGTAAATTAAACTGAATTTCAAGTAATTCTAATAAAAGTTCTTCTGCTTCATCTAAACGATTTTGATTAATATATAACAAAGCAAAGTGACCAAGATTAAGTCTATTGGTAGTGTATTTAGGATCGAAAGTTTCTTTGTTAATCTGACGAGCTTGTTTAAAGTAGTTTTCAGCTTCTTCCTGTTTGCCCATTTCTAGATAAAGACCGCCTAAATTGTTGGATACCTGAGCAAAATAGATAGTTTCTCTATATTTTTCCAACGATTGCAAAGCAAGCTTATAACAATTCTCTGCTTCATTGTATCTTTTCTGTCCTTGATAAACTAATGCTAGATTATTATTAACTAAAATAAACACAGAAAACTTTTTAACAACTTCTTCATTTGGTAAAGTATTATTGCTCTTTCTCTTTATCACATCATTTATGACATCACCAAGTATATTGTAATATACATAGGTTAAAGTTTCTTCTGCTTTATCGTAGTCTTTCATCTCACGATAAGTGTCACCAATAGCATTTGTTATAGTTAAAGTCTGATCGTTATTTTCACCTAAATATTTTTTAGCCACCAATAAAGCTTTTTTTAAAAATTCCATTGCTCGATCATATTGTCCATTTTCTTTCAAGATAAGTGCTAAATCATTATAAAGAACCATTAAATGAATGTCACTATTACCAAACTTATTCTCAGTGATTTTTATGTATTCTTCAAAGTTTTGAATTGCTTGGGAAGAAAAACCTTGACTAACATAAAAAGCATTAACTGCTTTAATTGGCAAATTCCAATCATGAGGAATATTATCATTGTAATTATCGGCAATGTAATTATAATGATGTTGTGTAACTTGTTTAATATGAGGAATTAGAGGCTTTAACTCTTCAATTTTTTGGAGTGATAGTATTTGTTGAGTAAATTTTTCAGACTTTAAGCAAAATAACTTACAATACTGTTGCTTTGCTGTCGTTAAGAACTCACATTGATCTAGCTTTTCTCCTAAATAAAGGTGAATTAGACGATGGAGTTCATATTCATTACTTCCTCTTGACTTAACTAAGTTTAGACCAACTAGATTATCAATTAACCATTTTTCTATATCATATTCATCTTCATTAGGAAATAATTCATTTATCCATGTTTGTTTAATTGGTGCAATAGCGAATAAACTTAAATAAAGAGCTAATTTTTGGGTTTTTGGTTCATCCTTTAGCTCATCCCAACTTAGATCAAAAGCTGCTTTAACGCCTCCTTTTGCTGTCATTTCAGTATGTCTTTCGCCAAGCAAACCGTTATCTTTTAGTCCTTTGTCTCTTAATCTATTTATAGTGTCTTGTATTGTCCATGAGCGTCTTTTTAATAACCTTGCTATTAACTCCAAGGCTAGAGGCAAATATCCTAAATCTTGACAAAGTAATTTTGATTCTTCAATTTCTGTGTCAATTCTGTCATCACCGATATAGGAGCGAAGTAAATCAAGGGAATCATTTTCTGATAATTCTTCTAGATGAATATTTTCTATTTTATCAGATAAATATTCACAGCGAGTTGTAATAATTACTTTAAATTTTTTAAATTCATAGGGAGGTAAATATTCAAAAATTCGGTCAGCATTTCGTACATCATCGAAAATAATTAAAACATCCCCATCAATCCAATTTTGCCAACAATCTTGGACTTGTTCGATAGATGTTCTTCCCTGTGGCTTATCTAGTTTAAGCTTATATTCAAAAAAGCTTATAATATCAAAACTAGGATCATTCCCTTTAACATCTACCCAACATACTCCACCTTGATAAGTTGTTTTTCTGTATTCTTGCCAAGCATATTGTAAAGCAAGTTCTGTTTTGCCAATTCCTCCCATTCCTGAGAGAGTAGAAATGGCAATTCTTTCGGCTTTTTGTAGCTTTTCATGTAATTGATTGAGAACAGTTTCTCGCCCTACAAATTTGGCAATACCACTGTTTTTTAAATTGTGGGGAATGGAAGCGTTTGCTTCGGGTTTAGCGATCGCAACACTGTCTTTAAAATTGTGGGGAATGAAAGCGTTTGCTTCGGGTTTAGTTACCGCTTTTTTAGAGGGTTCAGAGCGCCTTTTATGCCACTCCTCCGAAAATTTAGTCAAATTTGTTGTCTTATCGCCGCATTTCGCCCACAGAGTTAGGGAGAACCGCCATTCCTCACACCCCTGCTTTTCATTTTCGTGACGCTCATCCCGAAGAATGCCTAGATAATCGGCCAAATAGTGGCTAATCGCGTCCCTAACTTGATCTTTGGTTAATTTTTCCCCTTTCTGCTCTGCCAAGCGTACTAAAGCCGCCACATTCGTCTTAACCTGCAAAAGCTTCCCCTCTTCCCCTAGAGCCAGCTTGACTCCCCAATCATTATCCTCACATTGACAGTGAGCCACATGATCTAATAAGACTTCAAACAAGCGTTTGACCCTTTTTTCAACAGTTTCGCCATAACTCTTCTTAGACATGGGATTAGGTCGGTAGAGGCTAGGGATAGCTTATTTTAGTCTATTTTTTGGGATGATGAAAAACACCCCCAGAAAACGGGTTTCTTTAAGAAACCCGTTTTCTAATGAAAACCTAGGGCCCGAAATTGAGCATCGTTGATGATTTTCACCGTTTCTCCTGATTGCTTAATCACAAATAAACCGCGCCGATAAGCATAACTATCTATCCCCTGGTCGATTTCAATCCCCGCTACTGCGCCGTAAACCTGAAAGTCTCGAAATTGGGGAAAGGCTAACTTAAATCGCTGTAATCGATCGAGAAAGTCATCTACATCATCTTTCGAGAGTCGAGATTTACACTCCACCGCCACTAACTCACTGCCATTCACCGCCAGAATATCAATTTCCATCGCTGCCCCGGGACGTTTACTTTTTAAACGACTCATGGTTTGGGTGACATCAATCCCCCGCCCTTGAAATAACTGCACAACCGCCGGCTCTACCATTTCTTCTATAAAAAGACACAAAGGGGTAGTTAAGTTATTGACGGCTTCGGTGGTGGCTCGTACCAGCTTTTTCAATTCTTCCATCGTGCGATCGGCTTCAGCCCGGCGGCGATCGGCTTCAGCATTGCGGCGGTCCGCTTCGGCATTTCGTTGTTCAGCTTCAGCACTACGGCGCTCGGCTTCAACATTGCGGCGCTCGGCTTCTTTTTGGAACTCGGCAAATTGAGCCTCGGTTCTTTCAAACAGTTTGTAAATATCGGCGATCGTAATAGCTTCTGACATGGCGTGTTCTTGTCTATTTGAGCAAAGCCGATCCTATTCTAGCGACTCGGCAGGCTGAGAGGACATCGTTCTTTTACCCATCACTTGCTGACAGGATAAATCCGACACCATCCCCGCCAAAAATCGCCAATTTTTTCCTAAAAAAGTTTGGGGTACCCCACTCCCCCAAAGCCACACCCAAAGCTAAAAGCCTTAGCCAATAAGCTTTTTATTATGCAATTTTTTTTAATTAGACCTCTTGCATTGGCACATACCCCAGATTTTTTCATAGCAAGTATCAACCTATTGAAGTGGGGAAAATCTTATGTTTTCAATGCTTACGTTCTCAACTGCTACCCTAAAAAACCACCTCAAAAAAAACGGTTTTTTTGTCTTCGATAACCCTTGGGGCGATCGCTGGTTCCAATGTTTACAGGATATTACCCAAGCAACCCCCGTTATCCAAACTAACGGAGAGATTATCTATCCTATCAAAGCAAATCCTGACGCTATGGGAAAAAGTGACGCACAATCCCCCGGAATTGGGCTTTTACCTCATACAGAATGGTCCTACAAAGCTATCCCTCCTAAATACCTCTGTTTGCGCTGTAAAACCCCGGATCGTTGGGGTGGGGGTGCAACGACTTTGGTTAAGTTTGATGACTTATTGCGTCATTTTACCCTTGAGGAACAACATTTTATGGCGGCTCAACCTCAATATTTTATGTCCAAAGACGGCAAAGAAAGCTGTTTTGCACCAATTTGGCAACGAGATGCCGAAATCATCCGCTTTAGCTATAATGTGCTGGTTTATCGGGAATTTAGCCCCGATCTTAATAAACCGGTCGCTTCTGACCTAGATTCCCGTTTAATGGCTTTATGTGACAAATTTTTGGCACTGTTTGAAGCCTATCACGTTCCGCTCTATTTAAAAGCAGAACAGATCTTGATCATGGATAATTATACTTGTCTCCATTCTCGCCAATCCTACATTGACCCCAATCGCTCTCTTGAACGGGTAATGTTCGATGTTCCCTAACGGGAAATCGGGGTTAACTACCAGCTTTATAAGTAATGGCGGGAAGCGGATTTGAACCACTGACCTTCGGGTTATGAGCCCGACGAGCTACCAGACTGCTCTATCCCGCGTTGCTTTATCTACTATAGAACTAAATCTCGGTAAATGCCAAGGAGTTTGTAATATTCCTTTACATTTACCGTCCGACCAGAGGTTAATACTTACGTTCCACGGGGGTGAAATCCTGAATCACCACGGGCATATAGTCGATATCGATGCGGTCGGGGGAATAATAGGCGAGGGTATGCTGAAGGAAATTTTGGTCATCCCGTTGGGGAAAATCTTCGCGGGAATGGGCCCCTCGGCTTTCTTGACGATTGAGGGCAGAGGTGAGGATAATTTCCCCCACCACCATGAGACTTTGTAATTCCCAGGCCTCGATTAGTTCCGTATTCCAGCAATCACCCGGATCATCGAGGTAAATCTGCTCGTATTTGCGCTTTAACTCGCCGATTTGTTTAATTCCCTCGCGCATAGTCGCTTCGGTGCGAAAAACGCCGCAATGTTGGGTCATACAGTCTTGGAATTGCTGACGTAGTTGACCGATGCGAATCGTGCCTTTTTTGGTCAATAAAGCGGTGATTTCCTCTTTCGCATCCTGAAGGTAAATATCGGGATTAAAGACGGGAAAAGCGCGTTTTTCGACGTATTTAGCGATCGATTTGCCGGTTCTTCTCCCATAGACCACACATTCTAACAGGGAATTACTGCCCAAACGATTGGCCCCGTGAACAGAGACACAGGAACATTCCCCGGCGGAGAAAAAGCCCTCGCTGAGGGTATCGGCACTTAAGCGAACGCGACCATCGGTATTAACGGGAATGCCTCCCATACAATAGTGAACTGTAGGACGTACAGGCATCGGTTCCTCTACCGCATCGACACCGACGAGACGGTGGGCCTCCTCCCAACAGAAGGGAATCCGACTCATAATTTTTTCCCGACCTAAATGGCGTAAATCCAGATAGACAAAGGGGCCTCCGGCGCTACCGTCCAGATTTACCCCCCGGCCGGCGCGAATTTCTAGGGTAATGGCGCGGGAAGTGATGTCCCGGGGGGCTAATTCCATGCGCGAGGGGGCGTAATCTTCCATAAAACGACGACCTTCGCTATTGATTAAATAAGCTCCTTCACCCCGGACCGCCTCCGAGATTAAAACACCGACGGGATAGAGTCCAGTGGGGTGAAATTGGACAAATTCCATGTCTTCTAGGGGAATACCCGCTTTTGCCGATAAAGCTAAACCGTCTCCCGTACAGGCGAAATCGTTGGAGGTGGTGTTATAAACGCGACCATACCCCCCCGTCCCGAACATAATTGCTTTTGCCCGGAGGATTTCTAGCTGTCCGGTGGCGATTTGGTACATAACTACTCCTTTAGCTGTACCTTCTTCGAGGATAAGACGCAAAACGTACCATTCATCGTAGATTTTTACCTGATTACGGCCTAAATTGCTGACTAATTCGTGCAGCATGGCGTGACCAGTTTTATCGGCGGCGTAACAGGCACGGTTATGGCTGTGACCGCCAAAGGCTCTTTGGGCAATGCGTCCATCTTCGAGACGGGAGAATAACACGCCTAGATGTTCCAATTCGATGATAACTTCGGGGGCTTCTCGGGTGAGGATATCCACCGCATCCTGGTCAGCCAGAAAATCGGAACCTTTGACAGTATCGTAGGCGTGAGCCTTGGGATTATCTTTGGGGTCAACGTTTTGCAGAGCGGCGGCGATACCTCCCTGGGCAGCGACGGAGTGGGAACGAATTGGGTGGGTTTTGGCAACGACAGCAACATCGATAGTCGGGTTGAGGCGTTTGATTTCTAAGGCGGCGCGGCATCCTGCTAACCCACCGCCCACTATAACGACATCGTGTTCTTTCATGGCTGATTTTCCTACGGGCTTCTGTTTCTATGGTGGGGTGAGAATTGCTCCCAAGTGAGTTTTGTAATCGAGACTTTATATTTCAGGAGTCAAAAGACAAAAGACAAAAGGCATCTTTGTTCTCCCCACACCCCACACCCCACACCCCACTTCCCAAAAAACAACCCGCAGCAGTTAACCGCGAGTTATTTTTGGCTAAAATCGGATAATTACTCAACGGTAATCGTTCCGACCATACCGGCGCCGCGATGGGGTTCGCAGTAGTAGGTGTAAGTACCCGGTTCGCTGAAAGTGCTTTCAAAGGACTCACCGGCGGAAAAAGCCAGACCTTTGTGGGATAATTTGCTGGCTTGGGCTTCGGCAACTTTGGTGCTATCGAAAACGATGTTATGGGGAGAAAGTTTGTTATTGACCCATTTCACCGTATCTCCTGCTTTAATAGTCAGGGTGGGGGGATCAAATTGTAGTGTACCCGCATCACCGCCCATCTTAACCGTGAAGGTTTCCGCGGCAGCGGCGGCAGTGTTGAAGAAGAAGCTAGAGACGACTAGCACCACGGTAGCGAGCAATAAACCTAATTTTTTCATGCTTGTTAATCCTTTACACGAGGGAAGATGACAAGTTTGACAGCCTGTCTTTTGACAAAAAAGTAAAAGTTTGCTTTTAACTGTCCCATGGATTAATTCTACACGAAGTTTGACAGCTTGTCTTTTGACAAGAAAACCGTTTTTTTCTGACCATGGTTGGGGAATTTCTTGAGAAATAGAGGAGAACCTATCGTGAAAAGATTATTAATTTCCCTGTGCTTGCTCTTGGCTGTGGTTACATTCGGTATGGCTCGTCCCGCTTTAGCTGATGGGGCTTCGATTTTCAGTGCTAACTGCGCTTCCTGCCACATGGGCGGTAAAAACGTGGTTAATGCCGCTAAAACCCTGAAAAAAGAAGATTTAGTTAAATACGGCAAAGATTCCGTTGAAGCTCTCGTTACCCAAGTTACCAAAGGTATGGGGGCAATGCCCGCTTTCGGTGGTCGTCTCAGCGCTGAAGATATCGAAACTGTAGCTAATTATGTCCTCGCTCAAGCGGAAAAAGGCTGGTAAAAGTTAGTTATCGGTGGCGAGTTATCGGTTGTCAGTCTGGTAAGAATTGTAGCGATCGAAATTCTTGGGTCATTTGCTGGCTTAAAATAGCTAATGGTTCATCTCGGGGCAAGGTTGTGAAATTGCGATCGTTTTTCTATATTTTAGGTGCGACGGTAATCATTCTCCTAGGAGTCGCTACAGCCAGTTTTGCTTGGATTCTCGCCGATAGTCCGCTGTCTTTGCTTAAAGGTGGAGTAATGCGGGAACCGACGGCGGCGATTTTTGTGCCGAAACAGGCCCCGGTTATGGTATCCTTGTTGGTCAATCCCGAACGTTTGGAGTCTTTTGGTCAATTAATCGCTACACCGGCTAATCGACGACGTTCCCACCAAGAAATTAAGGATTTAGAAAAAACTCTCCTCTGTAAAACGGGATTGAATTATCAAAAGGAAATCAAACCTTGGTTAGGGGAGGAAATTACCCTCGCTGTTACTTCCCTAGATTTTGATCGCAATACCGATAATGGTATCCAACCGGGTTATCTTTTGGCAATTCAAAGTAAAGATGGTGAACGCGCTAAGGAATTTCTGCAAGCTTCTTACTCAAAACAGGCGGTTTCGGGCAAATTTGACCTAGTTTTTGAAACCTACAAGGGAATTAACCTTATTTATCAACGTCCCTTGACCGCAGGAGATAATAATCGTTTTCTCGCTAGTGCCGTGGTCGGGGATACGGTGCTTTTTGCCAATAATATCAAGGTTTTGCGCGAGGCACTCAATAACGTGCAAGTACCGGATTTAAACCTAAAAAATAGCCCCGATTACCAAGAAGCAATAAAAAATATCACTGAACCGCGTATAGCTATCGTTTACAGCAATTTACCCACGTTATCGGCTTGGATCGCCAATCAACCCGTCCCGGAGAGTCCCGAAGCAAAACAACGATTAGCCACGGCTTTTACCATCAAATCTAGGGGAATAGTCGCTCAAACCGCCTTAATTGGGGTCTTAGGACAGGATAACCAAGCACCAATTTTATCTAGTCCCGTGGGAGCATTATCTTTTATCAGCGAAAATAGCCTTTTAGTCGCCGCTAGTCGCGATTTAAATCGTTTTTGGACTCAGGTAGAGGAGGGGTTAGAAGCAGATAGTCCCCTACAGGAATTAATAACACAGGTCTTAAACCGCTTCCAATCGCCTTTAGGTTTAAATTTGCCTGAAGACGTTTTTAGCTGGGTTAGAGGCGAATATAGCCTCGCTCTCGTGCCTAGTTCAAAGGGGATGGAACCCGATAGTGTTTTTCTAGGGGAACGGGTGATGGGGGTGGATGTGGACAGTGCGATCGCTCATTTGGACGAGTTGGCCCGCAGTCGCGGCTATAATGTGGTTAATCTGCCTTTACTCGATCGAACGGTGACAGCTTGGACAAAGTTAACCACGGCGGTCCCAGGGGGAAAAGCGCAACTAGAGACGCTCGTGACGGGAGTGCATACGAGAGTCGATAATTATGAAATTATCGCTAGTTCTGTGGAAGCGATGGGATTAGCTTTATCTGCACAGAAAAACCCGATTTTAAGCAGTGGTAAGTTTCGACAGGCAATTACTGCTTTACCCGCAGAAAATGATGGTTATTTTTACGTCGATTGGCGACAATTGCAACCAGTGATCGAATCGAAATTCCCGATCGTGCGGGTGTTAGAATTATCGATTAAGCCTTTATTTAATAATCTGCGTTCTCTTGCCATTAGCAGCCAAGGTAGTGATAATTCTGTGCGTCGGGGAACGATTTTCTTTAACTTGGGAGTGAAGTCTTAATCAGTTATCAATTACTGAAGGTAAGAGGCAACCCCCCAATCCCCCGACATCGGGGAGCAAAAAAGGGGGGGACGGGAGAGGGGAGTCTGATTGACTGCCACGAATAAAGAAAAATGGTATCACTGGAAATGCCCACGCTGATCACAAAATTGGCCAATTGTCAATAGTTTTTGAGATGCGCTCACCCTGTGAGATTTGTCTAGCTTTTTCGGGAATAATAAAGATAATCACCTCAATCTCTAATTTTTCTGCTATGTCTCGTCTCCTCATCCATCAATACTATAGCGAAGTCGATAAAATTATTCAATTTGGAGGCAGTAAAAAAGAAACTTCTTTAAGGGTTGCTTTCCAGAATCTTTTAAATGAATACTGTAAAACCCGTGATTTTTTATTAATCCCGGAATTAGATTATCGCAACAAGTCAGGAAAGTTGGTTTATCCCGATGGTACAGTCAAAGATGCTTTAAGATTAGACTGGGGTTACTGGGAAAGTAAGGAAAATTTGAAGAGGATTAGTAGTTGAACCACACAATCATCTCATCTGTTGACAAAAGTTAAATTATATGTTCATACAACAACCAATAGCAATTGATATATTTGCTGGAGCCGGTGGGTTCGGACTAGGATTTAAAATGGCAGGTTATTCAGTGCCGTTAGCACTGGAAATAGATGCTTGGGCTTGTGATACTTTGCGTTACAATCATCCTAAAATGCTAGTTCTTCAACATGATATTCGTGATTATTGTACTGAAGATAGTGTCAAGAAAGTGTGTATTTTTAAACCAGACGTTATTATTGGTGGTCCACCCTGTCAAGGATTCAGTATTGCTGGTCCGGCACATAAAGATCCTCAGGATCCGAGGAATAGTTTGTTTTTAGAGTTTGCTCGTTGGATAGATTACCTAAAACCGAAAGCTTTCATTATAGAGAATGTCAAAGGAATTTTATCTCGCAAAAATAGCGACAATTTAAAAGTTATAGACATTATACAAAGCACGTTTATTGAGCTTGGTTATTTTGTAGAGGTATGGTTAATAAATGCGCTTAATTATGGCGTTCCTCAGTCCAGAGAAAGAGTTTTTATTGTGGGAAATACCAGTGGAAAAAAGATTGGAATCCCCACTATTAGTCATTCGTTAAAGTTATACAATGATAGAGGTAATCGTCAACTTTCCTTGTTAGAAACAGAGACCTTAAATCCTGCTATTAATCTCTGGGATGCTATCTCAGATTTACCTTTATTAAATGCGAGAGAAGGACAAGAAGAACAGTCGTATATTTGTGACCCTCAAAACAGCTATCAAACATGGATAAGGGATAATAGTGATGTATTATATAATCATGTAGCTATGGAACATTCAGCAAGACTTGTTGAACGTTTTAAACATATTAAATGGGGAGAATCTAGTTCTGATGTACCCCAAGAACATAAACCTAGACGAAGAAGTAGCAATGGGGAGTTATCTTCCCATTGCTATGATCAAAATAATCGTCGTTTAAATCCCTACGAACCATCTCATACAATTACAGCTTCATTTTATGCTAATTTTCTGCATCCTTTCCAAAATCGTAATTTAACTGCTCGTGAGGGTGCGCGATTACAATCTTTTCCCGATCAATACCGTTTTCTTGGCAAAAAAACCGTGGTTTCTCAAAAGTTATTACATAGAGAAAAAAGATTTGACGAAAAATTCCTTTGTCAGTACAATCAAATAGGTAATGCTGTACCACCTCTCCTCGCTCGTTCCATAGCATTACATATTAAAGAAAAGTTAAATTTATGTCCAAAACCAGTAGAAATCCTCTAATTCACGGTTCTAATCTTGAACAAAAGGAAAACCACCCTCAAAAGTATAAAGATGCTGAAAGTAAGCGATTTCTTGGTGAAATACGAGAAAAATATGATCAGTGGTGTCGCATTAATTATAAATTAGTCGGACCGACTTCAATAGCAACAGAGCGAGACAATAAAATTTTGCAAAGACGAGTTAAACTGCTGTCAATTTATAAAGATTTTATTGATCAACAACACTACGCAGAAAAATTTGACTCTCGTTCCAATCTTCATTCAACGGTACTTGAGGAATTTTTGTACTATTTATTTAAAGATTTAATTGGTGATTTTGGTGAGAATACTTTAATTGGTAAATCACACACTTTCAAAGACATTTTCTTTGTCCCTCCCAGTTATTCAGAAATGCTCAAGCGTCCTTACGCTCGTATTGAGAAAAAGGATCATGATTTTGTTATCGGTACAACAATTAAAGCATCTCTAGAATCATCTTATCCCCTGGCACAAAATAATCCGACAGAGCAGTTATCATCTTTTTCACCAAAAGATGATCCAGATAGTTATTCTGAGGTGAAAATCACCAATAATACTGAAACACATATTTTCGATCTGCCAGTGATTGTTATCGAATGCAAAACTTATTTAGGGTCTGCTGAAAAAGTTTTTCGGTGGTGGTAGGAGTCAGGAGTCAGGAGTCAGTAGCCGTCCCAATCCTATTTTCGCAGCATGAACATCGGACTTTAACAGGTCAAAAGCTTTATTTTAAAAGGGTTTTACCATTATTCAGCAGACCCTACTTAGGACAATTCCTCGGCAAAATTAAAGTCGATCCCGTGTTTTTAGATATTGATGTTGTTCTTTAGTTCATCTCACTCAATAAAGAACAATTTATTTTTGTAGTCTAGATTCTAATGATAATTTTTATTTTTTTTGGGCAAAAAAGCCCTGACAACTGAGGCAAACCAACCAGACATCGCTAATCGTCGGGGATTTGCCTACCATATTGCATCGAAAAAAACAAGTATTTTTCACTAAATGACAACAAAGCACTCCCGATTGCGGTACTTTTTCCCTTTGTATCCGAAACAAAAAAAATTGCTCGCCCTATTCTGCATATTTCCAAAAAAGCAGCCGATAAAATTAAGTAAAACTTCAAATCATCCCCACCGAGGAACTAGCCATGAAATCCTTTGCCCTTCTTACCACCGTTAGCCTAATCAGCCTTTCCACCCTCGCGACTGTTCGCCCCGTCATGGCGCTAGAGAGCCGACAACCAGCCGAAACCCGGATCGCTCAAGGGAACAATCAAGACGCGATCGGCCACTATAACCGGGGAGTTGACTACATGCAACAGGAAAAATACGATCTCGCCCTCGCTGAATTCACCAAAGCGATCGAGATTAATCCCCGAGACGCAATGGCTTACCTCAATCGGGGGGTTATTTACTACGAACAGGGGAAACCCGACCTCGCCCTGTCCGATTTCAATCAGGCGCTCAACATTAATCCCCGATACGCCGACGCTTACTACAATCGCGGGTTTCTTTACGGCGTACAGGGGAAACCAGACCTCGCCCTGTTCGATTACAATCAGGCGATCGAGATTAATCCCCGAGACGCAATGGCTTACCTCAATCGCGGGCTTCTTTACCTACAACAGGAGAAACCCGACCTCGCCCTGTCCGATTTCAATCAGGCGATCAACATTAATCCCCAATTCGCCGAGGCTTACAGCAATCGGGGGGGTCTTTACGCCGATCAGGGGAAACCAGACCTCGCCCTGTCCGATTACAATCAGGCGCTCAACATTAATCCCCGATTCGCCGGCGCTTACTACAATCGCGGGCTTCTTTACAAAGAACAGGGGAAACCCGATCTCGCCCTGTCCGATTACAATCAGGCGCTCAACATTAATCCCCAATTCGCCGAGGCTTACAGCAATCGGGGGGGTCTTTACGCCGATCAGGGGAAACCAGACCTCGCCCTGTCCGATTTCAATCAGGCGCTCAACATTAATCCCCGATTCGCCGAAGCTTACTACAATCGGGGGGTTATTTACTACGAACAGGGGAAACCCGACTTCGCCCTGTCCGATTACAATCAGGCGCTCAACATTAATCCCCGAGACGCCGAGGCTTACCTCAATCGGGGGGTTCTTTACGCCGATCAGGGGAAACCAGACCTCGCCCTGTCCGATTTCAATCAGGCACTCAACATTAATCCCCGATTGGCCATGGCTTACAACAATCGCGGGCTTCTTTACGCCGGACAGGGGAAACCCGACCTCGCCCTGTCCGATTTCAATCAGGCGCTCAACATTAATCCCCGATTGGCCCTGGCTTACAACAATCGGGGGGTTCTTTATTACTATCGACTAGAAAGGGAAAAAGCGATCAGAGATTTGCGACAAGCCGCCGAACTGTTCCGCCAGCAAGGAGACGCGGCGTTATATGAAAAGGTTATGGAACTCCTACGGGAATTAGGCGCGGTCTAGTCCTTTTTGTTGGGTTGAGCGAATCAATAGGTTAAAGAAAACCTCTCAATTTTAGGGGGAAAGCGAAACCCAACACCTAAATCCGTCTGAATCGGCTCTCCCCTCCTCTCATGGCTTTTTGTTGGGTTTGCTTGGGTCAATCCAACCGACGATAATTGTTATCAGTATTTAGTTTTTTCGGTTCTTCGTTACTTGGTATGGTTCGATCAGGGGGCAGAAATCGGCTAACAATTGGCAAAAATCGAAGCAATGTCTTTCTATATAAGGGTTTCACCCCTTATAACTCCCGTCCATTGCATAACACAAACCGAAGAACCGTTTTTTCTAGTCTAGTCTGTTAATTGTTCATTAAAAACCTTCGGGATGGATGTTATTTTATGACCCTAAAACAACTCATACAAGACAAACGAGAGGATATCCTAAAAATTGCCACCAAACATGGTGCTTTTAATGTGCGTGTATTTGGTTCCGTTGCTAGAGGTGAGGAAACCGAAAATAGTGATATTGATTTTTTAATTGATTATGATTTAGCTAAAACATCCCCTTGGTTTCCCGGTGGATTATTAGTTGATTTAGAGGATCTCTTGGGGTGTAAAGTGGATGTAGTAACTGAAAAAAGCCTTCATCATCTAATTAAACAGCGAATCTTAAAGGAGGCAATTAAGTTATGAATGAAGATCAAGTTTATCTTGGATACATTTTAGACTGTATTGATAAAATTAAGGAGTATTCCTAGGGAGGAAAACAGGAGTTTTTTGCTAATTCAATGATGAGCGATGCTATCATTAGACGCTTACAAACTTTGGCAGAATCAACTCAACGGCTTTCGGAGGAATTAAAGGCAAATATTCCCGATGTTGACTGGCGTAATATTTCTGGTTTTAGGAATATTTTAGTACATGATTATTTAGGGGGAATTGACCTTAATACAGTTTGGGATGTGGTAGAGAATTATTTGGATAATTTAAGAGAACAGATTTTAAGGCATCTAGAATCAGTCAATACTTAATCAAAGTCTAATTTCGTAGGTTTGGTTGAGCGAATCAATGGGTTAAAGAAAACCTCTCAATTTTAAGGGAAAACGAAACCCAACAGCCAACACCTAAATCTGTCTGAATCAGCGCTCGCTATTCCCCTCCTCTCATTGCTTTTTGTGGGGTTTGCTTGGGTCAATCCAACCTAGGATAATTGTCATGATTACTATAGGGCTTGCTGAATAATGGTAAAACCCTTTTAAAATAAAGCTTTTGACCTGTTAAAGTCCGATGTTAGAACAAGGGCAACAAAGCCTGAAACTCCTGACTCCTGACTCCTGACTCCTGACTCCTACCACCACCGAAAAACTTTTTCAGCAGACCCTACTATAGGATTTGAAAAGGGCGATCGCTATTTTGATCCTCTTATTTTTTTGTTGGGTTTCCTTCTTGATCTTGAGAATCGCAATATCAACTGATTTTGGTAGATAATTGAGATGGGATTTAATCATTATTCTTCACTTAAAGTAAAATCAATTCGTTGATAAATATCCAGCAGGGAAATTTGAAAATCCACAGAATAAAACCTTAAAGCTTCCTTGTCCGATTCATAAACTTTAAACAACCATTCCCCATTATTTTGTTGATAAAATTGTTCGAGATAATAACGGTATTGATCAATCAAAATATATTCCTTAAAGTCAGGAATTGAGCGATAAAATTTAAACTTATCAGTGCGGTCATAATCTCTAGTTGATTTTGATAAAACTTCGACAATAATTAACGCATTAGTTACAGTATTTGTGCCTTTTCCTTCATATAATGGTTGGCCTTTAATCACCATTACATCAGGATAAGTATAAAAGCGATATATTGGCATCCATAACCGTACATCACTCATAAAAGCCCAATAATCTTCATTGTTAATCTTAGTCGGAAAATTTTTATAAAAATTACCAGCAATTAGATTATGATTGGTTGTTGCTCCCGTCATAGGAATAATTTCTCCATCCAGATATTCATTTTTGTATTCTGCTGTTTCTTCTAACTGACAATATTCTTCAGGTGTATAATACCGTTTTTCGATTTGAACTTGCATACTAACCTCCCTTATCTTGGTTAAATTCCCATTCAATAGCAACTTTAATATTAGCTTGTGCTGAACCTTTTGTCACTAAAGATATCCCCGTTAATCTGTCTGAATTAGCGAGCGCCGCTTTGGTAGGCTGCATTAACGAATTGTCAGGCGGCAATCTCCCCGCTAATAAAGCTGATCGTGGCTTGGGAGCAATTCAGTTATAATAGGGGTCAACTTAATATCTTTAGCAACGCAGAATGAGGATTTCACCATGAAGATTCCATATACATATTGGAAAGAATCAGATGGGATGTTCTTGGGCTATTTGAATGAATTTCCAGATCATTGGACCCAAGGTGTTGACTTAGAAGAATTAATCGAAAACTTGGTCGATCTCTACAGAACATTTACTACTGAAGAAATCCCCGGAATCAAGAGAGTTGCAGAGTTTGAACTCGCATGAAAAGACATGATTTAATTGCACAATTAGAGCAAGCGGGCTGCTATTTGATTAGACGTGGAGGGAAACACGATATTTACCATAATCCAGATACTGGAAAAACAGAACCAATTCCCAGACATCGAGAAATTAATGAGCGATTGGCTAAAAAGATTATCAAAAGTCTTACAGGAGACAGATAAATTCACAGTGCCAATTAGGGTCTGCGGCAAAAAGTTTTTCGTGAGGCAGGGTGTGGGGTGTGGGGTGTGGGGTTTTTACCATTATTCAGCAAACCCTACCTAATTTTCAGGGAAAAAGTGCCTAAATTTCGCCCCGATTCCTCCAATGGCTGGCACTTTTTCATTTCAAAAAAGCCTAAAGATATTATCCAACAAGGTTTTTAGATTTATTCAGTAAACCCCAATTAAACAACACTACAAGGAAGCAAAGGAGCTATGGAAAAATGAGTCACCAAAAAGCTCTAGACTACAATTTTGGCAATAATCGGTCGTAGGATTGGATCATTCTTTCGTAAGTAAAGCGAGTGGCATTGATAAAACCTTTTTGCCTCAAATCTTCCAGGCGATCGGGAGCGAGAAGATTTTCTGCAATAATAGTAGCGGCGGCCTCGTGTTCGGTGGGATCGAAGTAAACGGCTGCATCATCAGCGATAACAGTCATGGGGAGACGATTGGAGGTAAAGACGGGACAACCACAGGATTGAGCTTCAATAACGGGAACACCGAATCCTTCCTGAAAGGAGGGAAAAATTAAAGCAGTTGCTAGGCAATAAAAGGCGCGGAGATCCTCATCAGAGACGGTTCCTAATTCGATTACTTGTGCGGACAAGTTATTCTGATTAACAAATTCTCGCATCTCCGGCAGCAAAGGTTTTCCCATCAGGATCAATCGGCAATTTTCCAGACCGGGGAAAGCGATTAACCTCTTGAATATTTTCAGCAATCCCAATCGATTTTTATACCATTGGTCGCCCCCGACATGAATTAGCCAGGGACAATCACTATTAATGTTAAATTTGGCCACTAGATTTACCGCCGCTGCTCTTGTCATCGGACCGTATCCCTCACTCAAGCAATCCTCGATCACTTCCGTTTGTTCGGGGGTAATTTTGGTTAAACGGAGAACATCGGCACGAGTAGCTTCGGAAGAACAGACAACATATTTAGCCTGTTTGAATCCTCGCAAAATCATCGCCTGATACTGTTTTCCCGTCCAACTGGTAGGATTTTCAGGAATTTCTCCTAGGGCGGAACGAATGGCCAGCAGATCGTGACAGATCACAAAATATTTGCAATCTTTTAGATAGGGAGTTAAATAGGATAACGCCTGATCACAAATGCAGACGATATCGGCCCAATCAAGCTGCTGACGTAACTGCACTGGGAAAATAATTAACTTATCAATATACCCTAACCACTTGCCGAGTCCCTGGGGAGAGGATTTTAGTTGACCGAAAATAGGCTGTGCTTGCACTCGCCGAATTTCGTGTCCTTTTTGTCTGAGTCCTTTCTCCACTAAACCGACAAAACGATTGATACTGATCTGCCGATCATTAACGTAATTTCCTACTATTAAAACTTTCATGATTAGGCTCCAAAAAATCAATTTTTATGGCGGTAAAACTCTCAAACAGTCTCGAGGGAAATTCAGGGGTTAAGAACAATATTAGTCCCGCAAAATTTCCTCGTACCTTTGTCCCGCTCGCTCCCAGGTGTACTCCGATTCCACCATCGCCCGGCCATTATGGGACAGTTGTTCTCGCAGAGAAGGATCATCGAACAACCTAGCGATCGCTGTAACGTACTCAGCAACGCTATTGGCGCGCAATGCCCTAGGGGGAATTCCCGCTGCTGCCACCGTTAAACCCTCTAAACCGCGATCGCTGGCTACAATCGGAATCCCAGCGGCCATGGATTCTAGGGTTTTGGTCTTGATTCCCAATCCCACCCGCAGGGGAACCACACCAACGGTTCCTCGGTGTAAATATTCCACTGTCGAGGGAACTGTCCCCGTCACGCTCACACCGGGATACTTGGCAAGTTCGAGAACTTCCGGCGCCGGGTTTGCCCCCACTAGGGTTAAAGTGGTATCGGGATATCGCTGTTGAATGACTGGCAAGACTTCTAAAGCAAAAAAACGGGCGGCATCGATATTATGGGTAGAACTCATGGAACCGACAAAGACCAAATTATGACCGCCGGGATCCCGAGGACGATAGGGAAACATGGCTAAATCCACGCCATTAGGCACGATAGCCACCTTTGCTTCTGGTAGAATTTGTAATAATTGTTCGCGATCGTAATCGGTGGTAGCCACTAATTGCGAAAACTTGGCACAGTAACGTTTTTCATACTGATAGAGTAAGGGCAGATAGAGAAAATCCCGCAGCGGATAGGCGGAGGCTCCTCTATCTAAATGATTGCGTGTCCAACCGTACACGGAACTGTGAATATCTACTACTGTTTTGACTCGCTGACGGTATTCCGGCCGGACAAAAATCTCGCTGATACTCTGAGCGCAGAGAATCACATCACATTTTTGCTGCTCGACGTATTCATCTACTCGCTCTTGAATGAGCGGCGAACGATAACTAAGAACACTAGCAGGGGTCATCTGTACTATTCCCTCCAGAAAGCGCCCTGTTTGACCGATTAGTTTTGTCAGTCCCTTGCCTGGAGCGGGAATTTGCCGGGGCGGAAATAAGACAAGATGATCGGTAAAGGTTTTGAGTTCTTCGATCTGAGTTTCCGTGACATTCTCCACCCGACGGGCGAACAGGGTGACATCGTGGTTTTGATGAAGACATTTGATCAGGTTAAAAGTTCTCCCCTCGGTTGCCCCGCGACTAGGTGGATAGGGAAAGTTATTGCAAAAAAGGACTAATATTCTCATAATTCTGGTTCGGCAGCGGTTTTTGACAATAATTCTACCGTTTCCTTTAGTTGGCCATACACGGGAATCTCAACTGGGTATTTCTCGATCTCCCCAAGGGTGACTTTTCCTCGCCCTGTTAAGAGCAATACGGGCTGACAACCAGCTTCTAGGGCGCATTCTAGATCACTGGCCGCATCGCCGATAAACAACGAGCCGGCTAAATCGATTCCGTATTGGTGGGCGGCGGCCAGCAGCAGATAGGGGGAGGGTTTGCGGCACAGACAACCTTCGTCGGGATGGTGCGGGCAGATGGCAAGATCGTGAAAATGCACCCCCAATTGTCGGTATTCCTCGATCATGCGCCCGTGAATCGCCGCTAGATCATCCCAAGTGAAATAGCCCCTAGCAAGTCCCGATTGATTGGTAATGATGATCAGCAGATAGCCAGCATCCTGCCACTGTTTTAAGGCAGCCGCTGCCCCGGCGGGAATGCTCACCTGTTCTGGTTTACTCAGGTAGGGGATATAGTCTATAACTACCCCATCTCGATCGAGAAATAAGGCTTTGTTCTTTTTTGCTCTATCTTCGCTTTCGCGGTCAGAATTGCCAGGAGGTGGCGGATAGGGGTATTTTTGGTCGCCGTCATTGACGGAAATTGCGGGGAAAGGATTCATTATGTTGGACTTTTTAGAGTCGGGGACTAGAATTCTCAGTTCTTCTGTCAGGGACGAGAGCTTGAACTGATGCACAGACAAAATTTGCGGTATTGTCGCGATTTGTGCTAGTTTTCTCGGCTAAATTGCTTCTCTTTACTATCTAGATGTCAGAGTATAGCAATCAGGGCATATTATATGCCGTCAGGCCTTTGGACTTTTGATTATCGAAAATTTGGGTTAAAACCCCGTCGTTTTACGACGGCTTTTCTTGATCTTTAATATAGCACTTAAGAACTTCCAGGGTTGCAC
>MTBT01000244.1 GCA_002282935.1 Microcystis sp. LSC13-02 | reverse complement strand
ATTTTAGCAGATTCAGGGGCACCTGAGCGACTCTCAATCTAGCTAAAAGCCTTTTCCAATAAAGGTTGTAGCTTCTTTCAGCAAACCCTAAGTAACGCACCCTACAAGATCAGCGATCGCACTTATTAAAAAGCGATCGCTTTTTAACCTCACAAAAAGCTCGCAGATCAAGGCGTTCAATTAGCAAAATTGGGAGAGCCTCAGTCTTGAATTCTTAAAATCAAAATTTATATTCCAGAATCCAGAATCTTATTCAGGCAATTTCAGGTTGAGTATTGCTGCAAAACGATGGAGTCTTTCAAGGGTTACTTTTACAGGCTCATTTAATCTTTCAGAAGCACAAGTAATATGAAAATCATTAACTTCATCTTTAATCGAAGGTTCTAATCCATCTAAGTCTTGAGAGAGAACAATTAAATCTGCTTGAGTTACTATCAAATCATTTAGTAATTCTAAGTCGATTATAGGTACTTTAAATCCTAGTGGCGCAAGTTTTTGCAATCTTGGCAAGATTTTGGCTACTGGTTGCTTTATCCACATAGAAACTCGTAAAATATGATTTAGGCTGACTTCATTTTCTAACCAAGGTTCCCTTTGATCAAGGTCTTGAGATAGAGCAATAAGATCATCTTGGTTAGCAATAAAATCACCTAGCAAATCTGGATTAGTTTCTGGTATTTCTACCCCTAATGGAATAAGTCGTTGTAGTCGTTTAAGAGTGGTTGCTAAGGTTTCATTAAGAGCAACTGAGGCTCGAACTATCTGCCAATTAGGAATATTATCTTTAAACCAAGGAGCCTCACCATCTAAATTATTTGAGAATATAATCATATCTGACTGATCAGCAATATAGTTACTAAAAACTTTTGGAGATAGGTTAGGAACATCTAAGCCCAGAGGGATAAATCTCTGTAAGCTATTTACAATTTCGATAATAGGTTTTTTTAGTTTTGTGGCTGCTTGAATAATATGAAGAGAAGTAACTTTATTTTGTAGCCATTCGTCGGAACCATTGAGATCATTAGATAGTAGTATCAAATCATCCTTTGAAACCTTATAGTTACTCAATGATTTAGGTATATTTTCGGGTATTGCAACTCCTTCAGTACCAATAGAAATAAAGTTTTTAAATCTCTCTATTGTTTTACCAAGTAGTTCATTTATCCAATTTGCTGCTCTAAGGATATGAATTAAAGAGATTTCATCAATATATTTACCTGTTTCTTCGTCAAAATTACTGAATAGAAGCTTTAAATCTATATTAGTAATATCATCTAAGTTTTTAGGTAATTTTTCAGGTGATTTGATTTCCAAAAACTTATATTTCTGCAATTTTTTAATACAACCACTCAGCGGTATATCTGACCACATTCTAGTGATAATAAAATAAGGACTTATTTTACCTTTTTTAACCCATTCAAAGCAACCTTCACTAAAATCATCATGATATTCAGACAGATTTGTAAAATCCTCATCAGTAACAACAAAATCATCTAAATTATCAATAGATAATTCTGGTATTTGTAGTCCTAAATAGATAAATTTTTGTAAAGATTTTAGTATTTGACTAATAGGTTTACTTAGATTATAACTAGCTTCCATCAAATGAATAATAAGTGGATTGTCTTCGTTCCACTCAGACTCTCCAAAAAGTAAATAGTGATTAAGAATATTGAAATCTTGTAAGGTTAAAGATTTCAGAGAGTTTAAGTCTATTTGTTGTAGTTCTATTCCTAAAGCAACAAAAAGATTCAATATTTCTATAATTCTAGTTATTTCAGTCAGAAGCCATTCGTTAAAATAATCGGCTCTTCTGGTTTTCGTGTGTTAATTTTTGTGGCTCTTCGGTTTGTGTTATGCAATGGACGGGGGTTATAAGGGACGAACTAATCAATTAAATCTCTTGCCAGATAAGGATTTAGTCGATTTATGCCCCCCTATCGAACCATACCAAGTAACGAAGAACCATTTTTGTTATGAATTAAAGCAAGCAAACAGCTTAAGTCGAAGATGTTCAAAATTGGTAAATCCATAACTTATTCTTTTAATAAGCTTTATTTTGGTATTCATTCCCTCAATTAATCCGTTGGTTGTATGATTTTCAAAGTAATTACAAATACCAGGCAAATGCTTCTGGATCATACTGGCACTACTTTGATATAATATTCCGCCTATTCTTATCCATTTTTCCAATTTTCTCTCAGCACCTCTGAACGTTCTACTACTTTGATAAATTTCTCTAATTTCTTCTTTCATTTCCCAGGCTATTCCCAAGCAGGGATGTTCTTTCAGGATAACTTCTAGTTGTTGTTTTTGCTCGTCCTTTAAGTCCTCTTTATTCTTCCATAATAAATGAGGTAATCCTTTTTCATGCACCCCCATTAACTTTCTCAATTTATTAAGCTCGTCATTGATGATAGCCATTACATGAAAACGGTCATAGATGATTTTAGCATTGGGAAATAATTCCTTGATCACTGCTGTAAATCCTGACCACATATCGACGCTCACTTCTTTCACCTTCTCCCGAACTGCGTGGAGGCTGTGCTTTTAAGGCTTCCATTAATTCTTCCTGCTTATGTCCTTTAATCACATCTAGTAAAATTTTCTTGTCCAGATCTACGACCGTTGTTATGAAATCTTTATGTCCTTTTAAGTTACTAAATTCATCTAAGCTTATTCGTTCTGGTGCTTCCCACTCTTCCTTTTCTAGTTCTTTAGCAAAGTGATTAAATATTAACTCAACTTCTTCCCATCCCAACCCTTCTTCTCGACTTATTTCTTCGATACTACAATTTTTTACTCTCTCATAAATCATCGATTCATAGCGAATTGTCTGAGGCTATCTTAATCTCATAAAACTCAGTCTTTCGCTGATATACTTTTGGCACTTTTGACAATGAAACTGGCGGCGTGGTACTTTTAAATATACTCGATTGCCTAATATTGACAAATCTCTGACTAGATTATACTCTGTCTGATTGATTCTGTCCAAGGTTTCATGGCAATTCGGACATTCAATTGTTTCATTTAAAAGAGCGAGCTTTAGGAAAATTGTCTGCTCAATTTTTTGATAATTGACCACTGTTACATTTGGTAAATCGAGGAGTTGATCAAAATTTATCCACATAACCCACCTCCTGTTCTGTGTTACTATTATACCATGCTCACACAGAACCTAGAAGAGCCCTTTTGAGAATACCAAATCATCAGACCTCTTGTAAAAATCAAAAATTGTTGTTAGGATTAGAAGTCAGTAGTCAGGATGATTAAGAATGAATAATAATCAATTAAATAGTCTATTTACGGATCTTATGCCATTTAATCCTTATTTTTGACGTTTTTGAACCCTCAAAAATTAATTATGCAAGAGACTTATCTAAATTACTTGTTAATACTGCACACTTAAAACTCAAATCTGATAACTGATAACTGATAACTGATAACTGTCTTACTCAGCTTTTACCAAACCCTGAGAGCGAATACAGGCCTGTTCCCAGCGACAATCGGGATTAACTTCCACCGGTTTGAGTCGCGCCCAGATTTCGCCTTGAGCATCGGCATAAAAACTATCGATAATAGCGGCAATACGAGTACCAAAAGGTTCGGTAATGAGGACAGAATCGGTCAGATTAAATACTTCGCCATTGGCTCCCGTCGCTTTTTCGATGACAGGAATTTCTGCTTTGGGAATTGGTTTTCGGAATAGAGGAGCCGAATCGGAACGAGGACGGAAAGGAGATTTTATCTCGCTACTGACTGATTTTACCGTTTCCTCGGCTGGTTTTTCCTCGATGATTTCTGAAGGGGTTTCCGGGGGTTTGGGGGGTACTGCGGCTCTAGAACCCTTTTTAATAATTTGTAGAGGTTGTAGGGGAGGAGTGGCTTTAATTGGCTCTTCGGGGGGTTCAGGGGTGCTAGGGGTTTTCTTCGGGGGACGTGGCATGATACGACAAGGAAAATAAAAACTATAGAATTATTGAAGCACATCGAGCCGCTAACCCGCTCGACCGATGCTTGTATCAATTTTGCGGTGGCTAATTCTTCCCTGGCCCCGGGACAGATAAGTAATAAGACAAAATTAATTACACAAATAAGCAATAATATAGTAAGCTAGAGAGGCTGTGAATTAATTTCGATTACTTATGATAT
>MTBT01000243.1:2354-19199 GCA_002282935.1 Microcystis sp. LSC13-02 | reverse complement strand
GCTATCTGCGTCAACCCCGTTGACGCGACCACCCTAAAAAAGTGGCGTGGTGAGGAATCGCCGTCCGTTTTACGGCGGCGAGGATGTCAATCTTTATTATCACCAAATAGAGACCAAAAACCGCCCTTGCGATCCCCTTCCTTTTTTTGTCCCTTCTGGTCTTCCATTTCAACATTAGGATTAACTACTTTATCTAGTTCCCGTTTGCACCTAATCACCGTCGCATCTTTGGGGCTGACTTGCCAGGCACGATTGATATGAACCCGGGCCATGGCGAGTTGATTTTGTTGCAGGTAGGCTAAACCGAGCAGGGCGTGACAGATGCCATTATCCGGTTCTTGCCGCAGGGCATCGCGCAATTCTCGCAAAGCTTGGGCGGGGTTATTTTGGTCAAGAGAGGCTTGGGCGCGGCGAATATAGGCTTCTAGGGGCGATTCTTTGGCTTTAGCCTCGGCTGCCGTCGTGACAGTCGCTCCCAATAACTCGGACTGGTTAGGATTGCCTTGGGAGATAAAGACTTTCTGGATAGTTTTCTTGTTGCCCTGACCTTCGGTTAAGATCAGATAAACCAGATTGAGTTCACTGAGTTGGGCGATTTTCTGATAGGTGTTTTCTAGGGCGGTATATTGATCGATCGCCAAAGATTGCAGGGTTTTTTGATAGGCTAATTCATAGTTAGCGGTGAACTGGGCTAGTTTTCTAGCTGGTTCGCTGCTGATAGTGATTTTACCCGAATCCTTCGCCATTGCCTTGCCCATTTGTGTTAAAACAAGGCGAAATTCTTCCCGAGATAGTTTGCGGCTTAGATGTTCGTAGGCAGGGTTAACTAATTTTGAGAGTAACTCATTAGCCTGTTCCCTTTCGGTGGGGGTGTGAATGCGACAGGTATCGGGATGGAGTTTATAGGCAATTTTTAAGTAACGCTCGCGAATCTCCTCCTGTTCGGCATCGATCGAGACTCCTAAAACAGCGAAGTGATCGATTAAATCAAATTGAAATAATCCCTGGGAAATCGGAAAAGGCATACAGCGAATCCTACTCTAATCACAATGATAATCGCAATAAATATTAAAAGAATTAAAACTGAAAACTCCAAGAGGCGGCTTTTTGCAGAGCTTGGCTTAAGGTGGTGTGAATCTGTCCGTTAGTGGCCAAGATTCGCCCCGTTTCCATCAGAAAAGGACTCTCATCGTAGGCGCTAATTTTACCGCCAGCTTCTTCGATCAGAATAATTCCCGCAGCCATATCCCAGGGATTAATCCCTCGTTCCCAATAACCATCTAAGCGCCCACAGGCCACATCGGTTAAATCTTTGGCAGCGGAACCGCTGCGGCGTACCCCTTGAGTCAGATGGGTCAGATAACAGAATTCGGCATAATTATTATCGGGGGTTTGACAACGATCGTAGGCAAAGCCCGTCACCAGTAAACTTTTTTCTAGTTCACTCGTCTGGGAGACATGGATGGGACGACGGTTCAGGGTGGCTCCTAGACCCTGGGCTGCCCGAAATAGTTCCTTTCTAAAGGGGTTATAGATGACTCCCACTTTTGCTATCCCTCCGATGAGTAGTCCGATGGAGACGACGGATACGGGATAACCGTGGGCATAGTTGGTGGTGCCATCGAGAGGATCGATCGCCCAGAGATACTCGCTGTCCGTCCCTGGCAGTTTTCCCGATTCTTCCGCTAAAATCCCATGTTCGGGAAAGTGACGGCTAATAATTTTGAGAATTTCTGTTTCTGCTCGACGATCTATTTCCGTCACTAAATCGCCCGATCGCCCTTTTTCTTCTATTTTCTCGATTTTACCCCAATTATCGATAATTATTGTTCCCGCTGCTAGGGCTGCTTCGCTGGCAATGTCTAGGTATTTTTCTAATTGGTTGCTGGTATCTGGCACGATTAATCCCTAATCTATTCTTCATCTAAGGGTAAACCAAAACGCACTTTGCCACGGGCAAAAAAGCGACCGAATTGTAATTCATAGACTTCATCTTCGTCTTGGGTGGCTACTTCCATATCGCTACGGGCATAACTGACACAAAGTAAAGCATAACCTCTGGCTTTTAATTCCGGCGATAGTCCAATCGCTTCTGGTTGATGGATGTCTCCTGATAATACCCTGACCGCGCAGCTGGTACAAGCTCCATTGCGACAGGAAAAGGGTAATTGATGACCCTGTTTTTCCAGACTGTGCAGTATATAGTTATCCCCTGGAACGGTGGTGACAAATTTTTCCCCCGTCTGACGATTGTGAACGGTGATTTGATAACATTTACTCATAGTTTAGTTAGGCGGAAATTATAGATGCAATTTAGATAGTTCTAAATTTAGGGGCTATTTTGGTCAGCCACCTTGATTATATCATCAATAATTGCTCAAATAGTCTTCATCTTTACAAATTCTCCTTGACAAAAGATTCAGTTTTCGGGGAATTTGCCTAAATCTAAGAATCTTGCACCATCAGCTTTAATCATCTTTAATCGTCAAAATATCCACGGGCTTGACATAGGCGAAAAATCAGCATCTTTTCTTAAATTACGATGAAATTGATTAATGTTAAGAGTTCTCAGAAAACGTTTAAGAGAGAGACTGAGAAGGTTTCAGGCTGGGAATAGATTGACGCACGATTTATCTATTTTAGAAGATTGGTCATAATTTTGTCAATCTCTCGTTAGAATTATAGCCAGTCTCTTAATAATCTATCCGCACTTTCTCCCCTGCTTTCTCTGAGAAATTAGTTATCGAACGTTTTTTTTTACTTATTTTTCAGGGATAGCGGATAAGATAGCTCGAAGTGCTTTGTTGACATCTTCAGAATTTTTGAAAACTTTAGCGACATCTGGTTCTAAGGTGACAGTGATTTTTATTTCATTTACCTGAGAAACAAAACGAGTAGGATGAGCCTTAGTATAATTAAAATTATATTCAGGAAGTAGGTCATCTTGTAAATTTTGGTTGGTTTCAGAATCCTGTGTATCTTTCATAGTCTTGGCGTTCTTTTTTGTTTGTTAAACGTGCGCTGATAATACGAATTATTTGATTTCTTTCAGTAAAACAAACTACTAAAAGGCGATTATTATCATCGTGTCCGATAATAATTTCTCGTTTTTCACTGACCGAATGCCACTCATCATCAAAAATGTAGGCTAGGGAATCTCGAAAAACAGCCTTAGCTTCTTCAAAATTGATGCCATGCTTTTTGAGATTAAGTTTTGCCTTGGGGTTAAGTAGTGGTGCAAAATTAATTTCTTGGTTAGGATAGGCACTCATGCAAGAGGCAAAAGTCAAGAGGTGGTTAGATATGTGTAATTAATTTTTACTAGGTACTTATCCCAATCAAATTGTAAGTTCATAAACTCAATTATAGTTCAATCTCCCCCTAAACGCCGCACTTTAAAACTTTGTCGTTTTCCTACTACCAAGGTATCATAGTTAGAATGTAGGGTGCGCTCTTCGATAGTGTAACGCCGAGCGTGGGGTGGGGATTGTTGATTTTGGTTTTTTAACAGAATTGGGAGTCGCAAACACGCACCTCTACTCTTGAAAATTCATCTCTTTTAATCTAACTGCACCGTCGATAATTGAGATTTCCTGGGAGCCAATTTGCACGATCGCATCTAATCCCTTGTCGATAATTTTAACTGCTGGGGGACGACTTTTCTGGACGGTCATCACCAGAAAAAATTCCTCGCTGCCCGTGGCTAAAATGCGCTCACCTGTATTAGTTTTCTCGACTTTTAAAGTCACTGGAGTGATAAAAGTTCCCTGCATATTTGCCCGATTTTGAGTGATAGTAAAACTATTTTTTCCGAGAGTGACATTTCCCTGTGTATTCATCACCCAAGTTTTATTAATAAATTCTGGTTGATCGACTTTACCTAATAATTTATCCATCAAGACGAATAATCCGGGGGAACCGGAGGACAGACTGTAATCGACGGCGAAAGAGCGAACTAGAGCGACTCCTGCCCGTGTATCAGCCCCTTTAACCCTAATTTTATCAGTTTTTAACGTAATTACTCCCGAACCATCGGGACTAGATTGAAAAGATATCGGTTTTGCCTGGCTCCAAGGCGGTGTTTTCGGGAAAATAACCGTATTTTCTGAGTTCCAGTCGCCTTTTGACCGCTCAAAACTCGCCCAATGTCCTCCTAGTCCCCAAATTCTTACACTAGCGACATCGGGAAAAGACCATCCCCCCACAAAAGGTTGCTGTTTGAGATAGATACTAGCGACAAAATCCTCTTCATTTTGCCACCGATTACGAAAAGCATAAAATCCCTTTTGTTGATCAACTAAAACCCGGGAAAGTTGGCGTTCGGGATTTTCTGGAATAAGATTAGATGGATAAGCAGCGAGAAGAAAAGGGGCAATATGAGGATAATGGGGGTGAAAAAGTTGTTTTTCTTGACCTTGTAATCGCCATTTTATTGCTGGTATCAATGATTTATCGGTAATTCCCAATCCAGCAGTTAATAAAGATACCCCTACAAACATCTGATGTCTGCCATAAGCAGGAATCAATAATTGACCATTTTTAGGGACAATTCTGGTTAAATAATGGGGGATCAATTGGGCTGCCGAGGAACCAGTTACTAAGTCTAATCCGAGACTATTTCGATACCCTTGCAGAAAAGGAAAAACAGCGAGAACCATGGGTTCGGTACTGTATAAATCTCCTTCCGTGCCAAATCCTCGATCGCCGATAGCTGTGGTAAAATAGCGTTCGATGTGACGTTTGGCCATTTCCACCTGTGCAGAGGGATAATAGAGAGGATCGGGCGGTACATCTTCCTTGAGAATCGCTAAACTAGCTAATCCTGCCGCACCTCTGGCCCGCGCATTCCAGTTACTAACTGCCTCTCCATTCCATCCATCTTTGGGTGAACCACCTTTGAGAAGTTTTTTACTTTCACTAAATAACCAGCCAGTAATTTCCCGTTGGCGCTTTTCTCCCCAAAAATCATAACAAAGATCGTAGGCGAGAGCGACTCCGGCGACAATTGGAGATTGTTCTAAGACTCTCCTTCCCCGATTTTTACGGGTTTTTTCGAGAATTTCCCAGGCGGTTTCTGCTGATTTTTGATCTTGATTTAAAATTGCTAAAAAACAATGACCTGTGGCATGATAACCCCCATTAGGAACATAACCATCGTAATAAATTTTTTGCTGTAAACTGTTGTTTAATTGAGCGATAATAGTCTGACCGATGGGAGTTTTCGCTTTTTCTCTGAGATTAGTTAATTCTGACTTGCGAAAGATTAAACGGGGATGTTCTCGCGGTTGTAGGGGTTGGTGATTAGGGACAGGATTAGGCCATAAAGGGGAAATTGTGCCATTAACTTGGTTTTGTAGTCTTCTTCCCCCTAAAGTACCTTGATAACTGCCGATAAGTTGGTCTTGGTAGGGGACAATTTCGATATTATAGATAGCTTCCCTGACTTCCGCTTGCCAAGGGTGAGTTTGAATGTTCATTTTCACCTGTAATTGCCAAGCATTGTCTAATTTAATCGTTTTTACCGTACCTTGGTGATCCACTTCTTTATTGAATTTGGGCGCGTATCCCCACACCGAAGGCTGACAAACAGATCGATCGCAGCTTAAATCTAGGGTAATATCTTGATAAACGGGTTGATCTTGCCACAGTTTCCAAACGCCATTTTTTAGGGTTAAACGAAGGTTGCCGGTTAATAATTGCGGATCGATGGTTTCTTGACTAGGTGCGCTTGTACCACCTAGCAAAAGTAAGGGAATGGCCGCTAAAAAAGGAGATATTTTCATATCAAACAAGCCAGGGGGAATATAATGTATTCTAAAAAGAATAATTTCCAAATAAATTGGTAAAATCGGCTGATTTCGCTTTTATCTTCTAAATTTACCCTGCGACTACGCCACCAAAGAAGAAGAAGTAGGAGCAGATGGGCGACAATGGCCAGAGGAGAATTAATTCCCGTTATCCCCAAGAGACCGACGGCAATCATCCCTGCATAACATAAAGAAATTGTCAATAGAGAAATTGTTAAGATTTTTTCAGGGCCGAGCAGCAGGGTAAAAGTGGTAATCTGGTAAATGCGATCGCCTTCTAGGTCAGGAACATCCTTGAAAATAGCGATCGCAACGGTGAAAACAAGAACAAAAGCTGTTAAAACCCAGACTGAGGGATAGATAGACTGATTTTGATTAATAACTGTGTTGTAGTGGCGAAAAAGACCTAAATTGACGATAACACCCCGGACGGTAAAAATACAGAAGGCTGCCCAGAGAGGAAAGCGTTTTAACCGCACTGGTGGCAAGGAATAGGCAGTACCGATGAGTAAACTAATCCCCACGGTGATTAATAGCCAAAAACCACCGATAAAAGCCAGTATAATTGCTAAAATAGCAGTAAAACCCACGATCAACCCTCCTGTTAACCGAGAAAATTCGCCCTTTGCTAGGGGAAGATGAGGTTTATTGATTTTATCGATGTCGATGTCTTCCAACTGATTTAAACCGACGATATAGACATTACCCGCAAGACAAGCGACCCAAGTGAGCAATAAAACCGACCAATGGCTAAAAAAATCGCTAATATTGCCCAAAGCAATTAAATACAGACTTAAAACACTGAAAGAAGTGCCGATAATCGTATGGGGACGGGAAAATTTCCAGAGACTCCCTAACCGGTGGAGAAAGTTAGGCTGGGGATGGTTAACTGGAAGAAAAGGAGCTTGATTCATCAGACCTCTTGTAAAAATCAAAAATTGTCGTGGTTGGTGAGGAGTCAGTAGTCGGTCGTCAGGAGAATTAAGAATGAATAATAATCAATTAAATGGTTTATTTGGATATTTTATGCCACTTAATCCTTATTTTTGACGTTTTTAAACCCTCAAAAATCAATTATGCAAGAGGTTTATCAAAAAAAATCAATCCGAGGACAAGTAATCTGTTAAAATGATAATCCGGACTCAAACCCTGTGGAGAGGTGGCAGAGTGGTTGAATGCGGCAGACTCGAAATCTGCTTTAGGGTCACACCTAACGTGGGTTCAAATCCCACCCTCTCCGTTGAACTGATAGATAACTTAGTGCTGTCGTTAAGGAGCTTAAGGGATGTAGCGTTGTCCTGGGTGGTTTCCGCAAGAGCAAAAGCTTTTCTACTCTCCCCAACTTCTTCACCGTTTCATGGCCAGGGTCAAACCATCACCAATAGGAATAATACTGATATTTACCCGTTCATCCTGCTGAATTTTGGCATTAAGGGAACGGATAATGTTGGTGCGATTATCAGTGCTATCGGCCGTCGCTACCCGTCCCGACCAAAAAACATTATCGATAGCGATAATTCCGCCATTTCTGACCAATTGTAACGCCCGTTCGTAGTAGGCATCATAATTACTTTTATCGGCATCGATAAAGACAAAATCAAAACTATTACTTTCTCCCCCGGCGATTAATTGATCTAAAGTCTCCAGGGCCGGGGCAATTCTTAAATCGATTTTATCGGCGACACCGGCCTGCTGCCAATAACGGCGGGCTATACTGGTATATTCTTCCCTTAGGTCACAGGCGATCAGCTTGCCTTCTGGGGGTAAAGCTAAGGCCACCACTAGAGAACTATAACCGGTAAAAACCCCTATTTCTAGGGTTTTTTTCGCCCCGATCACCTGTACCAAAAAAGCCAGAAACTGACCTTGTTCGGGGGCAATCTGCATGACTGCCAGGGGTTGAGAGGCAGTTTCTTGACGTAATTGAGCTAAAATAGGGGGTTCTCGCAGACAGATAGATTGATAATAGGAATAAAATTGTCGATCAAGTCCAAGAGTTTGATTAGCCATAAAAAAATTGCTAGTGGATAGAGTTATCGAGTAAGATTCTAGGTAATCTGAAGCTAAAGAGAGCGTATTGGTTGACCAAAAAGGAAGACTTGGCAGGAAGCAAATCATGATGAAACCCGACTCGGATCATCTCTTTAACGAGGATCTCGAACAGTTGTTAGAGAGTTTAGAAGACAAAGACACCGACGGTGACGAGGCTCTAGATGAACTCGGCTTTTTATTCGAGCAGAGTTCTTCTCTGGTGGCCAGAGCCGGGGCCTATCTTGGGCAAACCCCGTCTTCCTTGACCTCGGAAAGAGAATTAGAGGAACTTTTTGGCGATAGTATCAATTGGGAAGAATCCGCCACTAATGATCTTTATTATACCCCCGGACCGGCTCCCAAGTTAGAACTGGAAGATGGGGATGATCTCGAATCTCTGCTGCTAGAAAATGCGGTGGTCTTGGACTCAGAAGCAATTATAGCCATCGGCAACCCCAATTTTTACGACAGCCTCGAAGACTTAGAAGCTTTTCTGAAAAAACCCACGCCACCGGCGCAACCGCCACTACCAGACATCTTTGAATCCCTAGAGGCCTTCCTCTGGGAATCCCCAGCAGTGGACCTGGTGGCTGCGGTGGAACCTCTGCAAGGGTTAGAATCACGGGAAATTGCCCCAGAAAGCCTCCTAGAGGATGAATTCAAGGATTTAGAAAAACTCCTCGAAGAAACCAATCAGGTGATGGCAGCAAATCCGGCGGTCAGCGTCAGTCCACCAGTCCGGTCAAAAAACCTGCGTCCCCTTGTCAGTAAAGCTTTTGAACAGACGATGCGGGTGCCGATCAAACAATTGGATAACCTCAGCAATCTGATCGGGGAACTGGTGGTTAAACGCAATCGCCTTGAAGATGAACAGGATCGCCTGCGTCTCTTTTTAGATAATTTGCTAACCTGCGTCCAACATCTGGGTGATGTGGGCAGTCGGATGCAGGATCTCTATGAAAGAAGCCTCCTAGAAGGGGCTTTACTGGCTAGTCGCAATTCCGGTGGTGCCATCGGTTACGGTAGAGTTCAGGGAGAAAATCAGGGGGATTCGGCCATGGCTGGCGAACTAGATGCCCTAGAGATCGACCGTTTTACCGATTTCCATTTATTATCCCAAGAGATGATCGAATTGATCGTACGAGTGCGAGAATCGGGCTCTGATCTTCAATTTGTCGTCGATGAAACCGATCAGGTGACGCGCAGTCTGCGACAGGCCACCACCCAACTACAGGAAGGGATGACCAAATCGCGCATGGTTCCCTTTAGTCAAGCCGCCGATCGCCTACCCCGGGCAATTCGCGATATTTCCCTGAAACTTGATAAACAAGCCGAATTAAAAGTGGAAGGGGGTGATGTTCTCATCGATAAGATGATCCTCGAACATCTCAATAGTCCCATGACCCATCTGGTCAACAATGCGATCACCCACGGCATTGAATCACCCCAAGAACGCATGGACAAAGGGAAACCTGCCCTCGGGACCATCTCTGTCCGGGCATTCCTACAGGGGAATCAAACCGTGATCACCGTTGGTGATGATGGGGCCGGTATTGATGCTGATCAGGTGAAACGCAAGGCGATCGAAAAAGGCCTGATCGGCGATCGGGAAGCTGAACACCTCAGTCCCCAAGAAGTCTATGAACTCCTCTTTCACCCCGGTTTTAGTACCAAAGATCAGGCCGATGATTTTGCCGGTCGTGGGGTGGGTTTAGATGTGGTGCAGACCAGTTTAATCGATGTGCGCGGGACCGTTACTATTGACTCGGTACTGGGCAAAGGAAGCACTTTTACCATCCGTTTACCCCTAACCCTGAGTATCTGTAAGGCCCTGTGTTGTGTGAGTAATCATGCGCGCATCGGGTTCTCCATGGACGGAGTGGAAGATATGAAGGATTTCCGGTCCAGCGATATCCAAATCGATCGGGAGGGACGGCGCTGCGTTTTCTGGCAAAATACTTTACTACCCTTCCAACCCTTGAGCGAATTGCTTTCCTACAATCGGCAACTAAGTCGCGGTAGTTTTTATACTGGCAAACAGGAGGAAGACTCTTTTTCGATCGTGATCCTGCGCGGTGGTAATAATCTCCTCGCAGTACAGGTGGATCAAGTGATCGGTGAACTGGAAATCGTCATCAAACAGATCGAAGGACCGATTCCGAAAACGGCTGGGATTGCTGGGGCGACGGTTTTGGGCGATGGTACGGTGATGCCGATCGGCGATGTGTTAGAGTTAATCGACATCGCCAGGGGTCGTCTGCGTACCGATAACGGTGGTCTTTGGCGCCAACCTGCCCCCCCCGTAGCGGTGGAAACTAGCCAAAAATCGGGGGCTATGGTTCTGATTGTCGATGATTCGATTACTGTCCGGGGATTGCTCTCTTTAAGCTTTAGTAAAGCCGGTTATCGTGTGGAACAGGCCCGGGATGGTCAAGAAGCTTGGGAAAAATTACGCGGCGGTTTGCCCTGTGATATCGTTTTCTGCGATATCGAGATGCCCCGCATGAATGGCCTAGAATTACTGTATAATTTGCAAAAAGACCCCCGATTAGCGTCCATTCCCGTGGCTTTATTGACTTCCCAAGGAGGGAAACGTCATCGTCAGGTGGCGGCGACATTAGGAGCTAGTGGTTATTTTACCAAGCCCTACACGGAAAGAGATTTACTCTCGGCGGCTGAAAGAATGATTGCGGGGGAAGTGTTACTAGCTAATAGTATTAAAGCGACTCGTAATCAGCCTTTATCCCCCGATGCAACGATTATTGACAGTAATCCCGCTAATTTCTTTGCACAATCGACTCCTCGGGTCTTGATTGTCGATGATTCGGTAACGGCGCGGGAAATGTTAGCGATTTCTTTGGTTAAAGCTGGTTATCGCATTGAAAAGGCCCGAGACGGTTTAGAAGCATGGGAAAAATTACGGGCTGGATTAGCTTGTGATCTGATTCTCTGCGATCTCGAAATGCCTCGCCTGAATGGGTTAGAATTGCTCTCTCGTCTGCAAAAGGATGAACAACTTCAGGGGATACCAGTAGCGATGATTACCTCGCGAGGGTCGCAAAAAATGCAGCATCTCGCCGCTGCTAAAGGGGCAAAAGGTTATTTTGTCAAGCCCTATATTGAGGATGTTTTACTGTCGGCAGCCCGACGTTTAATCGCTGGTGAGGTGTTAATCCAAAAAGAAAGTCCCGCGGATTAGCTTGGGTAACTTGCTAATTTGAATTTGTTTTCTGGAAAATCATTAAATGTTGTTGGGGCAAAGTCTCGATGATTTCTTCTGGCACTAAACCGAGAGCGGACATTTCTTTTTCTACCTGTCTGCGGGTCATTTTATGAAGGGCCTTGATGGGAATCAGGGGATTTTCACGACGGTATTCTACTAATACCACCCTACCATCGGGTTTTAAGGATTTGACCAGATTCTCCATCATCTCGCGGGGACAGGAAAACTCGTGATAAGCATCGACCATTAAAGCTAAATTGATCGCATTTATAGGCAATTTGGGATCGGTTTCTGTAGCGAGAATTGTGGTGACATTCTTCACTTGATTTTCCTCGGCCAAAAAATCAATTGCCCCTAACATTTCCGGTTGCACATCGACGGCGAAAACTTGTTCTACTAAATTCGCCATAGGAAAACTCAAATAACCTGTCCCCGCGCCGATATCTGCCACTAGGTCTGTGGGTTTTAAATGTAGTGCGGTGATCAGATCATCGGGTTTTTCCGTGAAACGGCGACTAGGACGTTCTAACCATAACATTTCTTGGTGTCCCATGACTTTAGCGATTTCCCGTCCTAGATAAAATTTACCGATACCATCGCGACTATGAAGCGATCGAATCTGATAATATTCCTCTGCCGCTAAAACTGAAGCATCGTAGGTAAAATTTAATAATCCTAAAGTACAGCCAAGCAGCATTAGGCAGGTGACGATAATAAGAGTTCGTTTGATCATCATGAGAAACCCAGTGGGGTATCATTGAAATTAGGTGCAGATCATTGGACAAAAACATCTTAACAGAAACACCTAATCAATCTATAATACATCGGATACGCATAAGCTTTATTGTATTTAAACTGCGTATTGGATATTTTAGTACAAATGATCAAACTCTCTCTCGCTGCTCCCTTCTCTCCTGCAATCTTAACGAGTAATTTAGATAGTCAACAGCTTATCGATTAAAGGTCTTCGTCACCCGATTCAGCAAGAGATGATGATTATAGCAGTTATCTTAATGGTGAGGTATGAGGTTTTCGTTTTGGGGAGACGGTCGCCAGGAGACGATGCCCTATCAGGTTATACTTCATCTTGATCAGAAACGCTGTAATCAGGGCGAGGGTTTTTGCTTGTTGTAGCCACTGCTCGTCAATTTACTTGACAATTCTGGTAGTTTTTGATAAGATCTTGCTAAAATGTCTGTGGTTTTCTCCCAGCTAGGGGACGGTTTATATCGAGGATTATCCTAATGTAAGCAATCTTCTCGGCTTTCCGGAAAACATGGCCGATTAACCTGAAATTTATGGGCATCTTAGATGATCAATCTTGATGGGAAGTGATTTTGTATTTTTTTGACATTTTAACCTTTTGATTTTATTGTCCTCACCAAAATTTTTTTGTCTATCCTAAAACCAGAAAGAAAGTCATCAAATAAATAACCACTAAGTAGGTAGGTGTTAAAAATTGTCAGATACCCCCCTTATTAAGGGGGGATTAAGGGGGGATCGAAGGCAAAATCTATCTTCTATTTAGTCTGTTTAATTCCATGCTAAAAACTGAGCAAATCCAAGTCATTATATCGAAATTTAAAGACCCCACTCTCTGGTTACTATTTTCCCTATCGGCAATCATCTTGCTCTGGAAATTAGGACAGAGGAGTTTAGAAGATTGGGATGAAGCTATATATGCACAAATTTCTAAAGAGATTGTACAAAATGGTGACTGGATAACTCTACATTACGGATATGTGCCTTGGTTTCATAAACCCCCCCTATTTATATGGTCAACCGCTGCTTTTTTTCAATTATTTGGGGTTGACGAATTTTGGGCAAGAGCGGCTTCGGCTTTATCAGGAGTCGCCTTAATTGCTATTATCTATTTGATTGGTAAAAAAGTTTATGGATATTGGGCAGGAGTTTTTGCCTCGTTGATTTTGTTGGCAAGTTATCAATTTGTCAATTCTGCTCGGTTTGGTACCACCGATATGATGCTGACATTCTTTCTATTTCTATCACTTTACGGTTATCTTCATCTTCGCCAAGGCAATCAAAAATGGTGGTATTTTATTGGTACTGCTTGTGCCTTGGCTTTTATGGTTAAAGGTTTTGCTGCCATTGTTGCACCGGCTGCCATTATAATAACGCTATTAATTGAAAGGCAGTTATTAACTACTTTTAAATCGAAACATTTTTGGCTAAGTATTGTCTTGGCTACCTTGATAATTATTCCCTGGCATTTAACAGTGCTACTACAGCATGGACAGGCTTTTTTGCAGAAATACTTAGGTTATCATGTGATTGAACGGGCAACCCGCCCCCTCGAGGGAAACAGTGGAGACTTTCTCTCATACTTCCGAACAGTTATTAAATTCTTTTTTCCTTGGGTTTATCTAATTCCTTTTGCATTTATCGTCAGTGTTAAAGATACTTTAAAGCCCCATAGCTCGTCGAGAATTATAATGGTTTTCTTTCTGGTGGTTTTTGGTCTATATAGTTTGGTATCAACCAAATTAAGCTGGTATATTCTTCCCCTTTATCCGATTTTTGCAATTTTTATCGGTTATCTATTTCAAAAGGCACAAGCTTCTTCTACTGCTCGTTCGTGGATATTGATTAGTATCGCAACTGTAGCTTTAGTTATTTTCCCTTTAACGCCTCTCAAAATTGTTGGTATTATCAGTCCTTCAGTTAAACAGATATTAGCAGTTTTCTGTTTTGCGATTGCAGCAACTCTACTTGTTCTCATTTTACTGAAAAGGCTTACTCCTAAATCGGCGACTATTTTACTATTTGCAGTTTTTGTCTTTTCTGGAATCAGAGAAGTTAGAGGACTTTATACTGCAAGAGTAACCCCCCTATCTGCCTTAGCACAAGTGGCAGGGCAAGAGGATTTTAATAAGAAAAATCCCTTAATAATTGCTAAGTTATCTGCTGATCTTAATCATCCCAGTGCCTTATTTTATAGTAATAGACCGATTTGGTGGCTGAGGAGTGCCGAAGAACTTAAAACTGCCGTCAATAGCGATAAAAATCATGAAATTATTATGAGTAAAGAAGATTTTGATAATTTATCTTCCGACTATGAAATTCAAGTATTATCTGAAAAAGCTAGTCTAGTTTATGCTAAAATTTATCCTAAGAACTCTCCCGAAATAAATAAGTAAAAAATCTATTTAATAGATAATAATTATTTAATTCTCTAGCTTGAGATTGCTAAAATCCAGGATTAGATAATGAGGAAAAAAATTAAAATCTTCTGCTTGCCTGATCATGAATATACTTGTTAGTCTTGCTCAATTACAGAGAAAACAACTTAGTTTCGCTCTTCTGGTATTTTTGATTATAGGTAGCACTTGGTTAGCTTTCTTATTCGCTCCAGAAAGAACAAATGATGGTCTTGTTCATTTATTTTGGAATAGTTTTTGGGCAGAGCAAGTTAAGTCTGGAGATTTATTCCCAAAATGGTATTCTCAAGGCTATGGAGGATACGGAAATGCTGCATTTTTATTCTATCCTCCTCTTTTAAGATATGTAGCTTTTCCCTATCATCTGCTCGGATTTTCTCCAGTTGTTGCTCTAAGATTTACGGTGCTAACTATTTTGCTCATCAATATAATTAGTGCCTCAACTTTAGCAGCATATTTATTCAAAAGAAGGGGCATACTTTACTATCAACTAATTATTATTTTAGCAATTAATCCTTACCTATTTTACTGTTTATTTTGGCGTGGTGCCTTAGCAGAGTGCTTGGCTATTGCTTTAATGCCTTTTTTTGTGACCGCGCTTCTAAAAGTTTCTACCAGGATTACTTTTGGTAATGGTTTAGCATTAACAATTACAACTTCTTTGATAGCATTAGCTCATCTACCTAGTCTGATTATTATATTTTTTCTGTTTGGTATTTATTCGGTAATTATCCTGTTAAAAAATAGAAATTTTCGGGATTTTTGCTGGCGGATTCTCTTCTTGATCATCGGCATAATTTTTTCTTTTCCTTACTTAGTTCCTGCGGTTTTTAATTTAAAAGAAATTCGTCAACCGATAGGAACTTCTCTGGGTGATTGGGTTGCTTTTGGTAATAACTTTTATCAAAATCGACATACTTTTATAATTAGTCTCATTTTCAGCATCTATCTAATTATCTATCTCTTAAGTATTCGACCAGTTTGGCGGAGAAGAAATAAATTAGAAAAATTTGATTTTGATCCGGTTGCTTTAATAGTTTTATCGGGACTGAGTTTATTGATGATTTCACCTCTTTCTTTACCACTCTACAAAATCATTTTTCCCCTGCAAAAAATCCAGTTTCCCTTTCGGTTCCTTGCCGTGGCATCGGGTCTAGTTTCTACTTTGGCAATTCTCTCTATTTCTGTGAATTTTGACCAGTTCAAAAAACGGCTTTTAGTCAGCTTGTTAGTCATTGCTGGTTTGTCTATTCCCAATTACCTTTTATTATCAAGTGTCCTAACTCCTCTTTACCAAGATTCCCTGGCCAAAGAACAACTCAACAACTTGATTACCGCCAGGATTAAACAGCCATCTTATCAATCCCAAAGAACAGCAACGGCTAATTTTTTACCAGTAGAACCAATTAAAGTCGGCGGTAAAGGATTTAATCTAGCGGCTGGTCTCTTAATTGTTCCAGATGTAGTAGATTATCTTCCGGCTGCCCTGAGTGAGAAAACGCCTTTCTGGAAATTTCAAGGTAATACCGTTTCTCCTGCTCAAGGTTATCAAGACCATTATGTTCGCAATGGTGACGGTCAATTGGCTATGGTCAAAGCTTCTTCATATAATCGTATTTGGGATTGCCAAATCGTCTCAGATACTCAGGTTGATCTGGGAATTACTTATTTTGGTCGCTGGCACTTTGAAACTAATCCCAAGGGAATGATTAGCAGTCAGGGAATCTCTCAGGATGGCTTATTTACTCTGCAATTAAAACCGGGAAAATACCAACTAATTGCTCAATATCGTGCTTAACTAAAGGGAAAAAAATAAATTCCCCGTCCAGGACAGGGAAAAAATCCGTCTTGATCAACAAAACAATTAATCCAAAAATCCCATTAAAGTTTCGGGATCATCGATTTCATTGGAAGCAACGGGACGATTACCCATGACTGTATAAGTTTCGCTAATGTGCAGATGACTCAGAGCGATCGGACGATTGCCAGATATCGCTAGAGTGCTACTGATTTCCATACCACTAGAGCCGACAGGACGCAATCCACCGACGGAAGAATAGGTACTCACAACTTTCAGATGGCTAACTTCCACGGGACGACCACCGGGTAACATTTCATCTTCCGTGAAGTGAAGATGGCTACTACCAACAGGGCGATTTTCGGGCAAGCGATGTTCAGGTTGATAGAATTTTAAGGCTTTGGAAGCTGATTCGGGACTGTTTTTCACCGAAAGGGCGACCACTTCTTTATCTTTGGCGGTTTTAGCCGTACTAGCCTTACCGCGCACAGTGCTGGTTTTTTCTTCTGTGGTTGCTGGGGTTTGAGTCCCATTTGTTTCTAGATTTTCCACCGTCATAACCTGATACTCCTTTCCGTTAATAGCTTCGGGGAAACGATAAGATTTAAGTTTAGGGTATTCTCGAAGACTTTTAATCTTTTTTTAAAATCCTCTGTAATATTAAGATACACCTTTCTCTCCCAAAACCCTATAAGTGTTGTTGACACTCCTGGGCTTAAAGGCGTGAGGATTCTCGAAGCTCATCACAGCCCTTTCTGGTTTCCCTTACTTAGGTCTTACACGATTATGTCTGAACCGAACCTACTA
>MTBT01000243.1:0-2318 GCA_002282935.1 Microcystis sp. LSC13-02 | reverse complement strand
TCGAGTTCCAGGGTTCAACTCAATCGAGCCATTCACTACCGCCCACTCAGGGGATTCAAACCAATTTTATTTTAACATAAAGCCGTCCTAATGGGACGGGGCTTTAACCCAAAATTTTGGTAATTTGATTGATAATTTATTTTGCCTGTTCTCTACACCTAGCCGCTAATGTCCGCTTTTCAACTACAAGCACCCTTTCAACCCACCGGGGATCAACCGGCAGCGATCGATAAATTAGTGGATTCCCTGCAAAACAGGCATCGTTTCCAAACCCTCTTGGGGGCAACCGGCACCGGTAAAACTTTCACCATTGCCGCTGTGATCGAGAAAATTGGCAGGCCTACCCTTGTCCTTGCCCATAATAAGACCCTGGCCGCCCAATTATGCAACGAATTGCGGCAATTTTTCCCCAATAACGCCGTGGAATACTTTATCAGCTATTACGACTACTATCAACCGGAGGCTTACATTCCCGTCAGCGATACCTACATCGAAAAGAGTTCTTCGATTAATGATGAGATCGATATGCTGCGCCATTCGGCCACGCGCTCGCTGTTTGAACGCAGGGATGTGATCGTCGTCGCTTCCATTAGTTGTATTTATGGTTTGGGAATGCCCGCGGAATACCTGAAAGCGGCGATTTCCTTAACAGTTGGTCAAGAGTTCGACCAAAGGCAATTATTACGGGCCTTGGTGTCAGTGCAGTACAATCGCAATGATTTAGAGTTAACTCGCGGTCGTTTTCGTCTGAAGGGCGATATTTTGGAAATTGTTCCCGCTTACGAGGATCGGGTTATTAAAATTGATTTTTTTGGCGATGAGATTGAAAGTATTCGTTATCTCGATCCCCTGACGGGGGAAGTTTTGCAAAAATTAGAGCGAATTAGTATTTATCCGGCCCGTCACTTTGTTACCCCGGAGGAGCGTTTAGAGGTGGCCTGTCGGGATATTAAAACCGAGTTAGATAACCGTTTATTGGAGTTAGAAAAAGCGGGCAAATTACTGGAAGCGCAACGTTTGGATCAGCGGACTCGTTATGATTTAGAAATGTTGCAGGAAGTGGGTTATTGTAATGGCGTGGAAAATTATTCGCGGCATTTGGCGGGTAGGTTAGCGGGGGAACCGCCGGAATGTTTGGTGGATTATTTTCCCCAAGATTGGTTATTAGTTGTGGATGAATCTCATGTTAGTGTGCCGCAAATTCGCGGGATGTATAATGGCGATCAATCACGAAAAAAAGTTTTGATCGATCACGGGTTTCGTTTACCCAGTGCTGCGGATAATCGTCCTTTGAAGTCGGAAGAATTTTGGCAGAAAGTTAATCAATGTATTTTTGTTTCGGCCACTCCAGGAGATTGGGAATTAGAACAGTCAGAAAATCGCATTGTCGAACAAATTATCCGACCGACGGGAGTTTTAGACCCTGAGATTTTTGTGCGGCCAACCGAGGGACAAGTAGATGATTTATTAGGGGAAATTAAGGAGCGAGTGCAGTTAAATGAACGGGTTTTGATTACCACTTTAACTAAACGCATGGCGGAAGATTTAACCGAATACTTGCAAGAAAGGGGAATTAAAGTTAGATATCTACATTCAGAAATTCAATCAATTCAACGGATTGAAATTATCCAAGACCTGCGAGAAGGGGTCTTTGACGTGCTGATCGGGGTGAATTTGCTTCGCGAGGGGTTAGATCTGCCGGAAGTGTCTTTAGTGGCGATTTTAGACGCAGATAAGGAAGGATTTTTAAGGGCTACCCGCTCTTTAATTCAAACTATCGGCCGGGCCGCTCGTCATATTCGCGGTCAGGCAATTCTTTACGGAGATAATCTCACCGATAGTATGATTAATGCGATCGAAGAAACCAAGAGACGGCGCGCTATTCAACAGGAGTATAATCAGAAACATGGGATTATTCCGCAACCGATTGTTAAAAGGTCAAGTAATTCAATTTTGGCTTTTCTGAATATTTCTCGTCGCCTAAATTCCCAACAATTAGAGCAGGTTTGTGAGAATATAGAAGAGCTTTCTTTGGAACAAATTCCCGAGTTAATTCAACAACTAGAAGCGAAAATGAAAGAAGCGGCGAAAAATCTAGAATTCGAGTCAGCAGCTAAATATCGTGATCAGATTAAGCAATTGCGAGATAAGTTATTAAATCATGTTAGATAAACCTATGACTAGATTTATTCATGACCAGTTTGCCAAAGATTATCTCGAAGAATTATTATAGCGGTTCTCGCATCTGCGAGGCACACTTTAACCTTTGTTGATTAAGCTTTTCAGGATTGAGAATGTACCTCTTGTGAACAGGAAAC
>MTBT01000242.1 GCA_002282935.1 Microcystis sp. LSC13-02 | reverse complement strand
TTAGCAGATTCAGGGGCACCTGAGCGACTCTCAATCTAGCTAAAAGCCTTTTCCTGTAAGGTTTTTAGCTTTATTCAGCAGACCCTAATTACTATCAACAAGAAGAGATTTGCTCTATTGCTTCGGGAGCCGTTGAATCCACGGTTAAACAGATTGACCGACGACTGAAAATTTCTGGAGCCCAGTGGAATGAAGAAAATATCCCTCAAGTGCTTAAACACCGCTGTGCTTACCTAAATAACAGTCTTTAGCTATTGAATAGTATTTATGTTCTGACAAAACTGACTTGCTCCCGGCTGTCAATCCCATCTGGAGCCATAGTTCTCTCAAATCTCGTATAACTCCTGTAACCATCTCAAAAAATTTGCTGATTGGGGATGGGAGCGATTAAGTATTCTTTGTTTTACTGCATCGTGAAGTTGTTTACCTGGCGGATCTTGCCAAGCTAAATAGGTATGAATATTAGCCTTATCTAGATGATAATCTCTATAGGCTGCCCCTTGTTTTTTTGCCTCTATCACCTTGTTTTGTGTATATTGCCAAAGATTATTATCGGGAACTAAATAGGCTAAAAAAGTCTCTAACATCCCTCTAGATTGATTATCTGGCATCATCCACACACCGAATTTTATCCCCGATTCTAGAGTTATAATTAATCCCTCTGCTGGTAAATTTTGAGGTAAGCTAGGTATATTTGGTAAACAGGCATTATACAAACTTTTCCAACGATTATCAGGTTCTTCGTCTGCATCTATGACAATTCCTAAATGAGTTAGTCCGTTAGGAGTTTTTAGTTGTGTAGAGATGTATTTAGGTTTTAGTAAATTTTCAACACCATCACAATTTATGATATTTAATGGTTCTTCCCCTCTATTCCAAGTAACTCCATTTGCTGCCATTAATTGGGGAATAACTCTCAATTCCTCTGCACCTTCCACTAATAACTTTTTTGTCTCTATTTTAGGCATTGTTACCGCACCTCAAGATTACTTTTAGCGGCAATAACAATTTCTTCTGGATCAAAGATTACAGATTGGCTTTTTTCCCTATCTATCCTTTGAATAGTAATATCGTTATCAGTAATTTTTTCTTCGGTAATTAATTCGCCTAAACTTTGCCAACAATCGCGGCTGTGAGTGGTGGCAAATACCTGAATATTGAGTTTTTTGGCGGTTTCCCAGACTACTTTCCACATATCAGTCATGACAGTAAAATGCAAACCGCTATCAATTTCATCAACTAATAAAATTCCATTTTCAAGATTAACCATCGCTAAAACTAATCCTAACATTCGCCAAATTCCATCGCCTAAACTGCCAATAGGTATAGGTTGATCATGATTTTTAATTTTGATTAAAAACCCACCTCTAACACCTAGGTTATTTGAAGTTAAATACTTGCCAGAACCAACACTGGCTATCCTTTCAATTTTTGGCTCAATAATTTTCAAAGATTCAATAATTAAATCTTCTAAAGGAGAGAGAACAATGTTATCAAAAAGTGCTGCCATATCAGAACTTGTTAGAGAAAATGGTGTTAAGAACTTCAATTCAATTTTATTATCAATACCTATTTTATGGGAAATTCTGCTTAAACTAGCTATTCTTCTTATGGAATCTCTGGCAAGAGTACCGTTGGCAAGAAGTTCCATTTCAATAGGTTTTTGTGAGCCAATCCATCCAATACTTAAAAGAAGTTTACCCCATTCCTCATTGTCGAAATTGTGATCATTATTTTGATTTAGATCATCATTTTTGTCTGAAAATAAAGATAGTTGTATAGGAATGCTTTCAACAGAAATGGTAACACTTGCTAGACAGGATTTGCCATATCCACTGATGATAATTTTTTTACTTGGGATGATTTCATGCCCATGAAATAAATTACAAATTGCAAAAACTTTAGTGGGACTAGGTAGATTACTTTCTGACCAACCAAACTCACCTCTATAGCTAATAGTTTCAAGAAATATATCTATATTATTCTGAGCATACAAAAACTGAATCGCTTCTAAAATAGAAGTTTTACCGCTATTATTTTTACCTACTAAGAGATTAATTCGACCAAGATTGGCCATCTCAAAATTCTGAAACCCGCGAAAGCCTTCAATTTTTAGGGATTGTAACATGAGTGATTACCCCGGATTTTCAGTTATTAAATCTAGTTTATCTCAACCCCAGTAGCCAAAGCCCCCGACGAGACTAGATAGCGCAGACTCACCTTACCATCGCGGATTAACTCAATCAGCGCTTTTAGTCCCTTTTCACCTTTCGAGCATTATAGTTGGTTTCGGCGCAGAAAACCAGCAAAAACATGACTACAGAGGAAATCGCTGACTCTAGAGATTAATGACATCAGATAATAAGGTTAGCGATAAATTCCTAGCTGCTGATACAGTTCAACTTGATCTTTGACAACAGTTAAGGTTTTTTGTTCTTCAATATTCTGAATAGCTTGTTGAGTTTTTTGGTTAAAATCGCTTATTGTATAAGTCCCTTCTGCAATTCGTGGTTCTTTTTGCGCTTCTTCTAAAAATTCAGCTAGGTGTTTTTTTAGATAGGTTGCCAGGGTATCTTGTTGTTCTTCAGAAAGCAGTGCAATTTGCTCGAAAGTTTCTTGAATTAATTTAGTCTTAGGTATGTATTGTACTCCGAAGTTCAGTTTTTGAGGAAAAAAATCAAGATATAAATACTGCCCTAACACACCAAAACCTTTTATTTTTGATGTGTTACGCTTTGTTAACCGACTATTTACAATAAAGCCATTTCCCCCACCACTTCCAAGCGGGTATAACTGCCGATTTTGAGGAATTTTTCCGAGAGAGATTCGGCCACATTGGGAGTAATCCAGCCTAACTGTTTGAGAATTTGCAAAGCGGCGGCATATTTAGCCCGTTTGGAACCATCTAGGGCTTTTATTGCTAATCCTAAACCTTCACCGACGCGCCCGATACATTGAATACCTTCGGCCCCGGCTTTACTGACGATTTCCCCTTGGCTAACCTGCATTAATTCCGTATCAAAAGCCCCTTCTCCCGCTACCATGCGGGGATGATAGGTCATGGCGCGGACGATTCTTTCTAAGTCTAAACGGTTGCCAGAGGCTAACTGGGCGTAGAGATGGGCCATTTGCCCCAACTGCATTGAATAGGTGGGCGCGCCGCAGTCATCGTGGGCGCTGATTAATTCATCCCCCGGCATCCCCAATAATTCGGCAATTTTGCTTAAAATTAGCTTCTGTATCGGACTAGAACGCCGGAGATAGGTATTTAATGGCCAGCCGCGCTGTTGACACACCGCTAACATCCCGGCGTGTTTACCAGAACAATTGTACTGTAAGCGACTGCGTTTACCTTCTGGGAGGGGACATTGCAGGGCATTGGTATCGATATCGGCGCGCCAGAGAATATTAAAGACTTGACGGGCTTGTTCCACTGTGCCTTGGTGAGAACTACAGATAATGGCTAGATCCTTATCGTTGAGATCGTAGCGTTCGAGGGTGCCGGTACTGGTGACAGCCAGCGCTTGAAAAGGTTTCAGGGCCGAACGAATAAAGGCGCTAGTTTCGGCGCTGCCGGCGGTGGATAACACCCGGCCGCGGTCATCGCAAATAGCGGCCTCGACATGATGGACCGATTCAATAATACCTTCCCGGAGGAGATGAATTTCTAAGCGGTGGGTTGGTGAACGTTTTACCCTATTCATTCAGATTGGTTGCGGTTAGTGAGTGAAAAATAGCCAGAAAAGACCACTGATAGCGACAATTGACCCTAGAATCAGGGCGGTTTTTTGTAAACGCTGGAGAATGGGCTGGATTTGATAGGAGACGATTAAACGATCGCGGGTTAAAATAGCGGCGGTTTTTGTCCAGATTTGGCCATCATACCAGCCCGACTCTTCATAAAATACTTTCTCCGATTGTAAGCGGTCATAGACGTAGATCCAGCCTAAATACAAGCGCAATAACACCAATCCTACCAAAATTGTCGAGCCAAAAATCCCCGCACAGAAGAAGAGAAAAGGGGCTTTTTTGAGGGGAAAACTGGCGGCGGCAATCGGTCCGACAATTAACCATGTCCATAACCATAACCAGAGAATTTTTTTTGTATAAGAGGCTACATCTATGGTAGCCCAACGAAAAAACCAAGATTCTTTTAATTGTTCGTACTCGTTAACCGGTTGCTGTTCTTCTGGGACGGGACAGAAATCAAGGGAGGATTTCATGGACTTTACTCCTCTAAATGGTTGCTAGGTAGAGGAATACGTTGAGCATGACCCCAAAAAGCTTCTAAATTATAAAATTCCCGCTCTTTTGGTAAAAAGATATGGACAATGATATCGCCATAATCCATCAGGATCCAGCTACCTTCGCTTTTTCCTTCCACTTGTCGGGGCGATTGTTGCCATTCTAGTTCCATAGCAGCTTCGATCGCATACTCGATCGCTCGCACTTGAGTGGTAGAATAGCCGGTAATAATCAGAAAATAATCGGTTAAATAACAGATATCGGCGACTTTCAGGATGGCGATGTCCCCCGCTTTCTTGTCCTCGGCAGCGGTAACAATTGTCTCCAGAAACTTTTCGGTCTTGAGATTTTCGGCGATGGGGGTAATAATTCCAGTGGGATTGGTCATTCAGGTTGTGGTTATCCTTTGACTGAGGTGGTTGTAAGCGAGTCTTGAGATTATGTTAATCAATGGTTTTAGTTTCTGTTGGTTGTTCTTTAACAATTTGTAACGCCCAGTTGCGGGTTAGCACGGTGCGGGGATGAATGGGACAATGGCTACTTAAAAGATATTTTAGGGAATAATCGCAGGTTTGTTGAACGCTTTTATGGAGATTTTGATAGCTGAGTTGTCGTAGGGCGTTTAATTCGGGTGTATCGCCGCGATTGGGTTCCAAGGCATCGGCAATAAAGACTATACAGCTAAGATCGCTCATATTGGGTTGACCGAGGGTATGATTGCGAATTGCTGCGAGAATTTCCTCATCGGTAACGTTAAATTCTTTTTGGGCGACAATCGCACTCACATCGGCGTGGAGTAAGTGAGGATGGGATAAACAGATATTATCCACGTCTATTCCCGCCGATTCCGCCATTTTTAGCAGTTTTTTGGGCTTGAAAAATTTGGCCAGATCGTGTAGTAATCCCGCTTGCCCTGCTTGGACGGGATCGAGACCGTGATGACTAGCTAAATCAATACACATGGTCTCTACACCGAGAATATGTCGCAGACGGTGTTCGTTGACGTTTTCTTTTAACCAGTCGATAACTTGCTGTCGCATCTTTTTTTGCCCTTGTGGAACCCCAAAACGATTGTAACAATTACTATACAATTTTGCCTATTGCTACCGGGTTCGATCTTTACCAATCATCCTCGCGACTAGCTTCTAAAACTTCTTCTTGCTGCCAATCATCCTGAAAAGGTTGTACCACTTTACCGATCGCATCGGCTACAAAAGACTTAATAAATTCTTCCTTGCGACTGAGTTGAAATTGTCTTTGTACCACTTCCGTCATGCCACCGTCTCCCCAGTCTTGATCGTGACGGAAATATTCAATAAAACTTTTGCCGGCAATGCGGGTTAAATAGGCGGCACTGACCCCTTGAATTGCCTTACCGACTATATAGGTAGTAAAATTTAATTGTAGGATTCTGGCTAATAATTCTACTGCTCCTTTCACTACTCCCAAACTAACTAGAGTTTTGCCCAAAGATAAGGCCAATTCCTTGCCTCGATCGCTGTTAATTTCACAGCCATAAACTTGACCAATTTCCCTGACCATTTGAGCATTAACCGCCGCCGTTGCTAACAGATCGAACACTGGTAAGGGAGTCACTGCAATCACTCCCGCACCGATCCACTGATAGCGATCGATAATTTTATCAGCTTGGCGACGACGTTGGCGATCAATAATTTTCCTAGCTTCTTCTCCTAATCTTTGGGATTGTAAGAGGATATTATCCGCCACTAAATCCTCCCCTTCGGCCCGTAAAACTGAAGCCAAACGTTTAATTAAAGCTAAAATATCTGGTTCTGGTGTGATCATTTGTCCCCCGGTTAAATGCACAGGTTGGGGATTAGCGGCAACGGCAATAATATCGGCGGAAAGGACCACTCCTTTAAGACGTTCTCGTAATTGTTTTAAAATAATGTCTCGATCTTCATCGCTATAGAGATCGATTTTATTAAAGACTAAGAGAGAACGTTTCCCCATATCAATTAAACGCAATAAAGGGGCGTATTCCGATTGTCGAATATCGTTATCAATGACAAATAAAAGTAAATCTGCTTCCGTGGCTAATTGTCGCGCTAACTGTTCCCTTTCACCTCCGGCTGCACCAATTTCGAGAATGCCGGGGGTATCGGTAATTTGAATTTCCCGATTCACACCTTTCATTTTTAAACTATAGGTTTCCCCTTTTTCCGTGGTTCCCATGGTTGCCTCCACATTGCCCACCATTTGACCGATGAGAGCGTTAATTAGAGAGGTTTTTCCCGCCGATCCTGTGCCAAAAACGATGATTTTAACTTCTTTTCTGGCTAAACTTCGCTCAATTTCTTGGGAACGCTTAACAAAAACCTGTTGGGTTACTTTATCTTGAATTTGCTCCACTTGTTGCCGGATAGCTTTTAAGGTTTCCCCGGCGGCCTCGGTTTTTTCTACCGGTAATTTTAGGGGTGGACGGGAGGAAGAATGCAACCCGCGGCGACTTTTTTGGCGCTGGGGCAGCAGGTAAAAGTAGTATAAAAGAATGTAGATCAGCAAGCCCAGCAGTCCGATAATGAGCAAAAGCAGAATATTAGCTAAGATAGGAGCGGTAAAGGCGATCTGGATGTAAAGACGATAGATAGAGTTGACTAACCACAACATTAATCCGAAAATAAAGCTCAGACCAATGATTAAAGCGGCAAGACGGGGTAATTTCATCAGCTTTAACGGTAGGGGATTGCTTGATCTTGATCTTAGTTCTTTGCTGGCCGATTGTCGGTAACTAGAATAGACTATTATCTATAGTCATAATTCCCTCTCCCCACTTCCCCACTTCCTATTCCCTCGGGACAGAAAAGGGGTAAGATAATAAGTTTAGTGATAAGATGACCGAATTGTAAGCGGGGACTTGATATGGCAGAAACCCTATTATTTAATGCTTTGCGACAGGCGATCGATGAGGAAATGGGCCGCGACCAGACAGTATTTGTTTTAGGTGAAGATGTGGGTCATTACGGCGGTTCCTACAAAGTTACCAAAGATCTCTACAAAAAATATGGCGATTTAAGGGTTTTAGATACTCCCATCGCTGAAAATAGTTTTACGGGCATGGCAGTGGGGGCAGCCATGACGGGATTGCGTCCGATTATTGAAGGCATGAATATGGGTTTTCTTCTCCTTGCCTTTAACCAAATTGCCAACAATGCCGGGATGTTACGTTATACTTCTGGCGGTAATTTTAAAATCCCCATGGTTATCCGCGGTCCGGGGGGTGTGGGGAGACAATTAGGTGCGGAACATTCCCAACGTTTAGAGGCCTATTTTCACGCAGTACCCGGACTAAAAATTGTCGCTTGTTCCACTCCTTACAACGCCAAAGGTTTATTAAAATCGGCGATTAGAGATAATAACCCCGTGCTTTTCTTTGAACACGTTCTTCTCTATAATCTCAAGGAAAATTTACCTGATACCGAGTATCTTTTACCCCTAGATAAAGCGGAAATCGTTCGCCAGGGAGAAGATATCACCATTCTCACCTATTCGCGGATGCGTCATCACTGTTTACAGGCATTAAAACAGTTAGAAAAAGATGGCTACGATCCAGAAATTATCGATTTAATTTCCCTGAAACCCTTTGATATGGAGACGATCGCCGCTTCGATTCGCAAGACTCACAAGGTGATTATCGTGGAAGAATGTATGAAAACGGCAGGAATTGCTTCCGAGTTAATTGCTTTAATTAATGAGCAGTTATTCGATGAATTAGATGCCCCTGTGTTAAGATTATCTTCCCAAGATATACCGACACCTTATAACGGTAATCTAGAAAGATTGACGATTATTCAACCTAATCAAATTGTCGAAGCTGTCCAGAAAATGGTCAGCGATCGCATTTAACAAATTCTCCTTTTGATACCGAAGTTATGCAGAGACAAAATTGGTTATTGTTACTGATCATCGGCCTAGTTGTTGCCTCGATCTTCATCCTGATTAAGTTACCCCTACAATTAGGTTTAGACCTGCGCGGTGGTAGTCAATTAACGATCCAAGTTAAACCCACCGAAACCGTAAAAACCATTCAACCTAATGATTTAAAAGCGGTACAAAATGTGATTGAAAACCGCGTTAATGCCCTCGGTGTTTCTGAATCATTAGTGCAGACTGTGGACAGTAAAAATCAGGTAATCGTGCAACTACCTGGGGTCACAAATCCCAAAGAAGCTGAGAGAAACTTAAATGTTCAGGCCCAATTAGAATTTCGTCAGCAAAAACAAGGTACAGAAGGAGAATTTCGGGCTGAATACTCAATTTTTCAACAAAAAAAAGCGGAATTAGCCGCCCTCAAAGCCGAGAATAAACCCGAAAATGCCGCTAAAATTGCCGAACTAGAACAATCTCTGCAAAAATCTAAACAGGCAATTTTAAATCTATTTGAATCGGTGGACTTAACTGGAAAAAATCTGCAAAATGCCACTATTAGTTCCACCCAAGGCACTAACTGGGAAGTGGCCATTACCTTCGACTCGGAAGGGGGCAATAAATTTGCCGAACTGACTAAAGTGATTGCAGGTACTGGTCGCAGTATTGGGATTTTCCTCGATAATGAATTAATTAGCGCCCCGGTGGTTGATGTGCAGTTTGCCCAAACGGGAATTACAGGAGGCCGGGCCGTGATTACCGGTAATTTTACCGCCGAAACTGCCAACGATCTAGCGATTCAATTGCGCGGTGGTTCCCTCCCTTTTCCCGTCAAAGTCGAAGAAATTCGCACCGTTGGGGCAACTTTAGGCCAAGATAGCATCCGTCGCAGTATCTACGCTGGTTTAGTGGGTTTACTGTTAGTTTTAATCTTCATGGCGGTTTATTACCGTTTACCCGGTGTCATCGCTGATATTTCCCTGATTATCTATACTATACTCTCTCTGGGGGCTTTTGCCTTAGTGGGAGTCACGATGACCTTACCCGGTATTGCTGGATTTATCCTCAGTATCGGCATGGCTGTTGATGCAAATGTACTGATTTTTGAGCGCACCCGGGAAGAATTAAGGGCCGGAAAATCTTTATTTCGGGCGGTAGAGTCGGGATTTTACCGGGCTTTTTCCAGTATTCTTGATAGTAATGTCACTACTTTAATCGCCTGTGGTGCCTTATTTTGGTTGGGTTCGGGATTAGTCAAAGGTTTTGCCTTAACTTTAGCCATTGGGGTAGCTGTGAGTATGTTTACCGCTTTAACCTGTAGTCGCACGCTCCTGTTAATCACCGTGTTAAACGTCCCCAGCGTCCGTCAAAAACCCCAACTTTTCTGCCCTAATTTACCAGCAAACCAATAAACTGAAAAATCTCCCTACTCCTGTCTCCTTTTTTACTTTTCACTTAATCAATATGGCATTTAGTGTTACAAAACAGCGTAATTTTTGGTGGACAGTCTCGGCCTTGCTGACGATTGGTAGTATTTTGGCCATGGTAATTTCTTGGTTCACTATTCAAGCGCCTTTGCGACCGAGTTTAGATTTTGTTGGTGGCACGAGAATTCAGATAGAATTAGCCTGTGCCAAAAAGAATAACTGTGAGAAACCCTTAACTACTGCCGAAGTGCAAGTGATTTTAGACGAGGAGGGATTGAGTAACAGTAGTGTGCAGGTTTTGGATAAATATACTTTATCAGTGCGGACGAAAACCCTCGTAGAAGAACAGAGAACAAAATTACTCGACACCTTAAATCAGAAAATCGGCACCTTTGACCCCGAAACCAGTCAAATCGATACCGTCGGTCCCACCATCGGTCAAGAATTATTTAGGTCGGGATTTTTGGCCCTATTAGTTTCCTTCTTCGGCATTGCCGTCTATCTAAGCTTTCGTTTTCAACGGGATTACGCTTTTTTTGCCATTGTCGCCCTCTTTCATGACGTTCTAATTACCGTGGGCGTATTTGCGGTTTTAGGCTTAATTGCGGGGGTAGAAGTGGATAGTTTATTTTTGGTTTCCCTCTTGACAATTGTGGGCTTTTCTGTTAACGACACAGTGGTAATTTATGATCGCGTGCGGGAAAATTTCGCCCAAACTCCTGAACTATCGGTGGATGAAATTGTCGATAATGCGGTGAGTCAAACCCTAGCTCGTTCGATTAATACCACCCTGACCACTTTATTGCCTCTGGTGGCGATTTTTCTCTTTGGTGGCACCACCTTAAAATATTTTGCCCTAGCTTTAATTATCGGTTTCGTAGCTGGGGCCTATTCGAGTATTTTTATCGCTAGTACCCTACTCGCTTGGTGGCGCGGTCGTTCCCATCGAACTAAGATAGTGCAAGCTTAAAAATGGCTATTAGTCACTAGCCAAATTTTTGGGACAATTTCGTCAAATATCGGCTTCACCAATCATAATTGCTGTCAAAATTGACTCAACTGCTACTGCTGTCGTCCCAGACAAGAAAAGTCCGGGATAGACAGCAGTATGCCATCTTGGATGCAGCAGAGTTTTACAGCCTCTAACTGTCGAAAAATTAAATCCCAATGAATGATGAACCGTGGCAACCAAATCAAAATGAGCATCGCCTTTTTTTGAGTATTGAGGTATTCCTTCTTTAGGACAAATGATTTCTGTTAAGAAGCCTTGTTTTTGACTCATAAGATGGAAAGATTGACCCCATTGCATAAATTGCTTAAGTAGGCGATCTTTTTCCTGTTCAATTAATTCTCCTTCTTCGTCTAAAGGAAATTGAGAATTAATCAAGACAATTACGATAGTTTGCGGAGGAACTTGCCAATCAGGTAGCAATTTTTCCCAGTTATGAACCATAAATGGGGTAGGAGATTTTATATATCTCTCTACAGAATTCATGTTTAAGCAATGAGATTGATAGAAGCAATTATATCATAAGTCAACCTACGAAACTTAAAAAGACCTATTAGTTAATTTATTACCGTCGTAGTCGCCTCATCAAAGGAATAAGTTGGTGGTGTAGGGATTTTATTAAGGGTTTGACAATCCGTTAAATATTGTTCAATGACGGTTTGAAAAGCCTGTTCTAGCTCATCAACGGAAAGACCATCAAAAACAATAATATCTTCTATATTAATGACACGACCAAAAAATAAGCGATCGCTGGCATCATATTCAATCACAGCTTCATAGCCTTTGTATTGCATTAGTTTACTCCTGCTTTAATTAAAAATTTACGAATAGCTTTAATTGGGTATCTTTTTAGTTCCTTTTGGGGGTGCGGGGAATGAATATTAAGGGAAATTTCATTAAGATCAAATCCCACTCTTGAGCCATCACCTTATAGCGGTATGCAGTCGAATGAGGTATAGTGCAACAGGCTATGAGTCAGTCTAGGCAAGACTTTGTCTGTATCTCACTCAAGCGAATACCGCTATATCATCCCAAAAGATGTTACGGCGGATGGGATCAACAAAAATAGAATCATAGGTTTTTCGCTGTTTTCTATTCATTTGTTGATTATAGTCTGATTACCAACTTAACATCTAAGCAATACTAATGATCGCCTCTTCCCCAGAATCTAAACCGCGATCGTCCCTTTAGAGAGGGGACTTGAAACACCTGATCAGTCAGAAAAAAGTGATTGTTTCTCCCAAATTCGACTGTGCTTTCGGATTCTTAAATTTGGACTTATACTGAAGTGAGAGATCAAATTGCCATCAGGAGTCAAGATGATTACGTTTGAAAATGCGTTAGAGGTAGTCAGTCAATTACCTAGAGAACAGCAAGAATTATTGGCTGATATTGTCAAAAAGCGGTTAGTGGAAGTCAGAAGACGAGAAATTATGGAGGAATGTCGTGAGGCGTTGGCAGAGTACCGAACAGGGAATTTAAAAGCAATGTCAGCAGAAGAAGTTATCTCAGAATTACGTTGTTACCTAGAAAGCGACGAGGATTCGTGAGAGAGTTAATTTTAACGACTAGGTTTAAGCGATCTTTTAAAAAATTTGTCCAGCGTAACGCGGCATTACAGCGACAAGTTGAAAAAACGTTACTGCAAATGAGGGAGGATGTCTTTGCGCCCAATTTGATGACCCATCGCCTAAAGGGTGAGCATGATGGACTAAAGGCTTGTTCTTGTGGATATGATTGTCGGATTATTTTTACGATTCAAAAAAACGAGCCGCCGATTCAAGTCTGAAGTGCATCACCTGAAAAGCTTGACAGAGGAAAGCTCATCAGTTAAAGTCGGATATTGATCAAAACAAACAGACA
>MTBT01000241.1:14673-15870 GCA_002282935.1 Microcystis sp. LSC13-02 | reverse complement strand
TATCTGCGTCAACCCCATTGACGCGACCACCCTAAAAAAGTGGCGTGGTGAGGAATCGCCGTCCGTTTTACGGCGGCGAGGATGTCAACGGCAAAGACATGGTCAACCACGAACCGATGTATCACCTGCTGCTGATCGGTAGCGATCGCGATTATCAAATCTGGGTCACGCAAGATGCCACCCCCCTACTGAGGAAAGCGATTATTACCTATAAAACTCTACCCGGTTCACCCCAGTACACGGCAATATTATCCGACTGGAATTTTAATCCCAGTATAACCGCCGATACTTTCACTTTCCAACCGGGGTCAGAGTCGATCGGTATCGAACTTCTACCCGCTAGGGATAATCAATCCCAGCCGTAAACCCTGTTCATAAAATGCGATCGCTTGTCGGTATTCCCCTAAATCAGCACAAATATTCCCTAAATTGTTGAGTGCCTCTCCCATCACTCTAGGTTGGTTCACAATCTGGACGTTCAGTTAGGAACTGGAGTTTAGACTAACAGCCGGCGATCGCATAATTCCTCTAAACTCGATCAATTTTTTTGGCAAGCCAGAGTTTTGATATACTTTGAATATCTAACGAATTCGAGGTGGGATCATGAAGTCGCAGATTGGACGCTGGGGTAATTCTTTAGCGATTCGGATTCCCAAGTATGCGGTGGAGGAACTGAACCTCAATCCTAATGACGTTGTTGAATGTTCTGTGGAAAACGGAAAGCTAGTAATTGAGCTAATTCAAGCCTTGCCTGAGTTAAGCCTAGAAGAACTACTGGCTGAGGTTGTTGAATCACCTGAGCCGGAAGTGGATTGGGGACGGCCAATGGGAGAGGAGGTTTGGTGACATACATTCCAGAACGTCGAGATTTCCTGCAGTTGAGCTTTGACCCACAAATTGGGCATGAGCAAATGGGTAATCGTCCAGCACTGGTGGTAAGCCATATTGATTTTAATCGCAAGATTGGTTTTGCCTTTGTCTGCCCGGTGAGCAATACGCAACGCCAGAACCCTTTCTACGTCAAGATTCCAGATGGAGAGGCGGTGACAGGAGTTATCATGGTAGATCAACTGCGATCGTTGGACTTCCGAGCGAGAAAAGCGAGCTTTATCGAAAATTTGGGTTAAAACCCCGTCCTTTTAGGACGGCTTTAAGCTACAATGGAAAAAGCGATAACCAAGCTAAAAACTGAACCTT
>MTBT01000241.1:0-14610 GCA_002282935.1 Microcystis sp. LSC13-02 | reverse complement strand
GGTGAAGCGTCAACCCCGTTCAGCGACCACCCTAAAAAAGTGGCGTGGTGAGGAATCGCCGTCCGTTTTACGGCGGCGAGGATGTCAACGGTAAGTGTCCAGAACAGTTGCTCCAGGATGTTCTCAGAAGAATTAAGCCGATTCTGTTCTGATCGGGACATTCTCAAAAGCCTTACACATCCATTGTAGCTATCCCTCTCGCTCTTTACTCAAAATTATCGAAAATGTTCCCGCCAGAGTTCGTGTAGAAACAGGAGAGCGTTTTTTTTGCACCAGAAACCGTCGAACGCTTGCAGAAAATAATCTGGGAAGATAAGCAGCCAAGGCGAATAAAAAAATCAAGGAGTCCGGGCTATGAAAATGGGTAAAACCCTACACCCTACACCCTGCCCCGACGAGAAACTTTTTGCCGCAAACCCTAATTATGTCTGATTTACGTCAATACGCTCCGGCAACAGAACGCAATCGTCAGCCGATTTTAGAAGTTCTCAGCCAATTTTTACCGAAGACTGGGAATATCTTAGAAATATCTAGCGGCACGGGTGAACACGCTGTTTTTTTTGCTCCTCGTCTTGCTCCTTGTCGTTGGATTCCCTCGGATTGTAACCCTCTGGCTCTAGATAGTATTCGCAGTTGGTGCGATTATTGTCCTAGTTCTAATCTCGATCGCCCCCTATTTATCGATGTTCATCAGTCAGTTTGGGCTGTAGAGACGGAAAATATCGTTATTAATGCCATTGTTAATATTAATATGATTCATATCGCTCCTTGGTCCGCTTGTTTAGCTTTAATGACGGGAGCGAGTCGCATTCTCAGTTCGGGGGGAATTCTCTATCTTTATGGTCCCTATAAACGACAGGGAAAACATACTTCTCCTAGTAACGAAAGCTTTGATTTTTCTCTCCGTTCTCAAAACTCTGCTTGGGGAGTTAGGAATTTAGAAGATGTGGTGCAAGAAGCGAGCGATCGAGGTTTACAATTGTTAGAAGTAATTCCTATGCCAGCTAATAATCTCTCGGTTTTATTTCAATTGCCTTAACATAGCAATCATCAGTGAATAGTAATCAGTCATCAGTGGCGTTGCTGAATCGAGGTATGAATGCCAAGTGTGCATCGTATCCAAAAGTTATTTTGGTTCTGGGTTTTAAAAACCACACACAAGAAGATTCATATCTTAAATCAGCTTTTAGCTATTGGGACTTAGGTTCTTCGGTTTGTGTTATGCAATCGACGAGGGTTATAAGGGATTAGAGCGAACTAATCAATTAAATCTCTCGCCAGATAAGGATTTAGTCGATTTATGCCACCCTATCGAACCATAACAAGTAACGAAGAACCGGGACTTATAACTGATAACTGATAACTGATAACTGATAACTGATAACTGATAACTGATAACTGATAACTGATAACTGATAACTGATAACTGATAACCGAGAACTTATTTCCAACCGGCGCGATTCATTACCTGTACTGCTTTGGCTAAATTAGGACCATAATTAGCCACGCTAACGGTATCTTCTTTACCGCGTCCGAGTTTTGCCAGGAAAGGGTCTAAAGCAACCCCTGGAACGACGGGATATTCTCGATTACCCTTAGCAAAAAAGTTCTGTGCTTCATTGCTAGAAAGATACTCTAAAAATTTAATTGCCGATTCTCGATTGGGAGCGGTTTTAATTAAACCACCACCGCTAATATTAACGTGAGCGCCGCGGCCTGCTTGCTCGGGGAAAATTACGCCTACTTGGTCATAAATTGCCCGTTTAGCGGGGTCTTTTTCTTCGGCATACCCCGCTAAGTAATAGGTGTTAGCTAGGGCTAAATCGGCAATTCCTGCGGCTACAGCTTCGATTTGTGCCTTATCATTACCCTGGGGTGGACGGGCAAAATTAGCCACTAATCCCCGACACCATTTTTCTGCGGCCGTTTCCCCTTGGATGTCGATTAACCAAGCGGTAAAAGATTGACTATAGATGTTACTGGATGACCGGGTGACGACTTTTCCTCTCCATTTGGGATTGGTTAAATCTGCATAGGAATCGATTTCTCTGGGGTTAACTCTGTCTTTGTTGTACATAATTACCCGCAAGCGTTTACTAAACCCAAACCAGTGACCTTTGGGATGACGCAAATTAGCAGGAATTCTTTGGGTGAGAATGCGGGAATTGACGGGGGCAAAAATTCCCTGTTGGTCGGCGCGCCATAGTCTCCCCGCATCTACCGTCAGGAGTATATCGGCAGGACTATTGCTGCCTTCGCTTTTAATCCGTTCGATTAATGGGTCTGCTTCCCCTTCCACGAGGTTAATTTTTATTCCCGTTTGTCGGGTGAAGTTGTCATACAATCGTCGGTCGGTGTTGTAGTGACGGGAGGAATAGAGGTTTAATTGTTTAGTTTGAGCGGAAACTTCGTTTATTTTCCCTAATTGACCCACTGCTACCGCTAAGGTGGCTGTTCCTGCGCCTAGAAAGACTCTACGGGTTATTTTATCGTTCATTGCTAGATTCTTGGCTTGTCTTTTCCCATTATACAGCTATTGAGAATAATTCTTATCTGCACGAGAAATTATTTGTCCAGCTAGGGCGGTAGATAGTGGAAAATCAGGGTAGAATAAGGATTTTCTGCCTTAATAGAGCCAATAAATCCCTAAATCTATCGCTATTTAAGTTCAATAAGTCCAAGATGTTACCCGAAGCTCGATCGAGGGTATTGTGGAATTAGAGCAACGAGAGTCAAAGATAATGATCAACAGTGATAACCAACAAGCGATCGAGTTAATGTTAGCATCGGGAGACTATAATCAATTATTGTTATTTTGTCAACAAGCACTCGCGGTTCATCCGCAAGTGACTGATTATTATCCCTATCTGGGATTAGCTTATCTGCTGCTAGAGCAGCAAGCAACAGCGCAAGAAATTTGGTTATTTTGGCTATTACAATCAGAGTCTAGTCAAGATTTAATTATGCTCCTCAAAAAAGAGATAATTAGAAATCTCGATTGCTGGCAGTTTGCCAAAGCTAAATTAATCTATCTCCAGTGGCTAGAATTAGAAGAAATAGAAGGGGATGAAGAAATAGAAAATTATGCCCTGACGGTGATAAACTCCTGTCTTCAAGAGGTGCAAGAGGCAATTAATCGGCAAGAATATACTTTAGCTGAGGACTTTTACTTAAGAATTTTATCTTGGCGTGAACAATTAGCTTACATCTGGCACGATTTAGGATACTTATACTATATAATTAACCGACTAACAGAATCTTTTAACTGTTTAGCACGAGCCATAGAATTAGAGGAAAATCAAGCCTTATATCATTATACCATGGCTAGGGTGCTAGAAAAACAATCACGTTTAGATATAGCTTTATCAGCTTATCAGAAAGCGATCAATCTCAATGCTAATTTTGTCGATGCTCATAATAAACTGGGCAATTTATTTTATCGATTAGGTCAGCTAGAGTCAGCCGAAAAATTCTATCAGCAGGGAATTAATAGCCAAGCGGATTTTTATCCTTTTTATATCAATTTAGGCAATGTCTATTTAGTTAAACAAGCTTGGACAGAAGCAAAAAATGCTTATAAAACTGCCCAACAACTGGCAGGAGATAGACGAGAAATTAGTCAAAATCTCTCCCTTTGGGAAATCCTGCAAGCTGACCAACAAATTGCCGATATTTACTCAGGTAATTATTTTTATCAAAGAAAACTCTATCAATTAGCACTAAACTATTATCAAAAATTATTAGCAATTAAAGTAGAAGATAGCAACTTTTATTTAAATTGCGCCCATTGCCATCTCATAATCAAAGGAGAAAAACAGGCTTTGGAAGTGTATAAAAAAGGCATTAGCTATCATCCAAAAAATATTGATTTCCATTTGCGCCTAATTTGGTTACTACAAAATAATTATCCGATCAAGGTGGCAATTCAAGCAATTAAATCAGCTTTAGAGTATCTTCCCGATCACCTATCTCTGAAGTTAGAATTAATGCGGTTAATGCCGATAGTTTACCCAACTCAAGCAGATATTATGCTATATCGATCAAACTACGAGAAACGGTTAGATAATATCTTGTCCAATCTTGATTTAACCTCTACTAATCAACAACAGGATGCTTGGAAAAGTATTGGATTAAGAACTAATTTTTATCTTCAATATCAGGCTAAAAATGATTTAGAAGTACAAAAAAAATATGGAAAATTAGTTTATAAAATAGCCTCGGTTAACTTTCCTAATTGGGTGAAAAACCTAACCATGCCTATGGGAAAAATTCGCCTTGGCTATATTTCTGCTCACTTGCGTCATCACACGGTAGCGAAACTGTTTCAAGGATGGTTGCAGTGGCGAAATCGAGAACAATTTGAAATTTATTGTTATGGAATAGACATTAATAACACTTTCGATAATTTTACGAGAGAATATCAAGAGCAAAGTGATTATTTTTATCAGTTTGATAATTTAGTTAATATGGAAAGAATTGCCCAACATATTTTAGATAACTCAGTTACATATTCTGGTTTATTTAGATATTGGTAATGACGAAATTTTTCCTAGAATTGCTCGACAAGTTCCCAACAGCCAATTTATTTTTATCTGCCATCGTAGCGAATTTGTGACCCATTGCTTTCAGTCGAGATTAAGTCAAGCTTTTAATAAGTATGGACTCAATTGGCAAGATTATGGGGTAATGATGCCACAGCTAGAACAAAATGATTATTTTCAGCTTAATTTATTAGCAGACATCTATTTAGATAACTTAAGTTGGTCGGGAGGAAATACCACCCTCGAAGCCATTGCCTGTCAGCTGCCAGTGGTTACCTGTCCGGGGGAATTTATGCGCGGACGACATTCCTATGCTATCTTGAAAAAATTAGGCATAACCGAGACAATTGCTACGGATAAAAATCACTATATTGAAATTGCTATCCGTTTAGGTTTAGATAATCAATGGCGACAAACAATCAAAGATTATACTAAAGTGAATATCGATACAGTATTTAACGATCGAACCTCTGTAGAAAGTCTAGAAAGATTTTATCAATCTGTAGTAGGAGAAGGTAAATAAAACTTTAGGGTTACATAGGCTTTGCGGCAAAAAGTTTGTTGGGGTGTGGGGTATGGGGAAGAAAACCAGATAAAGTTCATTTTGTCAAGGATTTAAGATACTCTTACCCTGCGTTTAATCCTCTTTCCCAAGAATGATAAGGAGTAGTAAAATAAAAATCTGCTCCTAGTTTCTTCACGAGACTCTTGATGTCCACAAAATTCTTTGACCTTGTCACAAGGGTCGGTTTTTCTTTTGTCAGGGGGAATCTCTTGGAAAAGTTTTTCGGTGACAAGGGTTGATTTCCGATGCGGTTTTGTTCTTGGCCAATCCTGCCACGCTCCGGAATCGCGCCACGCTTACTTTTACTTTTCCCCCCGCTTCGACTCTTTCTTTTTCCTCGTCTGGCCGCCTAGGTATTCTTGATGCTCTCCACAATCTCGATAGTTCTGATAGATCATTTGATAGATGGTTTCGTGACTGAGAGATTCTTGACCGGCTCTTTTCAGACGACCCGCATTGACAAAGCGACTGTTCAGTATTCCGAGAAAATCAAGCAGAACGGAAATTCCGCTCTCATAAAGATGAAGTGTAACCTAATTTGGTATCATCCCCAGACGACTGGCTACTGTTGCCTGTTCCCTAAAACCAGAGAATTCGTACCTCACCATTAAGATAAATGCTATATAAAGACGATTGGCAACCTTGCCAAGAATTAGTGATAAAATTACAACATAAACAGTAATTTTTCCTCTAACCATAATCCCTCACCCCCAATAAAATTATGATGCACGGTTTTATTCCCCCACATCGTTATTTTCCCTATCTTACTTGGACAGATATAGATTCAATGCCGGATAAGGAAAATGTGGTAATTATTCAACCCATCGGTGCGATCGAACAACACGGACCCCATCTACCTATTGCCGTCGATGCTGCCATTAGTTTAGGGGTTTTAGGCAAAGCTTTCGAGAAATTAGATACAAACATCGCCGCTTTCGCTTTACCCTGTCTCTACTACGGAAAATCTAACGAACATTGGTCTTTCCCCGGCACGATTACCCTCTCGGCAGCAACCTTATTAACCCTCATTCAAGAGATAGCTGAAAGTCTCTATCGTTCGGGTTTTCGCAAGTTAGTATTAATGAACTCCCACGGCGGGCAACCGCAAGTTATGGAAATTGCCGCTAGGGATATTCATCAACAATATCCCGATTTTTTAGTATTTCCTTTTTTCACTTGGCGAGTTCCCCACAATGCGGCTGCATTATTCTCGGAATATGAATTAGAATACGGTATTCATGCAGGAGATGTGGAAACTAGCATTATGTTATCATTACTGCCAGAACAGGTAAAAATTGAGCGGGCCGTCCGAGAATATCCTCAAGGTTTGCCAGAAAATAGTTTGTTAACTATGGAGGGAAAATTACCCTTTGCTTGGTTAACTAAGGAATTAACTAAAAGTGGAGTGATGGGAGATGCTACTAATGCAAGTAAAGAAAAAGGCGATCGATTATTAGAATCCGTTGCTAATGGTTTGGTAGAGGTGATCGCTGATGTTTATCAATTCCGTCAACCGAAGTTATATTAATAGAAGATTAATTAGAGGTTGCTGAATAAATCTAAAAACATTGTTCGATAAGACTTTTAGACTTTTTGTCAATCCAAAAGTGCCAGCGATGGGAGTGATTGGGGGGAAAATTCAGGGACTTTTTCCCTGAAAATTAGGTAATTGACCCCCTCAAAATGGTTAAAACCCTACACCCCACACCCTACACCCACGAAAAACTTTTTGCCGCAAACCCTAAATCGGACAGCAAGCTAACTCAGCAATTTAAGCGAAAACTCTGCCATTCTCTAGGATGCCATTCCGGGTTAATCTGGGTTTCGGACGCAATTTTTCGATGACTAAATTTTAAGAGGCAGTATGGAACGCACTTTCTTAATGATTAAACCCGACGGTGTGCAGCGCAATCTGGTGGGGGAAATTATTCAACGCTTTGAAACTAAAGGTTTTACGCTGGTTGGGTTGAAAATGATGCAGGTTTCTAGCGAATTAGCGGAAAAACACTACGCTGTTCATAAGGAAAGACCCTTTTTCCGTTCGTTAGTCGATTTTATTACCTCCTCCCCCGTGGTGGCCATGGTTTGGCAAGGAGAAGGAGTAATTGCCTCCGCTAGAAAAATTATTGGTGCCACTAATCCCCTCAATGCTGAACCGGGTACGATTCGCGGTGATTTTGGCATTAGTGTCGGACGCAATCTTATCCATGGGTCCGATGGTCCAGATACCGCCAAAGATGAAGTTAGTCTCTGGTTTAGCGATGCAGAATTAGCTAATTGGACTCCCGCAATCACTCCCTGGGTGGTAGAATAAACCCCTTTGAGGCAGTCAGGAGCCGGTCGTCAGGAGACAGGAGACAGGAGATTGCTTTTATTTATTCTCCCCTCTCCCCTCTCCCCTCTCCCTTCTCCCCATTTCCCCAACCCCCTAATATTCGGAAATTATGACCGTAGAATCCAGCTTACAACAGTTAAAAAGAGCTTCATCGGGACGATTACCCAGCAGTTACGGGGTCTATTTTAAGAATACCCTTGTGGCCCTCTGTCATGCTCTTGAAGATCATATCTTGCAAACTAGCAGCTCAGATAGTACAAATAAACCACTGGTCTTAGTCACCTTTCAACAGGGTAAATGGTATTTACAGGAAGCAGAGCGCTATTTAGATATCGCTCGCTCTTCTCGTCATATTGCGATCGCTGCCGTGGCCGATAGTGGTTTTTCTGAGCATAAAACCGGCAGTTTAGAGAATGTTTCGCTAGTCAACTTAGATAATAGCGATAGTTTGGTTAATGAGTGGAATTTAATCATTCTTTCCCCCGATTACGCCTCCATGGTACTCTGTCATGAGTTATCCCCGGAAGAATACCGGTCCGATAGTCAACCCCAAATAGACACGGAGCGAAAATTCTACGGTTTATGGACATTCGATCGCGATTTAGTCGAAAAAGCCGCTAGGATCTTAATTGAGCGTCTGCATCCCTATAATCCCAGTCTAGCGGCCGATTTAAGCAGACAACAGCAGGAAATTAGTCAAAATATTAATCCCATTCCCACGGATTTAACGGGAGTAGTCTCTCGCATTGTCACCTATCTGCAAACCAGTCAACAGCAGTTAGTCACCGTCAGCAGACAAACGCGAGAATTAAGCGACTTAGAAGGACAAGCATCCCGTTTAAATAAAAATTTAGCCGCTAATAAACTGCAAGCTTTTCTAAGAATGGCTCAAAAGGTCGATGAAAGAGATATTGATAATCCCCTTGCTTCCCTACAGGTGGCCGCTTTAGCGGAAATGTTGGGACAATTGCTCGATTTACCCACCCTGAGATTGCGACGCTTACGATTAGCCGGTTTATTATACCGCATCGGTCTAGCGGAGGCTCCGATCGAAGTTTTTAGACAGCGTGCCAGTCAGTTAGAGGGAGCAAATGCGTTATTTTGGCGGGATAGATCGGTGTTAGGCGCACAATTACTCGCCACTATGCCCGAATTAGCCCCAATTCAACAGATTATTTACCATGAGTTTGAATACTGGGATGGTAGCGGTGTTCCCAACGGCTTAAAAGGGGAAGAAATCAGCCTAGAGTCGAGAATTTTAGGATTATCAGCCTATTTTCAGGAATTAACTCAACCGCGAGGCGACCGACTAGCTCTAGATTTAGGAGAGTCCCTAGAGCGCTGTCAAAATTATAGCGGGATTCGTTTCGATCCCGCTTTGGTAGAAAAATTAAGTTCGGTAATTCGTCTGTGCGAAATGGGATGGATGCAATTACCCGATCGCCCTAGTCAAGTCCCCGCCGTCTGGTTAGAATCAGTTTAGGACTAGACTCCGATGAGACTCTGCATGGCACGTCCCATATTAGCCAGTTTAAAAGCTGCCATGGCCGCGGTCGGTTCGTAGCCGCAATGTACCATACAATCGGCACATTGAGGATTGCCACTGGCCCGACCGTAGTTATCCCAATTGGTTTCTGCTAAAAGTTCCCGAAAGCTTTTGTAATGACCTTCGTTGAGCAGATAACAGGGTTTTTGCCATCCTAAAAGACTATAGCTAGGACTACCCCAAGGAGTGCATTCATAGTCTTGTTCACCGATGAGAAAATCGAGAAAGAGAGGATTATGGTTAAAATTCCACTTTTTCTGCCCTGATTTCCAAGGTGAGAGAATTTCTCGGAATAAAGCTCTAGTTTGCTCCCGTTTCAAGAAACTATCTTGATCAGGGGCCCACTCATAACTGTAACCGGGGGAAATCATCATGCCATCGATGCCCAAAGTAGCGAGAAAATCGAAAAATTCCTGCATTTCTCGCGGTTCTGTGCCTTCAAAAACCGTGGTATTAGTAGTAACCCGAAAACCTCTCGCTTTCGCCGCTTTAATCCCTTGTACTGCCTTATCGAATACTCCCTCTCGATCCACACAGCGATCGTGATGTGCTTTTAAACCGTCCAGATGGACGCTAAAGGTAAGATAGGGTGAAGGAGTAAATTTATCCAGGCTTTTCTCCAATAACAGAGCATTGGTACAGAGATAGACGAATTTTTTTCTGTCCACTAACCCCTTGACAATTTCATCGATTTGTGGATGCAAAAGCGGCTCGCCCCCGGGGATGGAAACCACCGGAACCCCGCATTCTTCCACCGCTGCGAAACATTCTGCCGGGGTGAGATGATTGCGGAGGATTTCCGGGGGATGTTGAATCTTACCGCAGCCAGTACAGGCTAAATTACAGCGAAATAGAGGTTCTAGCATTAAAACTAAGGGAAAACGCTTTTTCCCTGCTAGACGCTGTTTCAAGATATAGGAAGCAACCACTAAAGCTTGTTGCAGTTGGACAGCCATTTGCTCACACCAAAAGGATTCTAAGTAATTAGGGTCTGCTGAATAAAGGGGAAAATTCAGGTACTTTTTCCCTGAAAATTAGGTAGTTGACCACCTGAAAATCGGTAAAACCCTACACCCCACACCCCACACCCTACCACCACCGAAAAACTTTTTCAGCAGACCCTAATTATAGACTGTTAACAGGGCATCAAGGCATAGGAGCCTAGAAAATGGCAAATTGAAGGTAGGTTGGGTTGAAGCATGAAACCCAACACCTGCATGGGTTACGCTACCGCTAACCCATCCTACAAATAATTGTGCCTCCCTACTGATCAGCTTTTATTTATCCGATTAATTAGCCCTTATCACCTTGATCAAGCTGATGACTTCAAGACTACTAACTGCTAACCTTAACGACAATTTTTGATTTTTACAAGAGGTCTATTATGAGTTCTTTAGGCGATCGCTTCAAGAAATTTGCGGGTAAAACTCGCTATGTGGTCTGTCGCTTATTTTTGCATCTCTACGGACAAGAAATCGCACCTCTGATCGGTATTCTTAATCGTACCGGCCGGGAGGCGATCGATTCCGAAGGCGATTTGGAGGTCATGGGAGAGGGTTTAGTAGAAATTTGTCAAAATCTGCTGCAGATGAACCTCTATTGGTTTTCTGTGGCTAATGAGGGCGATGTTTTTTGGAATGAGGGGGAAGCGGGGGACTACGTTAACGAACTGTTTACCGATTCTGCGGCCAGATACCTAAGTGAATCGGTGTCTTCACAAGTGGGGGAAAAGGAACCCTTAACTTTACCCGTCACCGATAACTTAGTTATTATGATCACAATAGCATTCGAGGGTGAGAGCGCTGCTTTAGAAACTAGCCTAGCCGATCGAGAGGCCCTAGAAGATGGTTTAAAATCAATAATTAACCTCCACTACCAAGGTCGGCTGCGCGCGATTCAGGTACATTTTTCTCCTGCTCAATTGGGAGATGAATTGACCAATGAGCAACTATTACTCAACTTCCCCGAATTACTGCCTTTATAGTCTTAATTTTGCCCTTATGCTGCGCCAAGTAACGACAATCTTTTTAATTCTTACCCTTTGTTGGACAACGGTGGCCTGTGGTTCCTCGTCAAATCAAACTCAGTCACCGTCAGCTAATAACAGTAGTGTAAGACAACAATCCAATCAGGTTAGTAGCGGTCGCTACGAGGTGCAACAAGCTACCTACGATGACGGAGATGGCACTTATACCTTAATGCTGTTAAACACCCCTGGGGGGACTTCTCCCCTCTTTCGCACCACTAACCTACAAATGGCTAGATTAACCGAGGAGAACATTGCTAAAGGGGAAAAAACCGCAGTAGAAATCAACGGTGATCAGGCTACCCTGTACATGACCGAAGATTTTAAAATTGAGTATGTCCACAATGTCACGGAAGTGCGGAACAATCCCCAAACCGGACAACAGGAAACCGTGGTGATTCGGCAAGAATCGAGTTTTTGGAGTCCTTTTTTCGGTGCTGTTGCTGGTCAAGCTTTGGGTAGCTTGCTCTTTCGTCCTCAATATTACGTTCCTCCCCTCTATACTCCGGGGGGTGTGATGACCGGTTTTGGTGGTTCCGGTTCCACCTATAATCAGGCAGTAGATCAATACCGGACTAAACATAATAGTCCACCTCCGGCAGTCAAAAATCGGCAAACTCTCCGTTCTACTGGCAATTTACGTCGTTATCCCAGTAATGCTTCCTCTAGTCCCAATCGCAGCACCACAACCACCACAAAACCCAGTGGTTCCGGTTATGGTTCCAGTACCCTGAAGAATTCGGGTAAATCTGATAATGTCAAACGTTCTCCTAGTTTCGGTTCCTCCGGTTCCCGTCGTACCCCTAGTCGTAGTGGTTTCGGCAGCAGCAGACGCGGCCGACGTTAGCAGGATTTGACTGGAGTGGTGGAAGATTAACCCTGTCTTCCCCACCTCAGACATTGGAGATGGCAACTACTTAGGGTTTGCTGAATAAATCTAAAAACCTTGTTGGGAAATCAAAAAGTAACGGACATGGGAGTGATCGGGGGGAAAATTCAGGGACTTTTTCCCTGAAAATTAGGTAATTGGCCACCTCAAAACTGGTAAAACCCCACACCCCACACCCTACCCCCACCGAAAAACTTTTTGCCGCAAACCCTACTTAGAAGCAACCATTTTGCGAATTTCCGAATAGAAAACCGTCTGGCGATCGCCATTGGCTGACTGGATAATACTGGTACGCAATCTCAGATTAGGACTAGCAAACCAGATTCTTTCCTCGATACGATGGTGATTATCCTCGATGGTTAAAGTTAAAGATTGATCGCTTCTGAGACGATATTCTCCCAGCGCTGCCGATTTACCGTCCGATTTGATTAATTTTCCTTGCCAAGAATTCTCTGAAGGTAGCCAAACTAAATAGCTAGAACTGATTTTTTTCGGTTGTCCATAATCTACAGAATTATCCCAAGTCGCTTTCCATCCCCCTAAACTGGTCTGGGACTGACAGTTATTTTCTAAACATAATTGCACCACATCGGCAGCATCGGCAGCCAGCAAATCGATGGTGATTTCTGCTTTATTATTGGCAACTTTTTGAGCGGCTAATTGATAACTGGTACGCTGAGAAAACCATTTACCCGCACAGAGATTAATAAATTCTTGAATGTCCATGAATGGCTGTAGGCAAAGATCGATCGCTCTGGAAGAATAGATTATTCATTCTATCCTATCCCTAGACGTTGGCCAATTTTTGCAAGGATAAACGGGCCGCTTCGCGCACTTGCGGATGTTCGTCCTTGACCAAAAATTTTAAGGCTGCGATCGTTTTTTCCGCCGGAAGGTGGCCTAAAGCTTCCGCTAATCGCTGCCGGATTAACCAGTCATCGGAGTTAACAAAGGTTAAAAGCTTCTCGACGGTTTCCACTGCTTTGATTTCCCCAAGAGCGGCAATAGCGGCCTGTTGAATAACCGCTTCGTTACTATCTAAAGCCGATAATAACACCTGTTTGGCCCGAATATCGCCCAAATTGCCCAAAGCGACGGCGGCACTAAAGCGGACTAACCATTGTGTGTCTTCGTAAAAAGCCCGTTGTAGGGGTTCAAAAGCGCGAATATCTTCTAAATAACCTAAGGCCCCCGCTGCATCGGCGCGAATGCCATAATCGGCATCATTGGCTAACAAATCCACTAGGATAGGAAAGCATTCCTCGGTTTGTTTGACTCCCAAAGCAAAGACAGCCATCGATCGCACTGGCAGCATTTCATCATAAAGGACTTTTTTGATCAAGGGTACAGCTTCCTCTGGGGTCACTTCTCGCAGGGAGGCCAGGGCCAGCAGACGGTCTTTGGAGTTGCTGCTTTCTAACTGGAGGGCAATGGTTTTTATATCAGGCTTACTCATTTTTGTCAATCACTTGTAATATTTCTTTAATTCTAACGCAATTCTTGGCAATTCAGAAACGAGAGCGGGGAAAGGATTTCTTGAGGATTTCTTAAGGGATTTATTAAACTTCTGAAATCGTAGAGTGAGCAAGGAATCCAGTTCTTTTTTATGTTTCAGATGGGCATCATTCAGACATTCATAAATAGCTGAAAAAAAGTCAGAAAAGTTTTCCTAATATTGACCATATAAACATTTCTTTTTGACCAATTTCCCCCGCCTTTCAATTAAATTTAGATTAGGCGAATAAGACGGCAGATAGAGTAGCTCTATTGACAAAGAAAGAGCCAATTCTTCAACAACTTTACATTTTTGATAGCGGGCATTATCTAATACTAGAGTGATAGGAATTATTAGTCCTAAATCAGCTATTTTGACCGGAGTTCACAGACTTGATCTGCTGTAATGTAACTGTCATATGTTACCATAATAACTTCATGAGTTATCGCATTTAATGCTCCCAAAACATTAAAGCGTTTACGCCCGCTCGGCGACTTAACGAAAAGTCTCTCAAAACGCCAAACAAAACCGAGAAAAGCTCCCATAACAAAGTGAAAACAGCCCTTTTTCCTTCTTTAGCCTCATTTAGTCTTGGTTCTAGCTTTTTTTCTTTGTAGTCTTCTTGTTCATCTGGGTCAGCTTTAGGAGGAAGAGAACCTACTTTTAAACATTTCATTTCCATTGATTTTAAGAATTTCCTTACTTGGGTGGGACTTCGTTTTATTCCTATCAATTTTTTTATTCTATATACGGCTTCATTTATTGTGGCTGGTGGATTTTTATCAAAATATTTTTTGAGCGTTTCTCTTTGAGACTATAATTCACTTTTAGGGCGATAGAAGTTGATTTCTTTTAATTTTTCTATTCCGCCTTCTTGATAATGTCGAAGATAAGTTAATAAGGTATTTGGCGAGATTCCTGCTAACTGACAAATTTTGGGGTGCGGTATTTTTTGACTATTTAATTAAAGAACTTCCATCTTAAATTGAACCCGGGGATGGGGATGATGAAATCTTTCATAATACAGTGAGTTCTTTTCTTCTTAAGTGAATTCTAGGTTAATCATGTTTTCAATGAGTGCTTTGCTTCACTCTTAAACTATATTATAGCAATTCTCTAGCGTATGAGGTACAGTAGCAACAGTGAGTAAACCAATTGCGAATATCTTTTTGAGTAACTTGTAACATAGCCGATTCAATCCCTTCTATTAAGT